>JAITWJ010000133.1 GCA_031285325.1 Bacteroidales bacterium
TATTTACACTTCATTCTCCAACAACGAAACCAACGTAGTACCTTTACCTCTTTTGCAGATATTTTACATTATCAACTATATATTCAGCCACACTTCTTGCATTCATAATATCTATTATCTTTTATGCTGTCATTTTTACGCTACCTTCAGACTAACACTTGTAATATTCGATGTTTTTTTTGCAAAGACAATATATTAATTCCAAATATTCAATCATTTATTTTGCAATGCAAATATATATAATTGTTCCACGTGAAACATAAATGTATTTTCATAATATAATAACACTATTACAACAACGATGGTTTGGTTATTAATTATTTATAGGTTTTATTTTTAATAAACAGTTTTTTAAACAATTATTAAAAACATCCGTTGAAATAAATCAAAAATTGACAATTATAATTATCTGAAAGATATAATACTACTCGTTACAACAAAGTCTAATGCAATTATAATTGTTCCACGTGAAACATTATCGCCCCATTAAAATTAAAAGGATATTTATATCACTAGGGGAAACACCGCTAATGCGTGAAGCTTGTCCAATGGTTTCTGGATTTATTTTTGATAATTTTTGTCTCCCTTCGGTAGATATGGCGTGAATAGAAAAATAATCAAATTTGTCTTTTATCATTATATTTTCCAATCGTTTTAATTTATCAGCAATTATTTTTTCGCGATCAATATAACCCTTATACTTGATTAATATTTCGGCAGCTTCGATAATTTCATTAAAACGTAATTTTTCTATTTGAAAAGAATAATCGTGTAGAGGCTGATAAAACGAAATTAAATCATATAATTTAATTTGAGGACGCAATATAATATCTTTTAATTTGACACTTTGTAAAACAGGCACCGTTCCTTTATCTTTTAAAAAAATATTAATTTCATCGGGTTTAACACTTTTATTATGTAAAAATTTAATTAATTCGTCGCGTTGTTTTAATTTTGATTGCAACAAATTAAAACGCTCTTGATTAACCAATCCTATCTCGTAACCTTTGGGAGTTAAACGCATATCGGCATCATCCTGCCGAAGTAAAATACGATACTCTGCTCTACTAGTAAACATTCGATAAGGTTCATCCACACCTTTATTTATTAAATCATCAATCAGTACACCTATATATGCCTCGTCACGGAATAATATAAATGGATTTTTTTCTTTGATTTTTAGTGACGCATTAATACCCGCCATTAATCCCTGTGCGCCTGCTTCTTCATAACCTGTTGTGCCATTAATCTGCCCTGCAAAATATAAATTTTCAATCAGTTTAGTTTCGAGTGTAGATTTTAACTGCGTAGGATCGAAATAATCGTATTCAATAGCATAACCCGGACGAAGAAACTTTGCATTTTCGAGTCCCTCTATATGTTTCAAGGCATCTATCTGTGTATTGAGCGGCAACGAACTACTGAAACCATTAATATAGTATTCAACGGTAGTTTCGCCTTCAGGTTCAAGATAAATTTGATGTTTATCTTTATCGCCAAACATTACAACTTTTGTTTCGATACTGGGACAGTAGCGCGGACCTGTGCTCTGAATCGTTCCATTGTATAGTGGACTTTCGTCCAATCCATTACGAATTACATCATGAACTTTTTTATTAGTATAAGTTATAAAACAACTTCGCTGCTTTAAAAATTTATTTAAAACAGGTAAGTAACTAAATTTATGATAATCCTCTTCCCCACTCTGCTCTACTAACGCCGAAAAATCAATTGTTCGTTCATCAATTCGTGCAGGCGTTCCTGTTTTCATCCGCCCAACAGAAAAGCCCAAAGCAACTAATCGCTCAGT
Organism: Bacteroidales bacterium; assembly: GCA_031285325.1. Lineage (GTDB taxonomy): Bacteria > Bacteroidota > Bacteroidia > Bacteroidales > Prolixibacteraceae > Draconibacterium. The sequence goes on from JAITWJ010000133.1 coordinate 1,811, forward strand.
TAAACCATACGAGGCAGATTCCGAAATTCGTCCGCCATTAAGCTGAACAGAACCTATGTGCATCAATCCATTGAGAAAAGTACCGACGGTTAAAACAACTGCTTTAGCATTAAATCTAACGCCCATTTGAGTAATTACACCTTTTACCACACTATTTTCGACTATAATATCAACAACAGAATCTTGCCAAAACGAAACGTTTGGATTCTGTTCGAGAATACGTCTCCATTCGGCTGAAAACACCATACGGTCGCACTGTGAGCGTGGACTCCACATAGCAGGACCTTTTGAGCGATTCAACATTCGGAACTGGATTGAGGAACGGTCAGTTACAATACCCATTTGACCACCAAGTGCATCTATTTCGCGCACAATCTGCCCTTTGGCAATTCCACCTACAGCAGGATTGCAACTCATTTGCGCCAATTTATTTAAATCCATCGTAATAAGCAGCGTTTGCATTTCTAAATTACCTGCTGCAGAGGCGGCTTCACAACCGGCATGTCCTCCTCCTACTATAATAACGTCGTAATCGAATTTCATTTTATATAAATTATCAGTCTGCAAAGTTACAATAACTTGTGTAAAATAAAAAAGATGAGTATAAATTAAAATCATAAACCTCTACCCTATCTGCATAAAATAAAATTATCTTATCTATTCATTTTTAGTTGTTATTCGTCAAAAAATTATATCTTTGCCACGTAAATCATTTACACCAAATTCTAATGAAATTCATTCTATTAAGTATAGCTGCCGCCGTTTTGCTGACTTTTATATTTACGTTACTGTTTAGCAAAAAGAAAAACAAATTTGTGGACAAAAAACCCGCAACAACGCCCAACGTTGACTGTTGCGGGGTGCACGAAGTATGCGAAAAAGAATCATTATTATCGAACAGCGCCGAAATTATTTATTATCAGGATGAAGAATTAGATATTTTTCGTACAAAACCATCGTATTCTTATTTGAACACCGAAATTGAACAGTTTCGCGAAGTTCTTTATACCATGCGCGACAGTGAAGTGGCAGGATGGCTTCGCAGCCTTCAGTTGAGGCAAATTGCGCCGCCCGATATTGTACGCGAAGAAGCATTGATGATTGTTGGCGATATTAAAAGATGCCAAATTGAAAATTAAAAAAAATGAAATTATTGACAGACAATCAAATCAAATATGTTCTTTTCCATCTGTTGCAACACTGGCAGGCAAATGAGGAAGTGTTGAATCGTTTTTATTTTGTAGATAAAAACGATTTTTCGAGTTACAAAAACAGTATAATTTTTTCTCTTTCGGAAGATGAAAATATCTGTCCGATTGAATTTTCTGTGCTGAACAAAACAATTCCCATTCTGTTTCCCTGCGAAAAAAAGGCAGAAAACCAATTATTTGAAATGGATTCAGCAGGCAATCTGCTGTTTAAACACGATTATTTGAAATCGGCTTTCTATTTTCTTTCAGGTATTCAGGAAACTGAAACCAAAGAGAGAGATGCGATAGGGCGTTTCCCTTACAGTGTGTCGATTCAAAAACAGTTAGCATGTTGCACAATTCCTGTTGTTAATTATTATTTCGAAATTATATTGCAGGGATTGGAGATGTTTTGCCAGCATCACAAAATATCATTTAATCGTAAATATTTATTTGATAATTTTGGTTTTTTTTTATCGCATGATATTGACCAGACCAAATTTTTTCACTATCGAGAAACTGCACACAAACTGAAACAATTGTTGGGTTTGTCGCCTTTGAACTACAGCCGCAAATTAACACTTAATTTGTTTATAAAAGGACTGTTTTATTTAATCAATCCCTTTCGGGGAAAAGATCCTTGGTGGAATTTTGATGAGATGATAACACTCGAAAAACGACTTGGCATCCGCTCCGCTTTTTATTTTCTCCGAAAGGAACGTGGAAGTATTGGTTCGCGTTATCTATTCAGCAATCGCAAAATTAAAAAACTTGTAAAAACATTAGAGAACAATGATTTTGAAACAGGATTACACGCCACTTTTTTTTCGGCTGACAACAACGAAATAATGATGCATCAAACCAAAGAATTTTCATCGGTTTACGGAAAAATGCCGCACGGTATTCGACAGCATTTTCTCCGCTTTTTTCATCCAAAAACATTCCGGTTGCATGAGAAAGCCGGTTTCAGGTACGATACATCGCTGGCTTTTGTAGAACACGAAGGTTACAGAAACGGCTACTGCTATCCGTTCCATCCTTACGATGTTGAAAACGACCGTATGTTCTATATTTGGGAAATTCCTTTAATAATGATGGAGCAAAGCATATTACATTATCGTAAACTTGATTTTGCGGGACTCGAAGAAGCCGCATTTGCCTTAATCGAAGAAGCCCGCAAATTTGGCGGAATGTTTTCGCTGCTGTGGCACAATTCAAGATTGACAGAATATGAATATCCGGGCGTAAATATTTTTTATGCTCAACTACTTGAAAAAATAGTTGGCAAAAATCCAGAGATATTTACGGGAAAAAAACTGATTGAAAAATTATGCTAAATTAAAATATGAACGACATAAATTTTAATATTTTTTTATCCATAAAAATCCGTAGCATCTGTGTTATCCAGATTCAAAAATAATATCTTTTACAGCATTTCCTCGTCCACCACCAAATTATCAATAATAAAATTCTGACGAACGGGCGTGTTTTTGCCCATATAAAAGTCGAGCAGTTCTTTGGCAGCGTCTTCTTTTTTCATTCGTACGCGCTCAAGGCGGATGTTTTTGTCGATAAACCCTTTAAATTCGTCAGGCGATATTTCCCCAAGACCCTTAAAACGAGTTATTTCGGGATTCGGTCCTAATTCTTTAATGGCTCTTAAACGTTCGTCCTCGCTGTAACAATAGGCAGACTTCTTTTTGTTACGAACCCTGAAAAGCGGTGTTTGTAAAATATAAAGATGCCCGTTTTTAACCAATTCGGGAAAGAACTGAAGAAAAAAAGTAATAAGAAGCAAACGGATATGCATTCCGTCCACATCGGCATCGGTTGCAATGATAACGTGATTGTAACGCAGGGTTTCCAAACCTTCCTCAATATTGAGCGCTGCCTGCAAAAGATTGAATTCTTCATTTTCGTAAACTACTTTTCGCGTCAATCCGTGCGTGTTGAGCGGTTTTCCACGAAGACTGAACACCGCTTGGCAGGCTACATCACGTGCTTTCGTAATAGAACCGCTTGCCGAGTCGCCTTCTGTTATAAAAATTGACGATTCGAGTTTGCGTTCGTCATTAGAATTGTAATGAATACGGCAGTCACGCAATTTTTTGTTATGTAAACTTACTTTTTTAGCGCGCTCTTTTGCCAATTTTTGAATGCCCGAAATAGCTTTGCGTTCTTTTTCCGATTCAAGTATTTTTTTTTGTATAATATCGGCAATATCAAGATGTTTATGCAGAAAATTATCGAGATTTTGCTTCAGAAAATCACCTACATAATTTCGAATCGAAACTCCGTCGGGTTCCATGTCCTTTGAACCGAGCCGTGTTTTGGTTTGCGATTCAAACACAGGGTCTTCAATTTTTATGCTCACTGCAGCGGCAATTCCCTGACGAATATCAGCTACATCAAAATTCTTATTAAAATATTCGCGAACTGTTTTTACAAATGCTTCGCGAAAAGCAACCAAATGCGTTCCACCCTGAGTGGTGTGCTGACCATTTACAAAAGTGTAATACTCCTCGCCATATTGACTTGTGTGCGTAAATACAATCTCAAAATCGGTGTCTTTCAGGTGAATATAAGGATAAATGCTCGGCTCGGTCATTTTATCATCTAAAAGGTCAATTAATCCTTTTTCGGAGCGGATAATTGTATCATTAAACTTGATTGTAAGTCCTGGATTCAGATAAGTATAATTTTTCAGCAGGTTTTCAATAAACTCGTCGCGAAAAGCATAGTTTTCAAAAATAGTATAGTCAGGGGTAAACCGTATTAATGTACCATTATGCTCAACGGTAGGTTCTTCGGGCAAATCATTTATCAACTCGCCTTTACTAAAAACAGCTTTTTTAGTAACGCCTTCGCGAAAAGCCTGCACAGTAAAATTTATCGAAAGCGCATTCACCGCCTTCGTCCCTACCCCATTCAGTCCTACCGATTTTTTGAAAACTTTACTGTCGTATTTAGCGCCAGTATTCATTTTCGACACCACTTCGACCACCTTTCCGAGCGGAATACCGCGTCCATAATCGCGCACCGTTACCGAGCCGTCGCGCAGGGTGATTTCAATCTTTTTGCCGAATCCCATCATGTATTCGTCAATCGAATTATCCATCACCTCTTTCAACAAAACGTATATACCATCGTCGGCGTAAGCGCCATCGCCCAATTTTCCGATGTACATACCGGGACGACGGCGAATATGTTCTTTCCAGTCCAGTGACTGAATAGTTTCTTCTGAATATTCCTGAATTAAATCTGAATTACTGCTCAACTTTGCTTTTGTATTTAATTGTTTCACTTAAAAATGCGTCATACAGAATAGAATAAAGTGTTCTGTATGTACAAAAAATCCTGCAAATGTAGCGAAGAAAGTTGAAAATTGAAAATTTCAACTTTTGATACCAAAAGCAATCAAACAATTTTTTTTATACTAAATCCAATAGTTGCGCTGGGACGACACTAAAAAGTGAAGGATTGATTTATATATCTACTATTCATTTTTCACTCAAAAAGTGTCGTCCTTGCAGGACTTTATGTACCGTTTTGTATAACATTTTTTATTTACTCAACTTCAGCATCCTCTCAATGGGAATCAGCGCTTTTTGGCGTATTGTTTCGTCCACTTCAACCAAAGGAAACTCATATTTAAGCGAAAGATATATTTTTTCGAGCGTAATGAGTTTCATATATTCACAATCGTTGCAGGCACAGGTTGAATCGTTAGGAGGAGCGGGTATAAAGTTTTTTTGCGGCGAATGGCGTTGCATTTCGTGCAAAATACCGGCTTCGGTGGCTACAATAAACTCTTTTGCTGTGGATTGCTGCGAATAGGCGAGCAAAGCGGCAGTACTGCCTACAAAATCAGAAATCATCAGTACAGGTTGCTTACATTCGGGATGGGCAAGCACTTCGGCGTTGGGATAAAGCTGCTTTAAGGCAAGAATTTTTTCGACCGAAAACTTTTCGTGAACATGGCAGGCGCCATTCCACAAAAGCATGTTACGACCGGTAAGTCCATTAATATAATTACCGAGATTGCGGTCGGGTCCAAAGATAACGGGCTGGTCAATGGGAATACTCTGTACAATTTTAACGGCATTAGTGCTTGTAACAACCAAGTCGGAAAGAGCTTTAACAGCTGCCGTTGTATTTACATAAGTTACTACCTTATGGTTGGGATGTTCGGCAATAAATCGTGAAAATTCATCAGAACAACAACTGTCGGCAAGCGAACATCCGGCATTCGCATCAGGAACAATCACTTTTCGATGTGGCGAAAGAATTTTTGCGGTTTCACCCATAAAATAAACGCCTGCCAAAACAATAATGGAAGCGTCGGTTTTGGTAGCCATTTGTGCCAAAGCAAGACTGTCGCCAATGCAATCGGCAATGTTTTGAATATCCGCAGTTTGGTAATAGTGTGCCATAATCACCGCGTTCTTTTCGTGCTTCATACGGTTGATTTCTTCAGTCAAATTGATACCTTCGGGTACAAGCTCGGTTACGAAACCTGTTTTCAACCAACTATTATTATTCATATCTTATTTTAAAATTAATATGTTGATATTATTACGCTGTTAATTGTGTCAATAAATAAATTGCAGTTTTTTTGCAAATGTCAATTATCAATATTTATTTTCAGTTTATCAACAACTGAAATAATTGTACAATACTCATGCTGTTATGATTAATATAAATTATTAACCGCTGTTGAAATCGGGCAAAGTTAATAATTAAATGGTTTCGACCGCATGTTTTTTTGTAATAACTCTGTTAGAAAATCGCATCTAAATCGTAATAATTTTATTTGGATTGTTCATTGTTCAATTTCTCATATAAAAATGAAACTAAAAAGCAACTGTTATTTTTAAAAAGTTATGATGAAATTTCAACAAGTTATGAACAAGATTTGGATAGTTTAAAAATGATGAAAAGTATTTTAAAAAGCGGATTATGTTGATTTTAGGGGATTGTTTTTTGTTCGTGTTATTTGTCTTATTCGCGTTGCCCAATCTATAATACAACAATCTGCTAAAATAGTTGTTATCTGCTTTCAAAAATATTTTTCGCACATTCTTTTAATAAAATATTGATTATAATTAACTTTGTATAATATTTTTGCGTAACATCAGGTATTAACTTTCCATTTTTTATTTTCAATTGAAAAAGCGTCGTTTCTGCGCGACCTTCTGTGCCATTTTGAACAATATGAGTTATTAATATTAATTAACTCAAAAATATAATTAATAGTTTTACCTTTGCCGCGAAAACAAAATTATAGCAAGTTAAATTGTTAATGAAAACTACACAAAATGAAAAAGATAATCAATTATTGCCTGCTTACTATGCCATTTTTATGGATTGGATGTAAAGATTCAGGCTCTTACAAGCCAAATATCACCGGAAAAATGGGAGAGGTGATGATTGTGATGGATGAGAAAACAAAAAAATCGGCTGGTGGCGAATATCTTATTGAAATGTTTAAACAGGAAATGCAAGGATTACCTCAAATTGAAAGCATTTTTGATTTATCTGTTATTCCACCAACAATTTTAAGCGATCACATGAAAACATGGCGCAATATGTTAATTGTAACTATTTCTCCTGATGTTGAAACCGAAGGAGTAATGTACTATACTGACAACGCATGGGCAAAAGAACAAGCATTAATGCGGATTGAAGCAAAAAATTACGATACTTTTCAACAGCTTGTAGAAAAATATGAAGTCCGAATCTTAGGCTTTTTTATGAGTGCCGAACGAAATCGAATTTTAACTTTCAACAGACAATATCCCAATGTGCAATTGATGGATGATGTAAAAAATACATGGGGATTCGAGGTGGGGATTCCAAACGGTTACAGAAAGAATAAACCTCGTACCGACAAAAATTTTAGATGGTTTTCGCAAGAATCGTCTTCAACCAGTGAAGCTCTGATGATTTACTCTTTTGAGTATATAGGCGAGGGAACATTTTCGCGCGAATATTTATTGAATAAACGCGACTCGGTGTTGCGCGTCAATGTGCCCGGAGCAGTAGATGGCTCTTATATGGCAACCGAACTTAATTTGCCTGTAACCTACAAAAGCATAACAATAAACGGACATCAGGCGGTTGAATTGCGCGGTCTCTGGAAAGTTGTTGGCGACTTGATGGGTGGTTCCTTTGTAATGTATGCCCATCATGACAAGAAAAATAACCGTGTGATAGTAACAGATGGTTATGTGTATGCCCCCGAAAAACCCAACAAAAGAAACCTTGTGTGGCAGGTCGAATCGCTGCACTATTCAGTGAAGTTTGCTGGCGACAAAGAAGTAAAAAGTGAAGAACTAAAAGGTAATAGTGAAGAATAAAGGAATACTAAAATATTATCAATATAAAAAGTCCTGCATGAACGACACTTCAACTCACAGAGTCGTCCATGCGGGACTTCTATCTTTTACAAAAATAGCATGTTATGCTTCGCTTACGGTTAATAAAATTCCGTTTCGCTCAATGCCGTCCAAAGGCGTGTACTTCAAATCGTATAGCGAAGCGGTAATCAAGTAGTAGTAGCCGTTGTCGAAAAAAAATTTCCAAATAGTTGTAAATCCAACAGCTTAAATGTTACTAAACGAATGGAATAACGCTAACATCAAAATACATTTTTAAAAATTGAAAAATATTTTCAACGTCGTGAGCGGGAATAGTTCCCACGTTTGGGAAATTTTCTCGCAAAAAAAAGAACAGTGTGTTAATTGCTGTTGTTGGTCTATTCTTAATTATATCTCTTCAGAAAAAAGAATAGGTCTGTTTATCGTTATTTTCGTCCTCCATTTACATACGTGTGTAAGTTTATCTGCGCACGTATGTAAATTTACTTGCGCACGTATGTAAATAAATTTATACACGTATGTAAATAAATTTATACACGTATGTAAATTTATTTATACACGTATGTAAATTTATTTATACACGTGCGCAGATGCACCATCTCGAAACATGCTGCTACATTGCCTTTTCGAAAGTGATTTTCAGGAGGGCGGCTTTCAGTTCCACGTTTGGGTAAACCCCAGCCCATGCACATTCAATAGTTAACTTACAGCCCCTTTTGTGAAAAATAACGCCGGAGAGTAAAATTTTGCTCATTAGCATCACCGGCTAAAACAAATAGCAGCGCACCAGAATAAAACATTTTATCCAATGAATCGCCTCATGCGAGAGATTATTGAAACATCTTTTCTATTTTCCGAACAAGTCTATTATTTTGTAAATTCATATATTTTTCCTATAAACATTAAAGGTAATTTTTATGTGTTTGTGTGTGAGGTGCAGTTTTTATACTATCTTTGCAAAATTATTATTTGAACATTTACAGTATAAACATTAATATTTAGCTTATAATGAAAACAGTTCTATTATCGTTGTTGTTGGCTATGCCACAAATTATGTTCGCTCAAACATCGAAGAGTGAACAATATGCAGAATTAAAACGCAATGCAGAATCAATAAGATTGCAAGAAAATTCTGCTTTACCCTCGTCAATCCGTTTCAGGGATAACTATCGCACGACGCCCCAAAAAGCTATTGAATATTCAAAAAGTTTTTTTGTTGGCAGCAATGCCGATTTTAATTTAAAGAACACTCAAAAAAGTAAAGGCAATAAGGAACTGTACCGCTACGAACAAACCATTGCGGGTTATCCTGTCGAATTTACTGCATGGAATGTTCATGTAAAAAATGGAAGCGTAATTTCAATGAATGGCGATATTGTGGACGCGCCAAATTTCGATGTAGTTTTTTCCATCCCAGAAAAGGAAGCATTGCAGGCGGCACTGAATTACATTGGAGCTGAAATTTATATGTGGCAGGACGAAGACGAAGATAAAACGCTAAAACTGATTAAAAATGATGAAAATGCCACTTATTATCCAACAGGAATAAAAGTAATAACGCCTGCAAAACCAAACCTGAATAAAAACAAATTGCGAACTGCTTACAAATTCAATATTTTTTCAAAAAAACCATACAGCCGAAAGATGGTTTATGTAGATGCTCAAACAGGCGAAATACTGTTCGATCTATCGCTCATCCATTTCTCTGACGAAGTGGGAGTTGCTCATACTCAGTACAGCGGCGAACAGGAAATTACAACCGAATTAAACGGAGAGGTTTACAGACTGCGCGACAATACGCGGGGAAACGGTATCCATACTTTAAACATCAATGATAGTTATTATACTTATGCAGCAACTGATTTTACCGACGACGACAATGATTGGAACAACGTTAACGCACAGCAGGACGAATATGCAACTGATGCTCATTTTGCAACTACTGTAACTTACGATTACTATTATAATATTCACGACCGAAACAGTATTGACGGCAATGGATACATGCTTCTGTCGTATGTTCATTTCAATCTTGTGGAGGCTTATGGATTCCAAAATAATATCAATGCCGCATGGACGGGCGATTATATGATATATGGCGATGGAGGCATGCACTATAGCGGCAACCTTATTACACCTCTTACTACTGTTGACATTTGCGGGCACGAAGTTACGCACGGTTTAACCTCAAACACTGCCAATTTGGTTTACGAATACGAGTCGGGGGCTTTAAATGAAGGCTTCAGCGATATTTTTGGCTCTGCCATCGAATTTTATGCTACTCCCGATTCTGCCGACTGGCTAATTGGCGAAGATATTGGTTATGTAATGCGTTCCATGCAAAATCCCAATGGTTATTTTTTGCCCGACACCTATCATGGCACTTACTGGGTATATGGAAATCAGGACTACGGAGGCGTTCATACCAACAGCGCTGTTCTCAGTTACTGGTTCTATCTTTTGTGCGAAGGCGGAACCGGCACAAACGACCATGGCAATGCCTACAATGTAACACCAATTGGTATGGAGAAAGCTGAACAGATTGCATTTAAAATGCTTACCGAGTATTTATCGCCTACATCGCAGTTTTACGACGCCTATTATTATGCTATTGAGGCAACCAACGAACTGTTTGGCGCCTGTTCGCCCGAAACAAAATCGGTAGGCGACGCATTTTATGCAGTAGGTGTTATTGACGAACCTTTTGTTAATGCAGTTTCGATTGGTTTTACAGCATCCGAAACCGAATTTTGCAATGCGCCAGCCGAAGTAACATTTACCAACACAACGACGAACGGCGTCAATTATCTGTGGAATTTTGGTGACGGTAGCTCCTCTACCGACATAAGTCCTGTACATGTTTACGACGAACTGGGCGTTTACTCCGTAACCCTTACGGTAGATGGCGGCGAATGCGGCACAGCAACCTTAACCAAAGAAAACCATATTGTAGTTGACGACGCACTGCCTTGTCTTGTCATTATGCCTGCAAATGGTACCACAACATTCGAAGGCTGCAAAGGTACTATATATGACAGCGGAGGTCCCAACAATAGTTATTCTGGATCGTCGAACTCGCAACTCATCATTCATGCACCCGGAGCAGCAGGCATTGTTTTAGAAATAGAAGAATTTGACATTGAAGCTGATTGGGGCTGTGATTGGGATTACATTGAATTTTACGATGGAAATTCAATCAGTTCACCTCTCATAAATAATACAAGATACTGTAACAGCAACGGAAATCCAGGAACTGTATCATCTACAGGCGAATATATAACTGTTCATTTTGTTTCCGATTATTCAAAGAATTATGATGGATACAAAATCAATATCGATTGTATTAATAATGCTACCCCCGAAGCCGAATTTTCGGTCAATACCGACAACTCGTGCAACGGACGTATTGAATTTAACGATGAGTCGGTAAACAAACCACTGTCGTGGGAATGGGATTTTGGCGACGGCAACACAAGTACGGAGCAAAATCCGGTGCACTGGTATGCCGAAAACGGCGTATATACTGTAAGTTTAACCGTCGAAAACGAAATGGGTGAAAGTGCTGTTGAAAAAGAGAATCTGATAACGGTTGCCATGTCCGAAGCGCCCGAAATTGGAGAAATTGAAGCCTGTAGCGATACCGAATTTGAAATATTTCTCGACTTCGAAGGCAAAGCCTACTGGTTCAGCAGCAGGAGTGTGGACGAAGACAGCTGGCCTGTTCATGTAGGAAACACGTGGAGACATCTTCCTATTGATGAGGTAACAACCTATTATGTGCGCGAACTGTTTGAGAACGAAGAAGACGAGGCGTTAAACTGTGTTTCATATCCTGCCGAAGTAGTGCTGATACCAAAAACATGTTTAGATGCAATCAGCGAAAACCGGTTCGAAAATATTGACATTGTACCCAATCCATCAACGGGTGTGTTCAAAATAACCGGTCTTGAAAATGGCGTCAGTTACCAATATTCGGTTACCGACATTTTGGGTAAAATTATAGTGGTAGCAGAACCTGTTTCCGAAACAGGTAAAATTGATTTAACTGCTTTGCCCAATGGCATCTACTTTATACAAATAGAGAGTAAGAACAGCAAAACAGCAAGGAAGATAATTAAGAACTAAAAAGGTAAAGTACTTTTTGTTCAGTTAACCTGAATTTTGGATAAGATTTGCTTGTTCAAAATTCAGGTTGTTAACTATTAGAGTTTAGCAAGCAGCTTATAATTACTAATGCCGAATCTTGAGTTGATATTGTACCGATAAGAATAATATCAACTCAAGATTACATTCTTGTAAAGTGTTAAAAAAATTTTTTTTGAAAAATTATATACGTGTGTTCACGCATTTGGTTGTCATTATTTCGTAGGTTGACAATAAACCTTTTTAGAATCAATAATATTGTAATAATTAAAAACCACAATAAATGAGCACTGATAAATATATTCGCCGTAATCTCTACAAGGTATTAAGAAAAACAGGAGTACCTCGTAGCGTAATTGCCGAAGATGCCTCCTACGAAAACGATATGTTGATGGATGCAACTGATATGACTTGCTTCCTTTTTTATTTGGAAACCAAGTTTAATTTGAATATTGAAAACGATATGCTACCGCAAATGCTGTCGGTAAAATCGACTATTGACTACTTACAACAGCGTTGCGCATAATTATAGAAACACCAAAAACCAATATATTTTTTAATGAAAAACGGTATTCTTTTTAGAGTACCGTTTTTTTATCTATGTTGCGTAAAATATGTTTTATACCTTATTAACTCATGTTACGCAGTAATTATTTTGATAGCCTTGAAAAGGCTTAATTTTGGCTCCGCCGATTTTCAATTCATAACCGCGAGCGGAGCGTTGCCTGTGGATGTTCTGTTCACTGATTTCACAGCCCGTAATGGTAAAACAAATCCGATAATAATGCCGTCAGTTCCGTTACTGCTTCCGCCTCCTCCACTGTTATCCGAACAGAAGAAAACTGTTACTGCGGTCGTTGCCGCCATTGTGCATACAAGCGCAAACTATAAAAAAATTCTTTTCATACAACTAATTATTATCTGTTTTTCTGCAGATTCTCTGTGCAGGGATTTTTATTTATTTATTTGAAACCGGATGAAAAACCGAAACGCCTTGCAGCATTTCCCTCCGGAATCATCTTCTACAGCATCTCCAAAGGAGGGGAGTTTGATGCCTCTCTGTTTAAAAGCCCCCCATTATACCGTTCAGGGTTTCACAAATTTGGATGTCATCGTAAAGGTTGAGTTGTTGATATCATCCGTAACGGTTGTTTCACATTCAAATACCTTAGAGGTTAAATTTTTAATGTAATAACGCATTCTTTCGTTTTCGTACCCGTCGTCGGGTGCATATATTTCAAAGTAGCTGCCATAGCTGCTTATTTCGTAAAGCATATCGAAACTGTCGGTACTGTCGCTCATGCGCAAAGTGCCGTTTGGTATGAATGTCCATGTCATAGCTGTTCTGTCATCTTCGCTTGTGTTGCTTTCCAGATGCTGTATAACTGTAACCTCGTGTTTCCACGGATGGGCGGTGAGCAGGTCTTTTTCGGTCAGCGGCTGGTTGTCTTTCGTTACACCCTTTTGTGTAAGGGTTATTTCGGTTCCCTCGTTGTGGTCTTCGCCAAAGCCTACGAGAACAATTGTTGCTGTGCGATTGCCACTATTAGTGTTGGGGTCGAGTTCAACGGCGAGGGTTACTGTACCCGCATTGCCGCTGTTTACCGGCAGCCGCAGCCACGAAACTGATGTGAGGGCTACCCAGTCGGACTTTGCCGTGAAGTTGATTTCTAACTTTTCGTCGTCGGCAAAAGCTGTTTTATTCTGTTCGCCGGTCAATGCGATACTGTTTTCCCATTCCGGAATTTCGAACATTCCGCACGAGGCTATCGTTATTGCCGCTATTGCGCATACAAGTGTAAAAAATACGATACGTTTCATACCTGTTGTGTTTTCATTTTATTTCATGTATGCAATAAAACGCACATACTGTGTGTTGCCGCCGCCGGTAATTTTGATGCCAAATTCCAGCTCTTCGTCGCCATCCCAGCCGTAAAACTGTCCCTGATAACCTTTCGTGAAACTGATGCTCTCAATTTCGCTTTCGCCGCTTTGCTGTGCGGGAATGTTGAAACTGAAACAGTTGGATGGATTAATCATTACATCGTCTTCAACAATTGCCGATGTGGTAAATGTTAATCCGTCGCCGGTGGTAACTGTCAGTTTGGTACCGTTTGCCTTCACTGTCAGCGTTCCTTCCTTTTCGCTCTTTGGCGGATGCTCAAACGTTGAAGAGTTTGAGTCGTCAAAATCGTCCTTCGAAGCGTAATAGTGATAAATCATTGCATTATCGGCATTGTCGTAATACATTGCCGTGTACTCATATTCGCCGG
>JAITWJ010000072.1 GCA_031285325.1 Bacteroidales bacterium
TGCTACATACACAAACGGTCTGCTTGATTCATTGAAAACCAATAATGGCGCCATCCGCAACTACGGTTACAGTTTTAACAGTGCCACCGGCAACCTGATGTCTCGTAGCGGAATGGCCAGCCAGACGGAAACATTCGCCTACGACGATCTTTACAGGCTTACAACCGCAGGTGCAACGACAATGACCTACCAGTCGAACGGCAACATAGATACAAAGACCGGCCTTGGTAAATACACCTATGCAGAACATAGTGCAGGCCCTCATGCCGTAACGTCGGTAGAAAACACAGCAGGTCTGCTCAATACCGCCGGTCAGGAGATAGAGTACAGCCTGTTCAACAGGGCGACAACCATTATCGACACTCTTGGCGGCAATATATATAAATTAGACATAGCTTATGGCCCCGACCGCGAGCGTATTAAGACCGAACTGCGTGAAAACGGAGTATTAAGGAAAACGGTAATTTTTAACGGCAACTACGAGAGGGTAACAAAGGGCGACACCATTACTCATCTGTATTATATTGGCGGTGGCGACGGCCTGTGCGGCATATACGTAAAGCAGCTGAAAGGCACGGCAGTACTCAAGGATGGAATGTATTACGCTCATACCGACCATTTGGGCAGCCTTGCGATAATAACCGACGCATCCGGCAACATTGTTCAGCAGGCTGTGTTCGACCCTTGGGGTGTACGCACTTTTGTAACCAAAGACCCGACTCTGGTCTTCGACCGTGGCTTTACGGGGCATGAGCACCTTGACGAGTTTGGGCTTATTAACATGAACGCTCGGCTTTACGACCCTGTTTTGGGAAGGTTCCTTAGCCCCGACCCAATTGTGCAGTTTCCAGATTATTCGCAGAGCTACAACAGGTACAGTTATGCTTTCAATAACCCGCTAATGTTTACGGACCCAAGTGGGGAATTTTTTTGGATATTTCCGAAAATAAGCTGGAGCAGGTGCGGTGGCCTTAGCATTGGAATTTCAGTTGGCTTTGGAATACCGGGAGTTGCAAGCGTTCAGGCCGGGGTTGATTACAGTTTTAGTAACAGTGACTTATCTGCTTATGCAAGTGTTTCGGCCGGTGGCGTTTCGGCGTATGTATCGGCATCTACCCAAAGCGGATTCAGTGCCGGCTGGTCGGCAGGGTTATCTTCTTATACGGGACTTCCGGTAAGTACGAATTTTACTTCAGTTGGATTTAATTATAATTTTACTCACAATACTGCCAGCGCCAATTATATGGCATGGAACGTAGGTGAAAATGGTTGGTCATTCGATCCAAGTGTTTCAGTAATGATCTTCCCTGAACAAACTACCAATTTTATAAGAGGTCAAGGATTTAGAAGTAACGAAAAAGTTTTTCAACGCTTTGTTGCTAATGGACAACAGCAAAAGGCATTAGATTACTTCGGGTTTAAGGGAACTTATGACCCAAACCATGAATTGTTTCAAAAGTATGGAATAACTCCAGGTGTAACAGACCCTATAACAGGTGAAATTGCATATCATAATTATCCATTTGAGGGCAATTATGACAGGTTTGCATATATTGCCGACCACGAAATGAAACATAGTAGCGATGTCCTGTCAGGAAAATATATCGGTAAAACTTATATGAATACTGAAGAAGAATATTATACATATTTATACAATTATAAAAGACAAGGCTATTATCCGAAACCGAAATTATCAGAAGGTAATACTATAATAGATAGAATAAACCGATATGGGGTTGCTTCAGGCATTTATGCCTACGATTTTGTAACGAGCAATACCGTCCTGTTTAAAACACATTGGTGGCATTTCATTTATAAAATTCCAAGAAAATGGTAGCCTTATTTTTCTTTTTAGCGGCGTTAGCGCCTATGGATAACTGCCCTTCAATAGAGCATTATGTAAACCTCGCTATCCAATTTGATAAAGATACAATATGCATGGGCGATTCGTTAACTCTCACTATTGAGTTTCGGAATAAAACAAATAGAGATATTGGATTTTACCCTGAATCAACTCAGCTTTTCACACATCATTTTCTGCCTTTTGGAGTAGATCGAATTGTATTTATAAATGATATAGAGGATGTTGTTAAAAATAGTAGTTTAAAATTAGTAAATCTACCACCGGATGTTATATATGTAAAAAAGTTTATTCTTAAGTCAGATGATGAGTTTTTTTATAGAAAAATAAATAATTTAATTATGTATTATCATTGTCCAAAATTTACAAACAAGACACAGGCAGAAAGTAATTTTTGTGGGACGCTAATATCAAACAAGGTAAGTGTGTATGTTTATTAGTTGGCAGTATGTGAAGCAGCTGAAAGGCACAACAACCCTCAAAGCGGGAATATATGATGGAGCGGCAATAACATCTTCAGGAGCTTCCTTAACTACATTTATGCCTAAGTGGTGGCATTTTATATATAAAATTCCAAGAAGATGGTAGTTTTATTTTTCTTTTTATCAACATTTTTGCCTGTCTATACATGTCCTTCTATTGAGCATTATATAGATTTATCCATTCAGTTTGATAAAGATACAGTATGTGTGGGCGACATATTAATCCTTACTGTTAAGTTTCAAAATAAAACGACCAAAAACATTGAGTTTTACCCTGAATGTTATCAGGTTTTGACACAACTGTTTGTTGCTTTTGGAATAGATGAAACGTTAATCTTAAATGAAATATCTGATTTTACCAAGTTGGAGCGATTGCCTCCCGATGGTGCATATAATAAAAGAATTATTATTAAATCGGATAATATATTTTTGCATCAAGGATTAAACAATATATATATGTTTTATCGTTGTGCAGAGCTGAAAGATGGATTGAAAAAATACAATAAACTATGTGTGGTACTAAAATCAAATGTGGTAAGTTTATATGTTTATTAATTATAAATAAGATAACGATACCTATATTATTTTTTGGATTATCCAAGACGTGGCATTTCATCTATAAAGTTCCAAGAAAATGGTAAAGGCGATTACATTTATACTTATATTTCAAGGGTTAATAATCGTTCCTATAATGGCTCAACATAATTGTAATGACAGTGTTATGTTTGGAAGTCCGGAAGAATTGCCTGTATTCAACAAGGAGTTACCCTGTATCGAAAAATTATTGGAGTTTATTGCTAAAAACATAAAATATCCTG
>JAITWJ010000058.1 GCA_031285325.1 Bacteroidales bacterium
CAAGAGTAATACTACCGGTTCTATAGCATCGGTAAGGGCAGCCGATATGGAGAACCGTACAGTAACCGATGCAGCACAGGCGCTTCAGGGGAAAGCTGCCGGTGTTCAAATTTCAAATACGTCGGGCGCTCCGGGATCAACAGCTAACATTCAGATTCGCGGATACTCTTCTAATGCAAGAACTGAGCCTTTATTTATTGTTGACGGATTAAAGGTTCAAAACCTCAATTATCTTGATCCGGACAACATTGAATCAATCGAAATCTTAAAGGATGGAGCTTCTGCAGCGATATATGGAATTGAGGCAGGTAACGGTGTAATTCTGGTAACTACCAAAACAGGAAAATCAACTGCCGGACAGGGCAGAATTTTTTACAACATGCAACACGCTTCCGAAAGCCTTGCCAACATGCCTGCCTTACTTAATGCCGAGCAATATAAGGACTATATGTTGAGGACAAAAACAGTATTAAACGATGCAGATTTTTATTATGACGGGCATTCGGACACAAAATGGGTTGACCGCGTAACTGAAACGGGTATAATGGCTCGCCACACTGTTGGATATGAGGGCGGTAACGACCGAGGCAGCTTTTTTACATCGCTCGCTTCAACAAACAACGACGGTATTATTATTGGAGATAAAGATACTTACAAACGCTTAACCGGACAAATAAACGCCGATTACAAAATAAAAGACTGGTTACAGGTTGGTATTACCACATCTATAGAACACACAGAAGTAAAAAGTGTTGGTCAAGGGGCAAACGGTATCTTGGGGTCGGCTATTAACATGGACCCTCTTACCCCATGGACATACGCCCATGGAGAAGAACCCGCCAGCCTTCTGGCTTCAGTTGCTCAAGGGAAGAAGGTGCTTACGGACGAAAATGGCTTATATTATGGCGACAAATATATCACGGGAGGTTCCACAAACCCGGCTGTCTCACTTAGGAGGACTGATGCCAGTACAAAATCGTTCAATACAAGAGGAACGGCATTTTTAAACTTTACTCCAATAAAGGGCCTTACCCTTACTTCGCGCTTTGGTTATCGGGCAGGTTATTCTCAAGAATCAACTTTCAACCACGAGTATTATGTTAACTCTTACATGAACGGCAATATGTCTATTAACGGCAGGTCAAGAAATAATCTTTATTACCAGTGGGAAAACTTTGGCTCTTATTTATTCGATATAGGGAATCACGAATTTAATGTAATGGCGGGTATGTCGTATCAGCGTTCCGAAAGCAATTCTGTTTATGCCAGCGCTGATGCACTTCCAAGTACCGAGCCTCTTTACCGGTATCTTGAATATGCAATTAATACAACTAACATGGATGTAGCTGGTATTTTGAATGAAAACAACAATATGTCGTATTTTGGGCGTTTAGGATGGACATTAAACAGTAAATACGATATTCAGGCCAGTTTCAGAGCCGATGCCTACGATATGTCTAAATTAGACAAAGACCACCGCTGGGGCTACTTCCCTTCAATATCGGGAGGATGGACAATAAGTAACGAATCGTTTATGGATAATATTAAGTCTAAACTCGACATGTCGTCGTTAAGGCTTCGTGCTTCTTATGGCATACTTGGTAATGTAAATGCCTTGGGATCCTATCAGTATGCGTCAACTTTGAGCCAGGGACTTGGTCAGGGATACGACTTTGGTAATGGCAGCGGACATTTAGTTGGTGTATATCCCTCCAATCAACTACCAAATCCTGATGTAGTATGGGAAACTACACGCCAGCTAAGTATGGGTTTTGGTGCCCGTTTCCTGCGCGACCGGCTGACCCTTGGCTTAGATGTTTACAATAAAAACACCTACAACCTTATTACACGTGCGACGGCTCCTGCGAACACAGGCGCCTCAGAAATTTATATGAATGCAGGTGAGGTTAACAATAGGGGTATTGATATTGAACTTGGATGGAGAGATGAAATAGGCGATTTAAGCTACAGTGTTAACGGAAATATTTCGTACCTTAAAAATAAAGTTACAAAGGGTGTTTCTGCAACAAGACTGGATGGAGCCCGCATGACTAACATGGACCCTGTTACCTATTTCGAAGAAGGTTATCCGATATGGTACCTGCGTACTTATGTTCTTGAAAGCATAGACCCTGAGACGGGCAGAGCAATATACAAGGACTTTGATGGTAAGAAAGGAATTACTTCCGACGACCGAATTATGACAGGTAAAGGTATTCCTGATTATACTTATGGTTTAACATTGAGCCTTGGTTACAAGAATTTTGATTTAACTGTTTACGGTACTGGTGTTCAAGGTATAGAAAGGTTGTTCGCATTGAATCGTGGAGATTTTAAGCATAACAACACACTGTTGGAGTTTTACGAAGGTATGTGGACTCAGGGCAGCACAAATTCGAGATTTCCTTTATTCTATGCCGATGACCCAAACTTTAAGGCTTCTGATGTAATGGTTTTCGATGCATCATTCTTCAAAATCAAACAAATACAATTGGGGTATAATGTTCCTTCGAGCCTTCTGAGAAAGGTGCATATACAAAGACTTAGAGCTTTTGTATCATTGGAAGACTGGTTTACATTTACAAAATATCCGGGCTTGGACCCTGAAACCAGTGGCTCCAATATAGAGCAAATTGCTTTGGATGCGGCGAGTTATCCTATGTCAAAAAAAGTTGTATTTGGTTTAAATGTATCATTCTAATTTTAAAAAGACATTACTATGAAAAAATATTTAATAAAAATATCGGCGCTTGTTTTAGGACTAACCCTTACATTTGCCTGTAATGAAGACCTTCTCGAAATTCCGCAAAAGGGTGTGGTAGATTTAGCAACTTACTACCAAAATGCGGGGCCCGACGAGGCCGAGGCATTGATGGTTGCAATATACAACAGGTATTATAGCAATATCGATGGTGTTGTACAAAAAATGTTTCTTGATATTTTAAGCGACGATCATCATGCCGGAGGCGGCTCGTTTAACGATGCTGCAAGTAATTTTATGTTTGCAGGCAGACTCGAAGGTACTTCTTCGCACGATAATGTTAATGGTATGTACAATAATGCCTATAATATTATTTACCGTGCAAACTTAATTCTTGAACGAATACCAGAAACTTCTGATGAGAGGGTAAATCGTGTTAAGGCCGAAGCTGATTTTTTCAGGGCTTTAATGATGTTTGAACTTGTACGTTGGTTTGGTACTCCGCCTTTTGTTGACCATCTTCTTACACCTGAAGAGCACAATCTACCTAATGGCGACCATTATGAAATAATTACCTGGTGCCTTGAACGTATGCAGGCAGCAGCAGATGTCCTGCCTGCAATAGCGGGAATGGGACAACAGAGAGCCTATGGCGCCCGTATTTCTAAACATGCCGCTTTAGCATACAAGGGTAAAGTTGCCCTTTGGTACGGAACAAGATATAATAACAATGAAATTCTTGCTCAGGCTGTTGAACCGCTTAAAACAGTTATAAATTCGGGACTCTATGGCTTACTTGATGATATGTTTCAGATTGACCGTGTAGCGGGTGATTTCAGTAAGGAGTATATTTTCGAACACAATTCGGAAGACGTTACTGGTTACGCCAGTAACCAAATAGACTTGAGAAGACAGTATGTAGGCTGGCGTATAGAGCACATGAGTATACCAAAAGATGTTGGTCAGAGTGGATGGGGATGGGCTCCTCCTTCAGGTAATTTTGGCGATTTCATGAAAGAATACCATGGTGGAGATATAGAAAACCAACGTTTTAAGTCAACGATTCATACTTGGGAGCAAGTGTTGGACAAGTCATACGATGAATCTGTCACCCCCGGATTCTTCAGATTACCATTGGAACACGGCGAAGGTTATTTCCGTTACAGAGGATTAGGATTTACAGACGAGAAATATACCGAGCTTACCGGTACTAACGTACGCACAAAGGCAAACTCTTATTATATGCGTTATTCCGAAGTTTTATTGATGTATGCCGAGGCAAAATTCCTTACTGACGATGCCGACGGTACAGGACTTGCAGCTTTGAACGAAGTGCGCAGAAGAGCAGGTATCGAGGAACTTCCCAGCATGGAATATCAGAATATAAAAGATGAGCGCCGCGCCGAACTGTGGGCAGAAGGTGAACGTTATTTCGACCTTGTGCGCTGGGGCGATGCTGCTACCGTACTAAAAGATAAAGGGACAAAATTGTACTCATTCAATGGATATCTGATTGATAATTATGATAAGGATGATCCGGTGCAGTTTGCGCAAAAAAGAGGCAATGTAAAGGGGGGTACACCTGGAAAATATGAGATAGAAATATTCTCCGGCGGATCCGGTTGGAGTAATAAATACGAACTCTTACCATTCCCATATACACAGTTGGGAGCAAATCCGAGTCTCGTTCAAAATCCAGGATGGTAAACTGTTTGGCTTTATGTAAAATTGTATTTAATAAATAAAAAAAGCAGTCTGCTTCGGGTTCATACCCGGAGCAGACTTGTGCATAGAAACGATAAAATAAATAATAAGACTGATTATGATTAAATTTTCCTTAATACCGGCAAAACTGTTAATAGCATTAAGTTTTACTGGCATAGTTTCGTGCAGGCAGGTTTCCGATAACACCTTAAATTCTACAGGGGCAGGTGGTTTTACAGTGCAAATAACCGATAAGCCGCTAACCTACGCCAACCCGCTTAATCTTGTTGTCGGCTCCGAACGTGCCCGCCGTGGAGGCGAGCCTGTAGTACTTATATACAACGATGAGTATTATCTTTTTGTTACCGGAAGCAGAGGGTACTGGTATTCTGGAAACCTTAGAGACTGGACTTATGTTGATGCTCCGGGTTTTCCGGGCGGCGTAGTGTCGGTTATAGTTAAATACGGTAAACTGTATGCGTGTTCGATGAACTCGTTCGATGTTTATTCAAGCGCCGATCCTAAGCGGGGTGTTTGGGAAAAAGCCGGCGCTTTTGACAGTAATCGCTACGGCGATGCCAACATGTATTTAGACGACGACGGCCGGCTATACATGTACTATGGTTGGTCTCAGCTTATGCCGTTTAAAGTTGTTGAGCTCGACCCGAATACTTTCAAGGAAAAAGGCGAACATGTTGTTTTATTCTTCGGTGACCACGAAAACCATGGTTTTGAAAATAAGAGGATAGAAGATGTAATATTCCCGTATTTCGATCACAGAGAATATTTCCCTGAAGAATACCCGTGGATAGAAGGTCCCTGGATAACCAAGCACAACGGTAAATATTATTTGCAGTATGCGGCAATAGGCCTGGAATTTTTGTCGTATTCACATGGCGTTTATGTTTCCGACAGCCCAATGGGGCCGTTTGAATATTCGCAGCATAACCCGCTTACATATAAAACAACAGGTTTTGCGCCGGGAGCAGGACATGGCAGTACATTCCACGACAAGAACGGCCAATTATGGACAATTTGCATGATTCCGTCGTTTTACGGAGGCAGAGGTGGCGCCGAGATAGCATTGTTCCCTACGGCAGTCGATTCAGAGGGAGTTATGCACTCAAATACGGCTTTTGGCGATTATCCGCAGTATTATCCGGGAGTAGTTGAAGATGCTGTTAATAACAATTTTACGGGATGGATGCTGTTGTCAAATAAAAAGTATGTAGAAGTTTCATCTACATTCGAAGGATACAGGTCTGTAAATGCCGTTGACGAAAATTTAATGACCTTTTGGTGTGCCGAAACCGGTGATCCGGGTGAATACATGACAATAGATCTCGGGAAGGAGAGCGATATTTATGCCTTACAAGTTAATTTCGACAGATATGGAGCCAATGTACAGGTAGGCCGCGGAGCTGCCGCTGCTGCAGGTATCGACCGTTACCAGTCATATACCGTTGAAGTATCGAATGATAACAAAACTTGGCAGCTGCTTATCGACCGGAGTGATAATAAACAGGATTTGAGGCACGATTATTTTGAGCTTCCCGAACCTGTTAAGGTAAGGTATGTAAAACTAACCAATGTATTTACGCACGACGAAGGAAAATTCGCAGTTAAGGACTTGCGTATTTTTGGTAATCCCGGTGCGGCTGTATTTACAAAAGTTAACGATGTAAAAGTAGTACGTAATGCTGAAGACCGCCGCGATGCATCTCTTTTGTGGCAACCTGTTGCAGGAGCCGACGGTTATGTGGTACGCTACGGTATTGAGCAGGGTAAGCTTTATAATAACTACATGGTTTACAATACCAACAGCCTGACAATACATAGCCTGAACACCCAACCGGAATACTATTTCGAAGTTGAAGCATTTGACAGCGGAACAGACTATTACGTTGAAAAAATTGGTGTAGCTATGGGTAGAGGCGCCGAGATTGAACTTTCGAAAGGACCCGGTAGAGGCGAAATGATTGAACGGAAAATGACCATTGAAGGTGTAAACGAATATGTATTCGATAATATTACACCCGGCTTATATACATTCAGGCATACATTCGGTCCTGTGTTATGGAGTGGAGAATTAACCGACATCGAACTGAGAGGATCGGGAGTCGAACCGACAGTAACAGCTAAAAACCTTACGGAACTTGGAAAAGGAACAAATGTACTTGGCTCAATGGAATTAAAGGTTATTCCCGGAGCGAATAGTGGAAAAATTGTAGTGGTATTTAATTACAATTAATAGAATTAATTTACAATGTATAATTAACAGTTTTAAAAATGAGAACAATAATAATTGTTTTAGCATTAGTTTTTAACGGTATGGCGCTTTTTGCACAAACCGGAAAAGAACTTGTTATAGGGGAGCAGCCCGTTTATAAAGTGGCAAAGGCAAAAGGGCCTATTATTGCCGATGGGAAAATGGATGAAGAAACATGGAAAAATGCCGAAGTCAAGACATTCGATTATTTTTTCAGGCGTGATGAGCCTCTCGAAAAGCAAAGAACAGAATTCAGGATGCTTTGGGACGAACAGAACATTTATCTTTTTTATGCATGTGAAGACACATCGATAACCGCACGTGAAACAGGTTACGACGGCCGTCCTTTTTTGGACGACTGTGCGGAATTTTTTGTACTGCCGGTTCCCGACAGCCTTTATATGCACTTCGGTTTTGAAGTAAATGTTATAAAAGCAAAGTATGATTATATTGTACTTTGGCAGTTTTACAATAACAGGAGCCCATTTATACCCGATTATAATCCTGATTACGAGGTAGGTGTAACTCTTGATGGAACAATAAACAACGATACCGATACCGATAAAGGCTGGACAATGGAATACGTTATACCAATGAGTGTATTCAGAGGTTTTAACACACGTAACCTGGCAGGGACACAATGGGCTTTTCAGGCAGTAAGACAGGACAGGAACATGGTTGACGATCGTTTTCGTTCAACTTCAACTCTTTTCCCTACTTATGATATAAGATTGGATGTTCATCCGCCAAATCGGTTTGGTTTGATGGAATTTATGGATAATTGATTCTTGAAATCCAAAGTTCAGTTTTTTTGAAAATTTAACTGTTTTAATAACCTTATGCGGTTTAATTGGTATTGTTTACAGAGTAAACTGTATTTAAGGTTATTTTTATAAGTTTTTGAGTCATGTTTTAGTATTTATTGTATAAATTTGTATATCGAAATATTTTATGCATGAAGTTGCCTATTTAAAAACATTATCATTATGAAAAATCTATCATTTATTTTTGTTACTTTATCTTTTGTGGCATTATTATTTGCCTCTTGTACCAAAACCGACCCAAATCCTGTTCTGACTGTTGAAGGTGGGCAGATTCAGGGGGTAGAAACACCAACCCCCGGAATAGTTTCATATAAGGGTATTCCATTTGCAGCGCCACCTGTTGGCGATTTACGCTGGAGAGAACCACAGCCTGTTACCCCATGGGAGGGCGTGAAGACAGCCGACCAGTACGGAGCGGCTGCTATGCAGGTAACATGGGATCCGAATAGTTTTTATGGCCGCGAATGGCGTGCCAGCGGTTCAGTACCGTTTAACGAAGATTGTTTGTATTTAAACATTTGGACACCGGCAGCAGGAAAAATAGACAGTAAACTTCCTGTAGCTATGTGGATCCACGGAGGAGGATACCGCGAAGGGTTTGGCTTTGAGCCTGAGATGGACGGCGGCGAAGATTGGGCCTCGCGCGGAGTTATATTTGTATCGGTAACTTACCGTTTGGGAGTATTCGGATTTTTCACGCATCCGCTTTTGTCGGCCGAAAGTCCTAACGGCGTATCCGGCAATTACGGACTAATGGATCAGGCTGCGGCATTGAAATGGCTGCGTAGCAACATTTCGCAGTTTGGCGGCGATCCGAACAATATTACCATTTTCGGGCAGAGTGCCGGAGCCGGCAGCGTACAGTCGCTGAGCGCTTCTCCACAGACACGTGGTCTTATTGCCAAAACAATAAGCATGAGCGGCGGCGGATTAAACCCCGCACCCGGTACACCGTTAGATACTGCTCAAGCGGTAACTAAGGCCATGATGGATTATTATGAAAAGACCACACTTGAACAAATGCGTGCTCTTAGTTTTGACGAATTGACCAAAATGACGAATGATTATGCCGCCACCGGACAGCGTGTTGGCTGGAGACCTGTAATTGATAATTACTTTTTGACCGGAGCATTCGGTGAAACAGCTTTAAAAGGAGAGATTGCCGACATACCTTATATGTTTGGTTTCACAGCTAATGACATGTCGGACATAACTAAACCGGTTGGTGATTTTGGAGTTCTTCGCGAACAGCAGGGTACACCTATATATGCATATATGTTTACACGCCAGCTTCCGGGCGATAGCAGCGGAGCGTTTCACTCGTCTGATTTGTGGTATATATTTCATTCGTTGAGGCACAGTTGGAGGCCTTTTACCGCGGGAGACGATAAGTTGAGTTTGCAAATGGTTGATTATTGGACCAATTTTGCAAAATACGGTAATCCTAACGGTCAAACTGCCGGTCAGTGGGTTCCATATACAGCATCTACACCTGGTTTTATGGTATTTGATGCCAATGAAACGGATGCCGTACTTACAATGACAAACACCCCTAAATTTTTAGGGCCTTCTTCGCGTCAGTAAGGAAGATAAAAGTGAAAGTTTAAACTAAAAAAATGCCTGAAATTACTTTCAGGCATTTTTTTTTATTCTTTCGGAAAATTGTTGGGGTATTTTAATATTTTAATTTCGTTGTTCCTACCCCTAAATCCCCTGAAGGGTAATCTTCAAGGTTATTAATTATCCATTGTCCATTGTGGACTGTTTCGTACTTCACGGTGCGCCCGACTGTTGCTTTGAACATTCCCGCTGGCGGAATTTGGGTATATTTCGTCTGTTTCATGCCTGCAAAGGCAGTATTTTTGACAAACGTGCGCACGTTTGTGCTTTCGCGGACTTGCGAAACCCTCATGCAGCCCTACATAATACTTTCACAAGGTTGTGAAACCATCACGTTATTTGCGAACTCCGCAGGGGTGAAGCAATCCAGAATAATTGACAGTTATTAATTATTATTTATTAATTGTTTTAAACTATTGGAATATTTGAAAGTCAAAGGCGCTATCTGAACAAAATATGAAAAAACTGTGCATATAAAAATAGAAAATCTGAATAAGATATATCCAAATGGGAATTACGCCATCAAGGATCTTACCCTTGATATACCAAATGGAATGTTTGGCTTGCTTGGGCCAAACGGAGCAGGAAAATCGACCTTGATGCGTATATTGGTAACTTTAATGAGGCCGAGTAACGGCAAGGTAACATTTAATGAATACGATTTGGCTAAAAACAGAAAACAGATTCGTTCTATGTTGGGTTATTTGCCACAGGATTTCAGTTTCTTCTCGAAATTAAAAACTTATGAATTTCTGGATTACACTGCCCGCCTTGCAGGTTTGAAAAACGGTTCGGTGCGTAAAAATGCCGTAGAGCGCATGTTGGAAGAGGTTGGTTTGTACGAGGCTCGCGACCGTAATGCCAATAAACTGTCGGGGGGAATGAAACGCAGGCTTGGAATTGCGCAGGCTTTAATTAATGATCCGCAGGTTATTATTGTTGATGAACCTACTACCGGATTAGATCCTGAAGAACGTATCCGTTTCAGAAATTTACTTTCAAACATAAGTACCCGCGATGTGGTTATTATTCTTTCTACACATATTGTTGGTGATATTTCGAGTACATGCGATAATATGGCTTTGCTTAACAGAGGAGAACTCGCATTTGCAGGTTCTCCGGAACAGTTTTTAAAAAAGGCTGAAGGCTGCGTTTGGCAAATTCAAGTGTCCGAATCTGAATATCTTGAAATTAATGAAAAATACCCGGTAATTTCGACCATACCCATTGAAAAAGGGTGGGAGGTACAGGTAGTTACAAATGATATTAACGGATACAGCGGGGTGCAGATTACACCAAACCTTGAACATGCCTATGTTTATTTTATGGAAAACAGTTTGAATCAATGGACAAATACTTAACAAATTATGATTTCATTTCATAACATATTTTCAATAGCCAAATATGAAAGAAAAACACTTTTAAGAAGCTGGTTTTTCAGAATTTTCAGCGCTCTTTCGCTGTTTGTACTTTTTTTTGTAAACTTTGCCATGGTTGTTCAAGGCATAGGGCCTCAAAGTTGGGCTATACGCAGTATTCCAAGTTCCATACCCTATTTCAACCTTCTTATTTTAAATGTTGTACAGGCAATAATAGCTGTTTTTCTTGCTTCCGATTTTTTAAAACGCGATAAAAAACTCGACACCACTGAGGTTATTTATATGCGTTCGATGAGCAACAGTGAGTATGTTCTTGGTAAAACATGGGGTAACATGCAGGTATTTCTTCTGTTGAATATTTTAATAATTGCGTTGGCTCTTGTATTCAATATGCTTGCAAAAAACACCGAAATAGCCTGGCAGTCGTATGTTTTTTATCTGTTTGCTATAAGTGTTCCGACCATTGTTTTTATTATGGGGCTTTCGTTTTTATTAATGAGTGTAATTCGTAACCAGGCAATTACTTTTGTGTTGATATTAGGGTATATTGGTATTACGCTGTTTCTGCTGCAATCTAAATTTTACTATATTTTCGACTATATGGCATTTAACATTCCCATGTTAAGTTCCGATATTGTAGGGCTTGGAAACCTTGACGTAATTTTAATTCACCGTGGTATTTATTTGTTTTTGGGATCAGGTTTTATTTTTCTTACAATTTTCCTTTTGAAAAGATTGCCGCAATCAGAATCCATGACTATTTTTTCTCTCATTATTGGTTTGATATTTATTGGAATCGGAAGCTATCTTGCTTACGACCATGTGAATAATTTCAGACAAGCAAATTCGCTCAGAGAAAGAGTGGTTGCTTTAAATAATGAGTATGTAAATGAAAATATACCTACTTTGAAAAGCAATTCAATAACCTTGAACCATAAAGGAAAAACAATTGAAGTAAATTCAATTATTAAAATAAAAAACGAGAATGAAACGTCTTTAAATAAACTTATTTTCAATTTAAATAACGGATTGGAAATTTCAAGTATAAAGTATAACGGTTCCGAACAAACATTTGAACGTAAAGAACATTTAATACTGTTGTCGGAAAATATAAATATTAACCCTTCAGAAGAAGCCACTCTTGAATTTACTTATTCCGGTGTAATAAACGAAGCATTGTGCTACCTCGACGTTGATGAAGAAACAATACAGGAGAAATACGGGAGTTTTGTTTTAAATGTGGATAAAAGATATGCATTTATAAATTCAGATTATGTTTTGCTTACACCTGAAACAAACTGGTATGTAAAAGCCGGAGTATTGTATAGTTCCGATAATGTTAAATGGGTTCATAATGAATTTGTTGAATATGATTTAACTGTTAATACAGCTCCGGGGTTAACCGCTGTTTCACAGGGTGAACCAACAGAAATTTCCAGTGGCCGGTTTTCATTTAAAAACGAAAATCCTCTGACGCAAATATCTCTTGCAATAGGCAATTATAAGCAATTAAAAACGATTAACGGTAACATAGAATATGGAATCTGGTATATAGATGGGCACGACTTCTTTTCAGGTGTTTTTCCCGAAACCAAAGATACAATTCCTTACTTGGCGAATGAATTTTTCAGCGATTTCCAGAGAAGATATAATCTTGATTATTCATTTGAGCGTTTATCGCTTGTTGAAGTGCCTGCACAGTTTAAAAGTTATGTGCGCACTTGGACATCGAGACAGGAGTATATTCAACCTGAACAGATTCTTATTCCTGAGAAGGCATTTATGCTGTCGCAGGCCGATTTTGAAAACTCCATAAAAATGATGCAACGCAGAGGAGGCGGTAGAGGGGGGGGTAATTTGTCGCCACAAGATCTACAGATAAGAGTTTTTGGAAATTTTGCCAATCAATTTACAAGCGAATCATCTTTTTCATTTAATCGTTCAATAGGAGGAGCATCTACTGTTCAAAATCAATACTTCTTATTCCCCTTGATTTATAATTTGCAGAATAACATAAAATCGGATAAATGGCCTGTTGTTAATCAGGTTTTCGAGGCATATTTAAAAAGTAAGAGCGCAGATATGCAATCGTTTTTCATGCGTGGCATTTCAGATACAGGATTAAGCAACGATGAATTAGCCAATATTGAACTGCAGGATAATTCTTTTGAAGAAATTATATCCGATCCAGATAATAAGGATATTATAGAAAATGTAATTAAACTTAAAGGCGATGCGTTGTTTTCGAAAATACAATACATTGCCGGCGAAGAAGAGTTTTCTGTATTTATTGATGAATTACTTGAAGAATACCGTTTTAAAGACATTTCGTTTGAAGAATTCGATAAAAAAATTGGTGAAAAATTCGGGATCAATCTAACGCCTGTAATGGATGAGTGGTTCAAGCAAAATAAACTGCCCGGTTTCTTATTTTCTCCTGTAACTGCCGTTCAGGTTAGAACAGGTGAAAGTATGCAAACCATGATAAAATTTAAGGCCACTAATTTTACTGATATTGAAGGACTTGTAAAGTTAACATTCAGGCTTGGCGATGGTGGCGGAATGGGTGGTTTTGGCGGAAATGAAGAGGTTGTTAACAAGCTAATACATCTCGATCCTCATCAAACAAAAGACTTAAGTTATATGCTTGAAAGCGAGCCACGTTTACTTATGATTAATACATTAACATCGCAAAATGTCCCACAACTTTTAAGTCATAATTTCAGGGAAATTCCTGAAGACATAAAGGTAAATCCTTTTGAAGGCGAAATATTGTCGGATGTTCCGGTAAACATGATTCAATCCGGCGAAATTATTGTTGATAATGAAGACTCTTTATTATTTGAAATAACAAGCAACAAGAGAGTGAGTCTTTTAGAAAAATGGATAATTGACGATGAAAAAGATGAAGCAAAATATCAGTCGATAAACAACTTCCGTCCACCAACAAGTTGGACCGCCACAACTAATACTGAATTTTTTGGCAGTAACATACTTTCGGGCTATTACATAAAGAGTGGCGACGGTTCGCAAACTGCAAAATGGAATGTACCGGTTAAGGAAGAAGGATTTTACGAAGTTTATTACCATTTGTACAAAGCCAGCAGGCGAGGTAGAGATAACAGATCGAGAGGGAGCTATCTTTTTACTATCACAGGCGATGATGATACTGTTGAACAGGCACTTGATGTTGATGAAGCAGAACCTGGCTGGGTATTGTTGGGAACTTACAGTTTCTCTCCCGGAAGAGCTTCGATTGAACTTTCTAATAAGTCGGAATTGAACATGGTGTTTGCCGATGCTGTAAAATTTATAAAGCAATAAATAATTAAATCAATACAAATGAGTCTTTTTAGAATTAAATCATTACAAAAAATTGCAATGTTGGGATTTGCCTTCTTTGCAGTAATTCAAGTAACTTATGCACAGGAATTACTGACTCTTGATAGGGCATTACAATATTCTGAAACAGAAAGTCCAATCATTATTCAATCGAAATTGAATATTGAAAGAGTACAAAAAAATCTTGAAGCACAGAGAGCCGCTTTAAAATCGAGGTTCTCTCTCGAAGCCAATCCTTTATCTTTCAATAGAAACAGAAGTTTCGACGATGTGCGTAGTACCTGGTACACGAGTGAGAATCTATCGTCGAATACCAATTTAAGAATATCGCAACCTATTTTATTTACCGATGGAACAATCTCTTTGAATAACGAGTTTGGCTGGCAAAAAAGTAAATCAAGTGCAACTAATGCAATACCACAAAACGAAAGATTTTATAATAATCTTTATTTAAACTTAAATCAGCCGCTTTTTACATATAACCGGTTAAAAATGCAGCTCAAGCAATTGGAACTGAACTACGAAAATGCCAAGATAAGTTATGCTTTGCAGCGTTTAAATATGGAACGAAACGTAACTCAGCAGTTTTATAATGTTTTTATGCTTCAGGAAAACCTTTCTATTGCTAAAGCCGAACTTGAAAATACACAGGTTAATTATGAACTTATTAAAAATAAAGCCGATGCAGGTTTAGTGGCTATGGAAGAACTGTATCAGGCTGAATTAAATCTGATGCAGTCGCAATCGACTGTTGAAGAAAGGACAGTAAGCTATGAAAACGCCAAAGACCAATTAAAGTTATTGTTAGGTATGGATATTTATTCTGATTTTGTTATTCTTAATATAGATATTTCAACACAGGAATCTGTTTCTGTTAATTTGGAACAAGCAATTGAAAATGGGTTAAAAAACAGGATGGAACTGCGACAGAGAGAAATTGATATCGAAAACAGCCAGTTTGCAATGATTCAAACTAAAGCGCAAAATGAATTTTCAGGTGATTTGAATTTAAGGCTCGGAATTACAGGAGATGATACAAATCTTGCACAAATATACAAAAAAGAAAATACGGTTAATAACCCTTCTGTATCAATATCGTTTAACTTGCCTATTTTTGATTGGGGTGAAAAAAAAGCAAGGATTGCCGCACAAGAGGCTGCAATAGAGTCGGTACAAATTGATTATGAAGAAGAACAAAAAGATATTATCTTGTCAATCCGCGAGGTTTACCGTAGTATTCAAAGTCAATGGAATCAAATACAGATTGCTAAGCAGAAGCAGAATAATGCACAGCTTACCTACGAAATTAATAATGAAAGATACCTTAATGGAGATTTAACAGGTATGGATCTTAACCTTCAGCAACAACAACTTTCAAATGCCAGAATTTCTTATACACAGGCACAGATCAATTATAAGATTGCATTGTTAAATCTCAAAATACAATCTTTATACGATTTCGAAATGAATTTACCGGTACTGCCGGATGAGTTATATTTAAGTACAGAAAATTAAACCGGATTAAAATAAATTAAAAATGAAAAATATAGTATTATTTCTTTTATTAGGATTTGTTGCAGTTTTTGTATCATGCAACAACCAGCCTCAAAACGTGGGTACAGAATTGGCATCGCCGGTTTCTGTGGAAAGTGTCGTATTGCAGAGTATAAGTCAGTTTATAAATACTTCCGGAACAGCAAAGTCAGCTTCCGAAGTTGTTCTAAGTACCGAGATGGCCGGTAAATATCATATCGTTAATAACCCGCAAACAGGCAGGCCGTTTAAAATTGGCGACAGAGTAAGCCAAGGACAGGTTATTGTTCGTTTGGAAGATGAAGAATATGTAAATAATATTGGTTTGGAATCGGTTAGACTGAACCTTGAGATTACTGAAGATGAATACAATAAACAACAATCACTTTTCGAAAAGGGAGGGGTAACCCAGTATCAGGTACGTAATGCTGAAATTTCAAAATTAAATGCTCAAAAAAATTATCATGCTGCTATTATCAATCTTGCAAAAATGGATGTTAAAGCGCCTTTCGATGGGGTTATCGCCGATCTTCCATATTACACCGAAGGAACAATTACTCCTTCTAATACACAGGTGGTTACCCTTATGAATTATAGTAAAATATTTATGGAGATTAACCTTCCCGAAAAAAATATCGCCGATGTAAATATAGGGCAGCAGGCTTTAATTACAAGTTATACGCTTGTAAACGACACTTTAAGGGGCGTTATAACAGAACTTTCACCGATGATTAGTACCGAAACCCGAACTTTTAAAGGTACGCTCGAAATAAATAACCCTGATTTAAAATTAAGGCCGGGAATGTTTGTCAAAGCTGATATTATTAATGCTCAGAAAGACAGTACTATTGTTATTTCTAAAGACATTATAATGTCAAGTAATAGAGGTAAATATGTATTTGTTGTAGGTGGCAATAATACTGCCGAACAACGCATGATAAGTATCGGCCTGCAAAACGAAGACAATGTTGAAGTTACCGAAGGACTTAACCGGAACGACCAGTTAATAATAAATGGCTACCAAACATTACGTAACCGTTCAAAAGTTACAATCGTGCTTTAATATCCATTTTGGATTTTTACCAGAAAATTGATTAATATGAAGAAATTAACAGAATTTTCTATCAATTTCCCGATAACAATTTTAATGATAATACTGGGAGTCATCCTTTTAGGTTGTATTTCGTTTGGTAAATTGGGAATTGATTTGTTTCCCGACCTAAATTCACCAAGAATTTTTGTCGAGATAAGATCTGGCGAGCGTCCACCTGAAGAAATGGAGAAACAATTTGTTCAGCAGATTGAGGCTTTAGCAATTCGTCAGCGCGATGTTGTTCAAGTTACATCAGTGTCGAAAGTTGGAACTGCGCAAATTACTGTAGAATATAATTGGAATAAAGATATGGACGAGGCTTTTCTCGATTTGCAGAAAGCGTTGAATTCAGTTGGTGGCCTCGACGAAATAAATATTACCCAGCATAATCCAAATAATTTGCCGGTAATGATCATAGGATTAACTCATACCGAAATAAAAGATATGAACGAAATCCGTAAAATTGCTGAGAATTATATTCGAAACGACTTGGTCAGACTTGATGGAGTTGCAGAAGTTGAACTTTCAGGACAAGAGAAAAGCGAAATTATTATTAAAACCGATCCTTATCGCTTAGCAGCCCAGAATCTTACTCTCGATGAAATTAATTCACGTATTACAGCTTTTAATCGTAGTGTTTCAGGCGGCAGGATAAGCGAATTGGGAATGCAGTATATTGTTAAAGGGATAAGCCTTCTTCAAACAACTGAAGATTTTGAAAACCTGATTGTTGGGTATAAAGCTGTAAGGGCACAGACCGGTAACCAGCCAAGAGTAGAAATGGCCCCTGTATTTTTGAAAGATGTTGCAACAGTAACAAGAGAAAACAAAAGACCCGATAATATTATTCATATAAATGGCGAGCGTTGTATAGGTTTGGCTGTTTACAAAGAAACACAATATAATACTGTAAATGCTGTTGGTCAGATCAATGACGCCTTGGTAAACATTCAGAAGGCTTTGCCAGGATATAACCTTGAAGTGGTTTCAAACCAGGGGAAATTTATCAGTCAGGCTATCGGAGAGGTACAAAATTCGGCTTTGTTCGGTATTTTACTTGCAGTATTCGTTTTGTTTGTTTTTTTGAGGCGTTTAGGTACTACACTAATAGTGAGTGTTGCTATTCCTATTTCAATTATTGCCACATTTAACATGATGTATTTCACGAATCTTACGATTAACGTTATGACACTTGGAGGCCTTGCTCTTGGAGCAGGTATGCTGGTTGATAACGCCATTGTAGTTTTGGAAAATATTTTCCGTAATCATGAAAACGGTATGAGCGTGAAAGAAGCTGTGATTGTTGGCGCATCTCAAGTCGGAGGGGCTATAACAGCCTCAACTCTTACAACCATAGTAGTTTTTCTTCCGATTGTATATTTGCATGGTGCTTCAGGTGAACTTTTTAAAGATCAGGCATGGACAGTAGCTTTTTCATTAATTTCTTCAATTTTTGTAGCTATTTTTCTTATTCCAATGATGTATCATCGGTTTTATAGAAACAAGAAGTATGAAGTGAAACAAAAATCGATAGAACTTGGTGGATTTGCCCGGTTACTTGAGAAAATATTAAATATTAAGTGGACGGTTATTATTGTATCAGTGATAATTGTTGTAGGAGCATATTTGCTCATTCCTTTTATTGGTGCCGAATTTATGCCAAAAACAGAAACAAATGAATTTTCAATTGATTTGAAATTACAGGAAGGTACAGAGTTGGAAAGAACAGAATCGACAGTGCAGGTTATTGAAGCAATTGTTAATGAATATCTCGGCGATAACCTTAAAACATTGTATTCGCATGTAGGCCCAACAGCCAGTATTCAAGGAGATGAAAATTCAGTTTTTAGAGGTGAAAATACTGCACAGATTTCGATCGCTTTAAACGAAGGTTCCCAAATTACTTCAGAGATGGTTATTGAAACTATTGATATGATGACATCAGGCGTAGAAGGTTTGGAAATAAATTTTTCGAAAAGTCAAAATGCTTTAAGTAATATTCTTGGCACTGATGAATCTCCTGTAGTAGTTGAAGTTCGTGGTGAAGAACTACCTGAAATAGAAAAAGTTGTGAACGAGGTTAAACTGCGTATGTTGGAAATGAATGAGTTATTTAATGTTCAAACTTCAATTGAAGGTGGTGCTCCTGAAGTAGAGATTCAAATAGACAGAATAAGGGCAGGTATTCATAATATAAATGTTCAAACAGTAATTACTCAACTACAATCGCAACTTGAAGGCCAAACTGCAGGTCAACTGGAGTATGGCGGAGAATTGGAAGATATTGTAATAAAAGTACCTGAAAAAGATTTGTCGGAAATTGATGGACTTACAATTAATTCCGGAGGCCAGATTTTTCGACTCGAAGAAATTGCCGATATCTCGTATAGTATTTCCCCAAAAGAAATTATAAGGAGAAACCAGACAAGGATTGGAAAAATAACAGCTCAGATGGTGCAGGGGGTTGCTCTTGATCAGGTTTCTAAAGAAATTTTACAGGCAACTTCCGATATTGAACTTAAACCAAACTACAATATTATGGTAACCGGAGAAGAAGAAAAAAGACAGGAATCAATGAGGAATCTCGGTTTTGCACTTATTTTATCGATAGTGTTGGTTTATATGGTTATGGCATCGCAATTCGAGTCATTAATCCACCCATTTACCATTTTATTTACTATCCCGTTGGCAGTTGCAGGAAGTATTTTTATCTTCTTTATTATGGGTAAAAATTTCAATATAATGGCTTTAATAGGAATAATCATGCTTGCCGGTATAGCTGTCAATAACTCTATTATTTTAGTTGACAGGATAAACCAGTTAATTCGTGATGGTATGACGAGGAAAGACGCAATAATACAGGCAGGGCAGCAACGTATCAGGCCAATTATAATGACGAGTTTGACAACTATTATTGCATTATTACCTTTAACAATCGGTTTTGGCGAAAGTGTGTCGTTACGTTCGCCAATGGCTCTTGCTGTTATCGGAGGTTTAACAACTTCCACCATCATGACACTAATAGTTATACCATGTGTTTTTGATGTTCTCGACAGGTTTAGTAAACTTTTTGTTAAGAAAAAGAATCAATAACAAGACAATAATAATAAAAGAATTTTCAGAGGATGAATTTCATCATAAATAGAAAAGTACTTATTAGTATGTTGTTTGCCGGGCTTACACTGCTTGGATACATTTCGTACAAACAACTGCAAATTGAGTTAATGCCAAACGCAGAACTTCCTACTTTGAGTGTACAGATAAGTTCCAGAAATGAAGTCGATCCAAACTATATGGAAAAACAGGCAGTTATTCCTATCGAAGGTGCTATAGGGACAATGGATGGAATTGAAAGCATGGAAACTTCTCTGAACAGCCGTTCGGCAACCATACAGGTTAATTTCAAGCAAAATGTTAATACAAAATATTTGTTTTTACGGCTTCAGGAAAAAATAGATCAGGCGGCCGAAACTCTTGACGATAATTTTACAGTTAACGTTAACCGAAATTCAGGAAATACATCGAACATGTTTATGGAACTCCAGGTTAGGGGGACAGAAGGCGCGGACAGAGTAAGGAGTGTGGTCGATGAGGAAGTTACAGACCAAATAGAAAATATAGATGGAGTAGCAACAGTGGAGGTTTACGGCGGACAGGAAAAATCAGTAGAGGTTACTTATGATCCTGCCGCAATTAAGGCCTACAATATTACCCCTTCGCAAATCCAGAGTGCAATTTCATCGGGGGCTACAGAACGTGTATTTACCGGGTATTTGCATGATTCACAGAAAAAACATTTTGTTTTGGTTACATCTGAATATAAAACCGTTTCCGACATAGAAAATATTGTTGTGGCTGATGGACCAATTTATTTAAAAGATGTTGCCGATGTGTATTTTGGTGTAAAAGAAGTTGAAACTATTAGCAGGATTAATGGAATGGAATCGGTTTCAATGGTGCTTTACAGCGAATCGCAAGCTAATTTGATAGAACTGTCTCACAGGGTACAGGACGAGATTGCTAAACTTAATGAAGAGCTTGCCCAAAAAGAAGTTGAAATAGTTGTGCAGGCTGATGTAGCCGAAACAATGGAGGAAAACATAAGCCAGATAATGAATTTGGCTTTGGTTGGAGGTTTGTTTGCAATTTTTGTACTCTGGATGTTTTTGAAAAATTTACGACTGGTATCTTTCATTGCACTGGCAATACCTATATCATTGTTTACCTCGTTCAATCTTTTTTATGCATTTAATATTTCGCTGAACAGTTTAACATTGGTAGGCTTGGTACTTGCTATAGGTATGTTGCTTGATAATAGTGTGGTCGTTCTTGAGAATATTTACCGGTTATCAGGGAAAAGGTATGATGCCGACACGGCAGTAACTCAAGGAACAAAAGAAGTATGGCGCTCAATTGTAGCTTCTACATTAACTACAGTAACAGTGTTCTTCCCGTTTATATTTTCATCGGACAGCATGGTACGTTTGTTAGGGAATAATATTGGGGTTTCCATTGTGTCAACATTAATGGTTTCGCTTTTTGTAGCCTTATTGCTTATTCCAATGTTGGCTCATTTTTTGCTGAAGGGTAAGGTTTCGCACAGTATTTTTTATGAAAAGGTTACCACAAACAACAGGATTGTTCAAATTTATATACTGTTACTTAAAACAAGCCTCAGAAATCCCGCGGGAACAATTCTTGGTGCAATTGTTGTTTTTTTCATAACCATTTTTATTACTCTCGCAGTTAGTGTTTCGTCGCTTCAGGAAATAGAAGAAGACCAGTTTCAAATTTCAGTTGACATGCCAACAGGTACTACACTTGAATCGACCGATTTAATTGTAGCCGATGTAGAGAGCAGATTGAAGGATATTGAAGAAATTCAGGATATTGGTTCAAATATTCAGGCAGAACAGGCTTCTTTAACTGTTTCATTAAAGGAAGATTTCAAAGCAATTAAAAATCGTACTGTCGCAGAAATAAAAACCGATGTTGAAAATAAATTACGAGGTATCCAGCAAGCTGATATAGATATTGTTTCCGCATCATCTGTTGGAGGTGCCGGACAACAGGGCGGCAGTCAGGATTTTAGCAGTTTCCTTGGAATTGGTTCAAATCAGGAACGTGTTATTGTAAAAGGGGAAAATTTTGAGGTAATGCGTGGGGTTGCTGAAGATTTGCAGTATTACATTGAAAATCTTGAATCAATTCGTAGAGCGAGAGCAAATATATCGAGAAACCAGCCTGAAATACACATGTATTTCGACCAGTTGCTTCTCATAGAATACGGCTTTTCATTAAATAATGTATCATCAGAACTTGGTTCGTTTACAAGAGAGTTTACTTCAGGAGCGAGTTTCATACAGGATGATGAGAATTACGACATTATTATAAAAGAAAAAAAGATTGACGACATACAGGAAGAAGTCGAACAAAGGAATATGGATGATTTGCGCCGGCTTCAGGTTAGTAATACTTCCGGTGCGACTTACGACTTACAGGATTTTACCGATTTGGTTTATGCTGAAGGTATGTCGAGGTTTAATCGAGTTAACCAGGAGAAACAAATAGAAGTAACTTACAGTTTTATCGATGATGCCCAACAGTCAAACGAATTACTCGAAGCCTACCGTTTAGAAATTGACGATATTGTTGCCGGCTATAAATTACCAACAGGAGTGGCGGTAGAAGTAGTTCACGAAGAAAATCAGTTTAATGAATTTTATTTTCTGATTGGAGCTGCTTTTATATTGATTATAATGATTCTGGCTTCGGTATTCGAATCGCTTGTAATTCCATTTGTTTTATTGTTTTCAGTGCCACTGGCAGCAATAGGTTCGTTGCTCGCAATCCTTTTTACAGGAAACAGTTTATTTAATGCGAACACTTTGATGGGGTTTTTAATTTTACTTGGCGTAGTAGTTAACAATGGTATTATTTTAATTGACTATACCAATATACTTCGTAAAAATGGATACCGTAAATCCAGAGCATTAATGACAGCCGGCCTTTCGAGGGTTAGGCCTATTTTGATAACATCAATTACCACAATTGTAGCTATGGTTCCTTTGGCTATGGGTAAAGCTGAATATGTTGGGGCAATTGGTGCACCGTTTGCAATTACTGTTATCGGTGGACTTGTATTCAGTACACTGCTCACTTTAGTTTTTATACCTACCTTGTATGTAGGTCTGGAAAATGCACTTAACTGGATAAAATCATTGCCATTGACTTTAAAACTTGCTCAAATTACGGTTTTTATTATCGGTACTTTGTTTATTTGTTTTAAAGTACAGGATTTTGTGTGGCAGATGCTTGACTTTATGTTTATTGTTGTTGCAATTCCAGGTATTACGGCTTTCGTAATGTCGAGCCTGCGTCAGGCAAGTGCTTCTATAATTGATGAAAATACGTCAATTAATATAAAAATCAGAAAACTTGTGAAAATATACGACCGCGACAACCAATTTGCACGCGAATGGAAATCTGGCATAAAAGTAAGGGCACGTGCTGGTTTACTCAAGAATTACAAGTCGGTTCGCGATTTTTACGATCTTTTATGGCAATTGCCATTATTTGTATTTTTGGTGTATTTTACATTTTTCTACATTGAAAAAAGCTTTTGGATGTGGATATTTTCTCATGCAGTTTACTTCTTCCTGTTTCTTTTATACGTTCCTGTTAATCAGGTATTGATAAATAAATATGAATCAACCAAAAAACATAATTACTTGAAAATTAACCGTATAATCAGAAATATTATATACTGGATTTCTCCTTTGGTATTTCTTTTCTCATTTTTTAAACGTTGGGATAACATAGGTATGGTAATTTTTACAGGTGTTATATGGATGTTACTTTTGGTTATTTATGCTACCGGAGACTATATACACAGTAATAATTTGAATATAGCCCGTATTTCGGGAAAATTTGGTTCACTACGCAGAGGATATTTCAACATTGTAAGGCAAATTCCTATTATAGGGAAACGCAAAAAACCTTTCAGAGCCTTAAACGGTGTTTCACTCGAAATTAAAACAGGTATGTTCGGTTTACTTGGCCCCAATGGTGCCGGTAAGTCAACAATGATGCGTACCATTTGCGGTATTCTTGAACAGAGTTACGGAAAAATTTGGATAAACGGCATGGACACCCAAAAATACAGGGAAGAATTACAGGGATTAATAGGTTATCTGCCGCAGGCATTCGGTACTTACGAGAATATGTCGGCTTGGGAGTTTCTCGATTATCAGGCCATTTTGAAAGGAATTACCGATACAGAAGTAAGAAATGGACGTTTGGATTATGTTTTAAAAAGTGTACACATGTATGATCGCAGGAACGACAAAATTGGCTCGTTCTCCGGAGGTATGAAACAGCGTATAGGTATTGCACAGATTTTACTTAATCTGCCGCGCATACTCGTAGTTGACGAACCTACAGCCGGTCTTGATCCACGCGAAAGAATACGGTTCCGTAACTTGCTTGTTGAACTTAGCCGCGAGAGAATTGTAATATTTTCAACTCATATTATAGAAGATATTTCGAGTTCCTGTAACCAGGTTGCAGTTATTAATAGAGGAAATCTTAAATATTTCGGTACACCTAACGATATGCAGAAAATAGGCGCCGATTTTGTATGGCATTTTACCATGCCGGTTTCCGAGTTCGAGAATTATACAAATAAACAATTTATTGTTCATCACGTGCGCGAAGGCGAGAATATAAGAATTAGGAGCCTTGCTAAGGAAAAACCGGCCGAAAACGCCGTTCAGGTTTCTCCGCATCTCGAAGATGCATATTTGTGTTTGCTTAAAGATTTTGTGTAAAAATAAAACAAATGGAAAAAAAAATAAATCTGAAGAATAGAACATTTATTTTTCAGAAAATGATCAGGTATAATTTAAAAATAATTTTTGCAAACAAGTTTATATGGTTCTTGTTGGCCGCTTTGGGTATTTTCTTGTTTTTCGCAATACAGTCAGTTTTAGACCAGCAAGATATTGCCGAAGGAACAATTTACAACCTGTTGACATTTCCGGGAATACTGCTTATTTTTTACCCTTCTGTTTTTGGAATCCAAAATGACGACGACGCAAGAATGCTCGAAATTCTGTTTGGAATACCGAATTACAGATATAAAATTTGGTTAGTTCGCCTTATAATGATTTATGCATTAGTTTTTGTTGTTGTTTTTGCGTTTGCGTGGCTTGCCTCAATTCTTCTGTACGACATCGGAATTATCGAAATGTCGTATCAGCTTATGTATCCCATTTTATTTATGGGGTCGATGGCATTTATGTTTTCAACCCTCATAAAAAACGGGAATGGAACAGCGGTAGTTATGATACTTGTTGGTGTTGCATTAATTATTTTAGAGACTGAAATTGAGAGGACACAATGGAATGTATTCCTTAACCCTTTTGATGTTCCTGATAATATGAATATTGTAATTTGGACCAATATCATATCCAAGAACAGGATTTTTCTTGGTGCAGGTATGGTCGTTTTTGTTTTATACGGGCTGTTTAATATGCAAAAAAGAGAGCGGTTTGTATAATGCTTTCAACATACCGTTACAATTAAGATTATAGAGAGAATAATTAAGATATTCTGATTTTTAAAAAATGTCTGCCAAGCCCAAAAGAATGCCGGCGGCTTGCAGTGCGTACCGGTTCCGCTGTCATTAAATCATAACAGTTGCACAAATCACTGATAATTATTTGGGATGCTTTCCCAAGTAATTATCAGTTTTCCCAATTAAATAAATTCTTTCCCAAATATTGGGGAAGTTCCCCAGTTAATTATTCATGAAATAAATTAATTATAAGCCTTATAAATAAAATATCTGTCAGATAAATTAATTATTTCACAAATAAATCAATTAGTTAGCTTTTAAATAATTTCTAAGACTAAAAAATCATTTTTTTCTGAAAAACATTCATTTTTTGATTAAAAATTAAATATTTAATTTTAAAATCGAAAATATATACAATAAATCAACCGATATACCAAATGCCATATCATAATTATTATAATTCAAAAACAGATTCTAACTTTGCACACAATTTAATAATTTGATGGAAAACAGGCCTATAGAAATAATGGCGCCGGTTGGTTCTTACGAATCATTAATGGCGGCAATACAGGGTGGGGCAGACTCGGTATATTTTGGCGTAGAACACCTCAACATGCGTTCTCGCTCTGCAAATAACTTCTCGTTAGAAGATTTACAGAAAATAACAAATATTGCCTCAAAAAGCGGAATTAAAACTTATCTTACATTAAATGTAGAGGTTTTCGATAACGAAATGAATCTCGTGCATAATGTGCTCGATACTGCAAAAGCATCAGGCGTTTCGGCCGTTATTGCAGCCGATATTGCAGTAATACAGTATGCCCGCTCTATAAATTTAGAAGTACATATTTCAACACAGGTAAACATTACAAATATTGAAGCTGTAAAATTTTATTCCAATTTTGCCGATGTAATTGTTATGGCCCGCGAAATGAATTTAGGTAGAATTTACGAAATAAACAGCCATATTAACGAACAGCAAATAAAAGGGCCATCCGGTAAACTTGTTCGTATTGAAATGTTTATACACGGCGCTTTGTGCATGGCTGTAAGCGGGAAATGTTATCTTAGCCTGCATGAAATGAAATCGTCGGCAAACAGAGGTTCGTGCCTTCAAACATGCAGAAGGGCTTATATTGTATCCGACAAAGAAACAGGCGCCGAACTGGAAATAGACAATGAATACATAATGTCGCCAAAGGATTTGAAAGCTATTAATTTTTTGAATAAAATACTCGATTCAGGTGTTTCTGTACTTAAAATTGAAGGCAGAGCCCGTTCGCCCGAATATGTTAAAACAACCGTACAATGTTACAGCGAAGCTGTTGACGCATATTTTGACGGTACTTTTTCTGAAGAAAAAATTAACGGATGGAACCAAAGATTGTCATCTGTTTTTAATCGCGGTTTTTGGGATGGTTATTATCTGGGGCAGCGGTTGGGCGAGTGGAGCGGTACTTATGGCTCGAAAGCCGTGAAAAGAAAAATATACGCCGGAAAATGCACAAACTATTTTACAAAAATTCAGATAGCCGAATTTAAACTCGAAGCCATAGATTTAAATGTTGGCGACGAAATTATAATTATCGGCCCTACCACTGGCGTAGAACAAACCATTATTCAGGAAATCAGGGTTGATTTGAACCCAGTTAAAACAGGAAAAAAAGGCGAAATGGTTTCAAT
Organism: Bacteroidales bacterium; assembly: GCA_031285325.1. Taxonomy (GTDB): domain Bacteria; phylum Bacteroidota; class Bacteroidia; order Bacteroidales; family Prolixibacteraceae; genus Draconibacterium. The sequence goes on from JAITWJ010000058.1 coordinate 26,727, forward strand.
ACCAATAAAAATAAAACTGCGGCGTGCCGACAAGATTTTTAAAATTATTGATTCAAAAGCATGTTAGAATTTGCCGGTGAACTAAAAATTCCTGAGCCTGAGGTCGTAAAAATTTTAATAGATTTATAATGATTAACAGCATAATAGTGCTAAGTAACAAAAAAATTAAAGCGATATTTTTTTGCTGTTTCTCAGTTGCATTAGCGAGTACATATTCATTAGCCATAACTCCCATACTTGGACTTTCATTTCTACCGGCTTGTTTGCGGCAATGCTCTTGCAACGATTCATGTATTTCTTCAATTAAGCCTTCTGCCACCCATTTACGAAAATAATAATACACCAATTCCCACTTGGGATATTCCTTAGGCAACATACGCCATTGGATACCCGATTTTGCTATATAAAGCGTGGCGTTAACAATCACCCGCAAGCTGTGTTTGCGTTTTCGTATTTGGAAATAATTCTCTATCTTTGACCACTGTCTATCAGTTAAATCGCTTGGATAAACTTGCATCTCTTTCTGATTATTTGGTTGATAATCATAAAGATACAAAATATTATCCATCCAAATAGCTGATAGCCAGTTATTTGTATTGTAATTATTCTATTTTTAAACAACCTCTAAGAAACTACTCTGAAATTTAAAATAGTTTCTTAAAATATTTTTGGGATATTATTTAAAATCATTTATTAAAATCTAAAGTATAACTGTCAAGTTTCTGATTTATTTTTTGAATTTTAAATAATAAAAAAAATAAATTATTATATTTGCAGTCGAAAAATAATATGGTGGTTGTAGCTCAGTAGGTTAGAGCATTGGATTGTGGTTCCAAGGGTCGTGGGTTCGAGTCCCATCTACCACCCTTTTTAAAAATCCTGAAATTTCTCAGGATTTTTTTTGCTGTTTATACTGATAGTTAAAATTAGTGGCATATATTTTGTTAAAAGTTTTGACTGTAATTATTTTAAAAACGGCCTTGTTTTAGATGCTAAAAAATAAGGTTCTTTATTTTCTAATATTAAAAAGGTTTTTATTTTTGTATTCGGTTACGAATTTTAATTACTTAAAACTAAATATTGTCTGTTATGAGAAAAATAAACTTAAAATCTATTGTTTACTTGTTAGTCTTGTCGATGTTTTTACCAGGATGTGCCGGTCTGAAAAAAATGAAGAAGAATGCAGATAAAATTCAATTCAAGACAACACCTGAAGTACTTGAAGCCCATGCCAATAAGGTGGATTTAGCCATTGATGGTATATTCCCTGCAAATTATTTTAACAAGAAGGCAGTATTGGTTGTAACCCCTTCGTTAAAGTACGAAGGAGGAGAAACAAAATATGCACCTATAACCGTTCAGGGAGAAAAAGTCCAGGCAAACAATAGGGTAATCAGTTATGCTGCTGGCGGAAACTTCAGCTATAAAAATGCAACAGATTACATAAATGCTATGAGTAAATCAGGGTTGTATGTGAATATTACCGCCTCAAAAGGCAAAAAAAATCTTGACTTTAATCCGATTAAGATTGCCGATGGAGTTATCGCAACCAGTCAGATGGTAGAAAACATGCCAAAAGCGATTATTGGCGTACAACGCGAACCCAATACCACAGGCAAGTATGATCCAAATATTGACGCTTTCCAAAGAATTGTTCCCGATGAGATGGTTGCCGATATTCATTATCTCATTAACCGATCAAATATTCGTTCCGAAGAAACTACTGCTACCGATGTAAAAGATTTTGAAACATACACAAGGAAAGCTAATGAAGATGAAAAAATAAATCTGAAACAGATTGAAGTTTCAGCTTATGCTTCGCCCGACGGGACAATCGATTTTAATACAGAACTGGCTGCTGAAAGAAAAAATACTTCATCGGCATACCTTGCACAGAGATTAAAAGAGGCTGGTGTTAACATAGAATTGAAAACTAAATATACGCCTGAAGACTGGGAGGGATTCAAAGAAGTTATGGAAAGCTCGAACATAAGAGATAAAGAATTAATTCTAAGAGTGCTTTCTATGTATAACGACCCTGAAGTTCGTGAACGTGAAATTCGCAACTTGGCTGAAACATTTACTGCTGTGGCCGAAGAAATACTTCCGCAACTACGAAGGGCAAAAATGGTAACCAGCGCCGATTTTATCGGAAAATCAGATGAAGAACTCAAGGCGCTTGCGAAATCAAATCCGGCATCGTTAAATCCGGCTGAGTTGTTGTATGCAGCTACTTTATTTGAAGATTTAAACGAACAGTTATCTATATATAATTCTTTTATCAGAGTTTACCCAAATGACTGGAGAGGGCATAATAATGCCGGTTATGTAATGGTAAAACAGAAAAAATATGCTGATGCAAAACCATTGTTCGGACAGGCTGAAAGATTGAAAAACAATGAACCTATTGTTAAAAATAACCTTGGAGCAGTTAACCTTTATGAAGGAAATATAGCTGTATCAGAAACTTTATTTGGAGCGGCTTCGGGAGCTGGTAGCGAAGTAAACTATAACTTGGGTATGGTAAGTATTAAAAAAGCTGAATATGACCAGGCTGTAAGATATTTCGACAGGACTGCTGATGTAAATTCTGCTCTCGCAAAAATTATGGCTGGTGATAATAACGGTGCATTAAGAGATTTGGAAACAAATACGGCTGAAAGTGCCACAAAGGAATATCTTAAAGCTATAATAGGTGCACGTACTGCAAGGGAAAGCCTTTTAATAGAAAGTTTGCAGAAAGCTGTAAATCTTGATTCAAACTTTAAAGCTAAGGCTAAAAACGACATTGAATTCATGCGATATTTCAATAACAGCAGATTTAGTGCAATTGTAAATTAATAAATTTACTGACATTGTATTATAACAAACGGGGTGATTCGCGTAAAAACGAATCACCCCGTTTACGTTTGCACAATATCCTCTTATTAGCTTTCTTATTTCTAAATGAAGTATCGTAGTTGGTCAAGCATTATAGGTACATCATCTTTATCTACGCCTTGCTCAAGCAAGTAATGCAAATCTTCTTCAAAAATATTAAAAAATTCCTGTTCGGTTAAATCAAATTTCTCAATTGCTTTTTTATAGCAGTCAATTGCTTCTTTACGAAGTCTTAAACTCCATTTCACGTGCCCCATATTCATTAAATCGTGTTTGTTTGGCCCGTCGTCAATAAGTTTTTGAAAATATTTTTCTGCTTGTTGTTTTTTACCTGTTACGAAAGAACACCAACCAACCGGACGCCACACTTTTTTGTTCCCGGGCGACAGGTATTCTACTTTAAAATAACATTTCAGAGCTTCTTCAAATTGTTCAAGCTCAAGTAAACAATGCCCTATGGAAAGCTGTATATTCATGTTTTTGAGGTCAATCTTTTCTGCCAGCCGGTAATATTCAAGCGCTTTTGCAGGTTGTTTAAGATTGCGGTAGCAAAGGGCAATTTTTTGAAAATTCCACAATTTATTTAATTCATATAACTCGGCTTTCATATATGAATCTAATGCACTTTGATAATCACCTAACTTTTGGTAACAAAATGCAATTTTTTGATATATTTCGCCGTTTTTTTCATTAAAAACTAAATAATTATATATCTCAATTGCTTCATCGAAATAGTTTTTACTAAAATAGTATTCGGCAATATTTCGCAGTGTTCTTGGGTTTTCTTTTAAAATTGAACCAACAGTAATTAAGTTATGAAAATCGAAACGCCATTTGAAAATATCATCGAACCCTGATTTACGCGGATGAAGTTTATAAAACCTGTATAAATCCTGGATATATTGATTCGAAATAAATTCAGCTTTCTTGCCCGGCGAAGTAAATTCTTCATCCTTTTCTATTTCGTTGAATTGATCCATTTCAATTTTCATGCCTTGTGATATAAATTCACGGTTCTCAACAAGTAAGTTATTAATACTTAAGCAAAATGAGTATTTATCGGAATTGCATAAAACAGGTGCGCTGTTAATGGTTTTAATAAGTTGTTTTGTTATTTCATCTGAAATATCTATTGCATTTGCAATTTCGGGATTCTCTGAAAAAAATGGAATAAACCAATTCGACAGTTCATTAAAAAATGGAAATACTTTCAACATTGAAAATGAACTTATAAAAACATCGGCACCTTCCATTTGTAATTCCGAGAATTCTTCCATTTTGTTCATAAGCCCTGGGAAATCCTTGAAAATTTCTTCCCATTCCGGATTTTTGTCTTCTGAAAAACATTCTTCCATTAAACTGTCGAGATTAATTTTATCTTTCAGGGTAGGACTTATTTTTATCATTTCAGGGATAATTTCATCTTGAATCTTTTTCTGTATCTTCTCGGTTTCCCTGCTTTTTATAAATTGAAAAATAATGTGTTCAAGATCTCTTTTGAAGTTGTGAGTTTCGCTTAGAATTTTTAACCTTCCGTTAATAACCGGATAAAAATTAATTCGTTTGTCGTACTTGAAAAGATTTATAAGCAAGGCAGCCATTGCTCTCTGACTGATTTGTTTTTCGTCAGAATCGTATAAATCGAAAAGTATGCTAAATTTTTCAGTATGGAAATAACGCTGTAAACTTAGCATAAGTGCCGAAATCATGAGCGATTTATATGGAATCGCAATTAATGGGCTTGCAAAAAATTTAACTAAAAAATCGATTTCTTCCATATTAAGTTCATCACGAAACCAGATATGATAAAACAAATCAATCTGTTTTTTGTAGTTAAGCATTGACATGTTTTGCATAATGAGTCCGTCATTTTCACTTGATGGTTTTAATTCACGATCTACGTAATAATCTTCAAGTTCTGAAAATAACTTTTCTAAACTTGTATGAAATTTGTTATTATATCCTCTCTTTTTTTCATATTCCATAGAGGAGGAAAATTTAATACGCAGTGTTTCATATATTTTATCTACCAGTTGAAAAACGGAAACAATGAGTTTCAAATAAATTTTCTGCCGTTCAGGATCATGAATTCCTTCTACCGTGTATTTCAGCATGTAACGATAAGTTTCTTCCTGTATTCGGTATTCGTCGTTAAAGGCATTTAAGCCATTCTCGTGTATAAGTTTTTCAATACTGTCGAAAGCAGGCTTCAGTTTCCGTAACGCTAAGTTCGTACAAATTTCGCTGTACCTGTTTTTAATTTCAATTTCTGTCATTACTAAAACGTTGCTTTTAAAATAAATATCATACAAAAATTTAGCCAGCTATTCTTCATAGTTAAATTATTTTTGCCAATACTGAAAATACGATAAGATTTTTTTTAATTTAGTAATATCCTAACTCAATTAGAGTTACCACTTCTTCAAGGATTTGATCCTCACCCATAGGATCGTAACCGGCCTTGAGATTATTTTTAAAAAGCCTGGCAATTCCTTGCCATAAAACGGCGTTGAATTCTCCTCTGAAATTGGAAATAATACTGTATGGAGTACGTTCTGTTTCACGGTTTATAAGTTTTAACAGAATCCGCCCATCAGAAATGTACCAATTTTTTAGTTCTTCCTTGTGCTTGTCAAACAATTCTTTTTCAAGGCCTTTCATTAGTTTTCGCCTGTCGCGCTGATCATTTAATGCATAATACTGAGGCTCATATTTTTTGAGTAATTCACGCGCTTCAATAGCCAGTGGGTAAACTTTTTTTACTTTAGCCACATATTTTGAATATTTACGTTCTTCTCGTTTTGACCTGTTTTTTTGCACAATAGTTACCTCTTCAAGTTCCCGATAAACAATTGTGTCGCCATTTTCAATTATACCAATTGTATATTGTTCCGGTTTGTTTTCTTGCCCAATAGCCGTTAAAACAGGTAAAATCGAAAAAATAAGTATGTAAATTAACTGTTTCACTATTTTCTGTTTATTGTATAAATGTAAAACGAATATTTTTTCAATTATAGTAATAATAAATTTTATATTTAAATTTTTGACATTTCTATAAACAATGAATATCATAACAAATTCTGAAAATACCGTTTATGCGAAAATTAAGAAATATTGAGTTAAACCGTTTAACGGTTGAAGAATATAAAAATACAAAAAAAAATCCAATAATAGTTGTATTGGATAATATTCGGAGTTGCAATAATATTGGTTCGGTTTTTCGGACTTCTGACGCTTTGCTGGTTGAGAAAATTTATCTTTGCGGAATTACGGCAACTCCGCCTAATGCTGAAATTCACAAAACAGCACTCGATGCTGAAAAATCAGTGGAGTGGGGCTATTTTGAAAAAACCGAATATGCGGTAACTGAATTAAAAAATAACGGATACACGGTTTTTGCTGTTGAGCAGGTTGAAAATAGTATTTCTCTTCCTGATTTTGACCCTGCTAAATTCGAAAAAATAGCCATTGTTTTTGGCAACGAAGTAAAAGGCGTGCATCAAAAAATTATAAACATTTGTCATGGAAGTATTGAAATTCCACAATACGGCACCAAACATTCATTCAATGTTTCGGTTTGTGCAGGTATTGTTTTGTGGGATTTATTTTTGAAAATTAGATGAATAAATTAATTTGTTATATCCAGAATTAATATATCTAACCAATTGTGCATTTAAAAACGTAATAACAGTGTTGTTTTTTATTAACAAAGTCCTGCATATTTTAACCTGCAGGACTTTGCGCTATTCAGTAACACTAATTTACAGTATCAATAAACGTACACAAATTTACTATAAGTGCCTATATAATTACCGTTAACCGATACGGTGCACGAAACCATGTCGTAATCGAGATACGGGTCATTTGGAATATTAAATAACCCCTCGGACGAAGCAGTGTTGCTTGAAGCCGAAACAAGGCTTCCGGCGCTCCACTCGTATTTCAGGCCTGGGTATGTGCGAGGCATTAATTGAAACGAAACGTATGTACTACCTTTATATACTGCGTCGGGGCCTGTAACAGGCCCTAATGAAGGAGAAGCCACTCCTATAGATTGAGTTGCAACAACCTCGCCGTTTACTTTTGCGGTAAGCGTTCCTGAGCCCGAATTTGCCGTTGTAGTAACAATTGTCGCACTGCCGGTAGTAGATGAGAGCGATAACGGGCCGCTTACTGTCCATGTTACTGTTCCCGGAGGTGCATTATAAAGATAATAAGTTGCTTTATTTCCGTTATAGTATATTTCGGAAGTGCCGGAGATATATACCAAACTGGAACTGTTATTACTCAGGAAAGCATTTATCTCGTTTATTGAATGTTGGCAAAACCAAAGATCAGATTTTTTTGTTCCCTGACACATAAGGGAAGCTTCTGTTTGATTTCCACATTCACATGCTGGCGGAGGACCAGAAGGCATTAAATTTAAATCAACCGCATTAAGATTATGACCTATCTCATGAGCTGTAGTTTGGTACATATCTGTACGTTCCATGCTCAATGAATATGCTTTATTATTAGGTGTGTTACCATTAATAGCACCACCCGAAAATGATGCTCCCCAAGTGCCTCCGGCAAGTGTTTTTCCGGTAAACAAATGGGCAATATGACGGTTAACTCCTCTAAGGTTAGCATTCCAGTAGTTCCGAAAAGACTCAAGCAGAGTGCCTGGATTACTTGAAGTGTAGGGTTGGGAACTTGTAGTATAGATATTACGAATAGTAACATAAAGGCTTATGCCAAATGTCGATTCGTAAACACCATCAGCACGATTCAGTGCCTGAAAAATACGACTTGAGCTGTTTGTTCCATTTTTCTGATAAAATTCATAGTCGGCATCGACTGCAATTTTAAGAGACCTTGTTGATACTGCCCTGGTTAAAGGCACACTTTGCATTGTTACAGACTCACCCTGTGTAATTAAACTTTCAGCTACATCATCAGGAATTTCAAAAACATCGCTAACATAATCTGTATAACTGTCATCAGGAATAATGTCCCAATTTTTATACGCAATAAAACTGTTATCGCCTTTGTTTTGAGTATAATCGTTAGCAGGCCTTATTTCGTAATGATAATTTTCACCTAATATAATACCTGATAAAATGTTTTCATCTATGGTAAAACGTACGGTTTTACCATCAGAAGTGAAACCTTTGTATGTGTTTACTACAAACGGTTCCGGATCTTCAAACACACCTTCGCCGGTAGTTATTGTTGCTTTAAAATCAGGCGCACGCAAATCGTTTAATTCCAAATCGATTATCCAATCCAACTCTTCATCAATTTGTAACCGCAAACTTCCCGCTCCACCTTTAAAATATCCTGCCAGTTCTTTTAAATCTAACGTAAAAGCAGCGTATTTGCTTAAGTGTTTGTCAAGAATTGCTTTATCGTTTTCTGTTAACGAAGCGCTTTTTATATCCGGAGTATAAACTGCTTCCTGTGAACGGGTAACAGCATTAACATCCTGTTCTGTGCTGTAGGGTTTAAGTTCCTGTTCTCTACAGCTAAAAGCTATAAAAAACAGAACAAAAAATACAGTTATTAATTTTTTCATGTTTTATTTATTTAATAATTCATTTAATTTATTCTCAAACTCATCAATCGGTAACTTTTTAATATACGATTTACCGACAGGTTCCGGTTCCATTGATATAATTCCGGTTGCATAACCATCCGATAATTTTACAACAGAAGGTGTACAAGAAATAGTACAGTAGTCTTCAGGTTTTTCTAACCATACACGATCCTCGTTAATTATTCCTGACGAGTATTCGGGCAAATGGATAACATGCATAATCAAGGTATCGCCTGTATTATAACTGACCATGTGATCTGATCTTTCTGATGACATAATCTGATTTTGACTGTATCCCCAAACGGTAAATATGTCATCATTACTTGTTTTATCAAAATTTCCTTTAATGTCTTCAATAAGTTTTACACTAATACCGTACTCAATTTTATCTAAAACTACACCTTTAATAACGTAAGATTCCTCAATGTTATAAAATTCAGGAGTGTTTTTAGCAATACGAATGCCATCCAAAAAAGGAACCACCATGCAGTCAGCTGCTATTGGAAGAATGTTTTCGGAATCTTTATGTTGCTTTTCACACCCCGTAATAAGGATACATAGCATAATTGTTGATAATATGATTTTTGTTTTTTTCATAATACGTAATATTAATTATAAACTGTATAAAAAATACAGTTATTAATTTTTTCATGTTTTATTTATTTAATATTTCGTTTAATTTATTTTCAAACTCATCAATTGGTAACTTTTCAACAAACACTTTATCGACAGGTTCCGGTTCCAGTAATATATGTCCGGTTGCATAACCATCCGATAATTTTACAACAGAAGGTGCACAGGTCATAGTATAGTAGTCTTCAGGTTTTTCTAACCATACATGACCAGGAGAAACTAAATACGACCAGTCGTGGTACAAATGGTCAATATGCATAATCAGGGTATCGCCTTTATCATAATTACTCATGTTATCTAATTTGTTTGATTCTATACCTACAAATGCGCTACAATCTCCCCAAACGGTAAATACGCTATTGCCTGTTTTATCAAAATTACCTTTCAGGTCTTCAAGAAGTTTGACACTAACACCGTATTCAATTTTATCTAAAACTACACCTTTAATAAGGTATGATTTTTCATAAAACTCAGGATTGTTTTTAGCAATACGAATGGCATCCAAAAATGAATACACCTCACAGTCAGCTGCCGCCGGAGGAATGTTTTCGGAATCTTTATTTTGCTTTTCACACCCCATAATAAGGATAATTAGCATAATTGTTGATAATATGATTTTTGTTTTTTTCATAGTACTTAATATTCATTACAGATTGTACAAAAAATAATTTTAAATAAATCCAATCTCTTGCTTTTTTCAAAATATTACACCCTATATGTGTTACTGAATAGTTATTTCCCAAAAAATAATGCGAAATGTTTTTGTATGAATATAGCTTATATCTGTTAAAAATATGCAACGAATGTAAAAATATTATTTAATACTGCAATAGTATTTCAAATATTTTTTATGAAATATCTTTTATTTTTTTTAACAGACATGGTTTTTGCATTTTTTAATGCGTAATGGGTTGTATCCGAACTTTTGCAGATAGCAATATAGCCGGTTCTCCTTAAAAGGTTCCGGTATTGATTGTCCTGTACTCAGGGTGGTTTTTAGTTTTTAAATACTACCTGATTCCAATCATCAGTAGAGGGAATCAGGTAGTTAAAATTATTTCATCCCAACGTTCTGTTAGAAGTTTATAACGCGGTAATAAGCCGCTTTGGGTTGCAGGTTATCGTCGAAAAGCAGCGGAAACGAACGTCCGCTACTGCCACTGCGGCCATCGAGCCAAGTATGGGCATCGTCAGTGTTCCAGAAGGTAACGTTGTCTATCACGTCCTTATGCTCACGCATCACCCTGAATAGCATGTCGTACTGGTCAACCTGACGGGATTCCAGTTCAGGAGTCAGTTCGTTGCGACCTTGCTCGCCCTCCATCTGTCCACCCATACCGGCGTTTACGCGCACATCCAGTTCGGTGATGTGGATATGGTCAACCACCTCCGAGTAGCGTTCAAGCGCCGCACGGAAATCGGTTTCGCTCGGTGAATTAATGTTGTAGTGCCCCTGCATACCTATACCGTCAATAGGTACGCCGGCAGCTCTCATTTCGCGGACCATATTATATATGCGTTCACGTTTCATAGGGTTGGTGTCGTTATAGTCGTTGTAGAAGAGCAGGGCATCTGGGTCGGCCTCGCGGGCGAACTCAAAGGCTTTGCGGATAAACTCATCGCTGCCGCAAATCTGGTAGTATAGCGACTCACGATAAGGATGTTCGGCGTTGGGATCGTCCGAAATGGCTTCATTAACTACGTCCCATGCATAGGCCTGTCCTTTGTAACGGTTCATAACTGTGTTGATGTGAGTGCGCATACGCTCGAACAGCACCTCTTTTTTTACCAATTTGCCTTTATCGTCATAAAACATCCAGCGGCCTGTTTGTCCGTGCCAAATTAAAGTGTGTCCCCTTAGCGGAATGTTGTTGATTCGGGCAAAATTAGCGATGTTGTTGGCATTCGACCAATTCCACACGCCTTCCTCAGGCTGGGTGTTGATCGGTTTCATATCGTTCTCGGCGGTAATGCTGTTATACATCTGTTTGATTTGTAGGGCATGTTCCGTAGAAATAATGTTACCCATGTTAATTGCTACACCGATTGAGAAATAATCCTTGTAGGCATCTTTCAACGTTTTGATTTGACTCTGAGAGCTGGCTGTCCACGCGGTCAGCGCGAGGGCGGCAATACAAAGTGTTTTTTTCATGATTATTTGTTTTAATTTATTTATTTAATGTGTTACTACATTATTTTGGTTTTATGGTATCGATGATGTTGACGGGATCTGATATGGTTGGACGATACCCATCGGCGAGGTTGGTTCTACCCGCGGGGCACCAGGTACGCCGGAAACATGGCCCATTCGCGGACGGTGGTTCATCAGCACCTCCAGCGAGTTTACCGGCCGCTCCAACTCGTAGGGAATTGGCCGATGGTTGATCGATTGGAAATAAAGGAGTACGCCGTCGCGCCACCAGATGGCATCACGCGTCTGCTCGCGTAATTTATACTGCACATGACGGAAACGTTCTGTATCTATTTTACCTTCCAAACTGTCCCATGTTTTTTGAAATTCACGGACAGTGTTGAGTCCTTCTGTATATTTATAGCAAAGTTCATCCCACAATGTACGCCCGCTGTTCATACGGTGATTCCATGGCACACGGTGAAAGAAAAGCAACATGTTTTCAGGCGTAGTTTTAACGTCATTGTAAGTTTCTTTCAATGGCGAAAAGTACTGCGACACATAATCTGTTCCTTTCGTTGTGCGGTCAAAGCCGACGGCAAGCGAGTCGGCACGGTGGTAATATTCAGGTACCCAGTCGGGGCGTGTACCGGGTCTGATACGTTCCCATACGCCGGGGCCGTAATGACCTGCGCCGGCAAAAATGTGGTGCAGGCCCAGTGGCTGCATATAGTTAACTGCCGCCTCGTACGAGGCGAGCATCATATTTTCGACCGGTTCAACAAAGGTCAAATCGTTGGTAAAGGTCTGTTTTATCCAGTCGTTTGCTATATCGGCGCTTGTCAGTCCTGGATTCCATGCCAGCCGACCGAAACCGTACCAATTTGACTGGGCGAATACATGCCCTGTCCAGTTGATGTCAGCGCCCGTGTTGGCCACGCCTGAAATGGCTGAGATATTTCCTGCAAATGGATAGACTTTGCCTTCGGTTACCCTGGCTACCGTAGAACCGGCGCCTTTGGCATACGTATCCTGATCGAGCACTTCTTTCCACATGGGGGTGAGATATGCCAGTTGGATTGAGTGCCCAAGATACTCCTGCGTAATTTGAAACTCGACCATAAGCGGAGTTTTTTCCATTGCCCCAAAGAGCGAGGTGATCGGTTCGCGCGGTTGGAAATCGATAGGCCCGTTCTTTACCTGAATAATTACATTATCAGCGAACTGGCCGTCGAAAGGCATAAATTCGAGGTAAGCCTGCTTTGCTCGGTCATAGTTCGGGTCATCAGCATTGACTGTGTAAACAAAAGCACGCCACATGATAATGCCTCCATGTGGTTTCACGGCGGCGGCCAACATATTGGCTCCATCAACGTGTGAACGGCCGTAGTCTTGCGGGCCGGGTTGGCCTTCGGAATTGGCCTTTACCAAAAAACCGCCGAAATCGGGCACATAGCCGTAAATCTCTTTTACTTTATTTTTCCACCATTGCTGCACACCCTTATCAAGCGGGTCGGAGGTTTCGAGGCCGCCGATTGAACGCGGCGAATTGAAGTTTATCGACAGGTAAACCTTCATGCCGTACGGACGCAGGATATCAGCGATAATCTTCACTTTAGACAAGTATTCAGGTGTTATAAAGTTGGCGTTGGCGTTTACATTGTTCAGCACAGCTGCATTGATGCCTATGGCGGCGTTGGCGCGGGCATATTCCTTGTAGCGGGTAGAAACCGTATCTGGTAACTTGTCCCACTCCCATATCGATGGGCCTGCATAGCCCCGCTCGACACTGCGATCCAGGTTGTCCCAATGGTTAAGGATACGCACATTGTAGGCAGGGCTTTCGCTTATGTTTAACGAGTCTAAGTTTTGCCGTGTTTGCATTAGGCGGATAAGGTGGAAAGTACCATAGAGCACGCCCTTATCTGTGTTCCCCAACACATATATTCTGCCGTTATCCGTACGAATCAGATAACCGTCATTGCCCAGTTCGGCTACATCGTGCGTTACAGCCCGGTCGCGACCGAAAGCCAGAACAATACTGCCTGCCGTGCCGTGAGTATTCTGTACCGTAGATGGGGTATGCAACAGCATTGAATGTGCGGCGAGTTTCAGTTCTTCTACGGCGGCATCAATGGCAGGCGTAGAAGTTTGGTAGAAAATGGCTTTCATCTGATTGGCGTACTTACTTCTGAGCGCATCATCCGCCGGAATTAGCCGGTAGCCTATCCATAATTTAGAGCCGTCGTTTGCCCGAACTACTGCCACTTCGATAACTATTAACAATAGTACAAACAAAGTTTTGATTATATTCTGTTTCATTTTTGTTTTTGTTTGTGAAAATTTACATCACAATCAAATATAGAAAAAATTATGTTTTTTTGATATTTTCCGTTTAAAAAAAATAATTTTTATGCCATGAAAAATTCAAAATCACGGTTTGTTTTAAGAAAATACAATAAATTGCGATAATCTGATATTAATATGTGGGAATATGATATATTTTTTCTTGGATGTTACAAAACCAAATTTTATTTTTACTCGAAATTCAATTTTATTGAACTTAAACCTTTATTATGGTTTTTATTTATTTTCCAAGAAGCGGCACTGAGGTTTGCTCCCGATAAAAAAGGCGGGAGCATATAAATAAAATCAGTATTCAATGTATTGAAAATGTCCTTTTGAAATATTTTTTAGTTTTAAATCTTTAAACTTTTACCAAATGAATAAAAGTAACTTTAAACTTATAATTTCATTACTTTTCATGGTTTTTCTGTTTTCGTGCAGTGAAAAAGATCTTCTTCCGGAAGATGTGAATATTGCTCCTTTGCAGGAAGAAATTCCTGTAAACGCTAACGGTGAAACCTTTGTTTCTTCGGAACAGGCATTGGAGATAGCCGGTAAGTTTTTAAGCGGTGAATCAGGTACAGAAACAAGGGCGCTGGCCAATGCAGCCGTTGCAACGGTAACAGATGAAAAGAACAACAACGCTCCTGCCATGTATGTTGTAAACTACCCCGAAGGCGGCTGGGTAATTGTTAGCGCCACACGTAATTATTTTCCTGTTCTGGCACATTCCGATAAAGGCTCTTTCAATTTGGAAAACGTTTCCCAGTCGGGTATTTCTGTATGGGTGGCCGAAACCAAAGATGCTGTAAGGCTGAGTGAAAGTTTGGCCGATTCTGTTAAAGTACAGATAAACACACAGTGGCTGGCTTACGAAGATGCCCAAAAGAAATCTCTTTCGGCGCCACAAACAAGAAGCTATCAAGCCATGTATAACAGGATTTCGCAATTACAGCAAATGTACACAAGCTATAATTATTATTTTTCTTTGGCTGAATTGGAGAACTCCAATGATTTTGATGCCGATATAATCTCTGAACTGTTAGGTTGGGCTCAGGATTACAGTTCTCCACCTGAATATACTATTGTTGCTTTTAGACGTAATAATATCACTACTTTTCAAAAAGGCCCTTTACTTACAACAACATGGGGTCAGTGGTATCCTTTTAATTACTTCTGTCCTCCTGGTACTTCAGGTGCTTCAGGCAACTATCCGGCGGGATGTGTAGCAGTAGCCATGGGGCAGATAATGAATTATCATAGGAAACCTGCTCTTGTTAGTAATCCTTATAATCATAAATATAATTGGAACAATATGAGTGAAACTTACTCAAGCAGTTTGCCTGTTCTTCTCAGGGCTATTGGGGTTGATGTAGATATGAGTTACGGGACAACCTCGCTTGCCGGTATTGATGATGCACAATACGCTTTTAAAAATATATACGGCTATACAACAGTAACTAGAGCAAATCATGATGCTGCCATCGTGAAAAGTCATCTCAATGCTACTCCTAAAGGTAGGCCTGTTTATATGAGAGGTGAAGATTCAATCAACGGAGGCGGTCATGCATGGGTTTGCGACGGAGTAAAAGATGAAATAATTCAGTATGAATTTTTTGTTGAATACTTTAACGGTTCTTCATACAGTACCGGTAATGATTACACTCCTTCCAATCCGGGAGTAACATTATCACCAGTTCCTCCTATGACTTTTTATAACATGAATTGGGGTTGGAATGGTGAACATGATGGCTGGTTTTATAACAATTTTGTAAACCCGAATGGATATAATTTCCAATATAACAGACGAAATTTATACATAATTCCTTAATTTTACAGAGATGAGAACATTATTAAAATTTATGA
Source organism: Bacteroidales bacterium (assembly GCA_031285325.1). Lineage (GTDB taxonomy): Bacteria > Bacteroidota > Bacteroidia > Bacteroidales > Prolixibacteraceae > Draconibacterium. Next base: position 42,161 of record JAITWJ010000058.1, read on the forward strand.
TTTTAGTTTTTGCCATATTCATAATAAATGGTTGTACCGATGAAGATAAAATAGAACAACCTCCTGTGACAAAATCTGAGAATGAAGGCATTATTGATTCCGAGAATGAAGGTGCTATTGATTCCGAGAATGAAAGCAGTCTCGATGGCGGGGTTTATCCGTTTAATCATCATAGTGTATATTTAGCTGTAACTGACGCTTCAGGTAATGATTTGACAAAAGGAATTGGAATTGAAGTTGCAATGTATGATCCTAATTCCAGTTATATAAATGGTAGATATTGGATTTCAGGCAATGAAGAAGATTATGCCGAGGGGCGTATAAAGCCTGAATTATATACGCTGGATATTATTTTTGAGGACGGTATTCCCAATCCGTTAAAACCTGAACCTGCTCCAATTGTTAATGGGCATCCACTGTATGTATTAGACAACCCAAATCCTGTTCCTGAATTAGGTTTGCAGAAAGGGTCGTTTATAGAAAAAAAATATCAAAATGATTTCTTGCCGCCCGGAATAAACTCTGATTATAATTATTTGTATTTTGATTTTAAGAGTTACAGGATATATGGCCTTCCAATGTCATTGTTGTACGGTATTCCGAGTAAGGAAGTTCCTTTTGCAGAAAAGGTTATTTTCAGGCTTACATGCCCTTATCTGTTTGGCGATAACGAGGCGCATGATATTGTTACCTGGTGGAAACCATATCTATATGAAAATGGAGAGGAAGGCATTTATGCTGTTTGCTACCGTATGGAATTTGAAGGAAAAGAACTTACGGTAGATGGTCAGCATAGTGAACCGCTTACTATAACATTAGACAGATAACTTTATTGTAACTCTTTTTCTAAAAGCCCTGCAGGTTAAAATAGCTTGCGGGGCTTTTTGTGTTAAAAAATAACGTTATTATTATATTTTTGTGTAAAAACAGGTAAACAGGAGTTATGTTATAACATATAACATTGTGTTTTATATAATAAAATAATTTCGAACTTCGTAAAAATGACAGCAGAGATAATAACCATTGGCGATGAAATATTGATAGGGCAAATTGTAGATACCAACTCAGCCTGGATAGCAGAACAATTAAACCTTAACGGTATAGAAATTTACCAAATAACATCGGTACACGACAGCCGCGAACATATAACAGAGGCATTAAAAAATGCAGAAAGCAGGGTTGATTTTGTAATTATTACCGGAGGATTGGGGCCAACCCGGGATGATATTACCAAGGCGGCGCTATGCGATTTTTTTAATACTAAACTTGTTTTTCATGAGCCAACTTTTCAGCACATTAAACAAATGTTTACACTGCGTAACTTCGATTTTAACAAACTGAACCAAGGCCAGGCAATGTTGCCTGAAATTTGTGAGGTTTTACCAAACAAAATGGGAACAGCCCCGGGAATGTGGTTTGCGAAAAACGGAACAGTTTTTATCTCTGTGCCGGGAGTTCCTTCTGAAATGAAATATCTTGTTGAAACTGAAATTATGCACAGGCTCCGTTTGTACGCGAAAAAAGAGGCAATTTTCCATAAAACGGTACTTACGCAGGGTTTACCGGAATCGACATTGGCGTTAAAGATTGAAGATTGGGAAAATATGCTTCCCAAAAATATTAAATTGGCTTATTTGCCCGATATAATGTCTGTTAAGCTGCGTTTGTCGGCTTACGGAACCGATGAGGCTATTCTAAGAAAAAACGTTGACGATGAAATAGGAAAACTAATTCAGCTTATTCCTGATAATATTTATGGGTTCGACAATGACACACTGGCGAAAGTTATCGGGCGCCTGCTAAACGATAAATGTAAAACTCTGTCGATTGCCGAAAGCTGTACCGGCGGATATGTTTCACACCAAATTACTTCTGTTCAGGGATGTTCCGGTTATTTTAAAGGGTCGGTAATTGCTTATTCAAATTCTATAAAACAAAGTGTGTTGGGTGTAAATACAGAATTGCTTGAAAAATACGGCGCTGTGAGCGAGCAGGCAGCAAAAGAGATGGCAACAGGCGCAAGAAACGTTTTCAACACCGATTTTGCTTTGGCTACCACCGGAATTGCAGGCCCCGGCGGCGGGTCGGAAGAGAAACCTGTAGGAATGGTTTGGATTGCAGTAGCCGATGAAAGTAACGTTTTTACTGCTAAATTTCAATTTGGAAACGGCAGCAGAGAAAAGAACATAATCCGTTCGGGGCAAACAGCTATGCAATTGCTTCGCAGGGTAATTCTAAAAGAGTTGCAGTAGTTACTGTAAGCTGTAATAACCCGGAAAGCAATCTAATTAAAAATACATAATTCATGTTGTTTGGAGCCTCAAAAGAAAATCACCAAATTTTTCCATGATTCCAACCTTGCGCCTGCAGCGTAATTTTCGAACCTCCACCGGTAATAAGGTTAACCCCTTCGGTTATATCGGTAATGTGCCCTATTACAGTAAAGTCGGGGTCATTTTTAATTTTTTCGTAGTCAGACAATGCAATTGTGAAAAGCAGTTCATAATCTTCTCCTCCGTTTAATGCCGCAACAATTGGATTTATATTCAGTTCTTCAGCCATCTTTTTTGTTTCGTAATCCATCGGAATTTTATCTTCATATAAATTGCATCCAACTCCGGAGTTTTTGCATATATGCATAATTTCTGACGAAAGCCCGTCAGAAACATCAATCATAGAAGTGGGTTTAATGCCCAATTTCCTGAAAGTTTCGGTAATATCGTTACGTGCTTCCGGCTTTAACTGACGTTCGAGTATATAGTTATAACCTTCGAGTTGAGGCTGTATGCCGGGGTTCGCCTTAAAAACTTCATTTTCGCGTTCCAGCAGTTGTAATCCCATGTAAGCTCCGCCCAAATCGCCCGAAACACAGAGTAAATCATTTGGTTTTGCTCCGTTACGGTAAATCAGGCCGTCTTTTTCAGCTTCGCCTAAAACAGTAATGCTTATTATAAGTCCGGTTAATGAACTGGTAGTGTCGCCGCCAATTAAATCAACGCCGTACCTTTCGCAGGCAAGATAAATACCGGAATACAATTCTTCAATCATTTCAGTCGAAAACTTACTTGAAAGGGCTATACTTACAGTAATTTGCCGAGGACTGGCGTTCATGGCAAAAATATCTGAAAGGTTAACAACTACCGATTTATATCCCAAATGTTTCATTGGAACATACATCAGGTTAAAATGAATGCCTTCTGCAAGCATATCGGTTGAAACTACTACTAATTTGTTTTTGTAATCGAGAACTGCCGCATCGTCGCCAACACCTTTTAATGTACTTTCGTTTTTCAACTTAATATTGCGGGTTAATTGCTCGATAAGGCCAAATTCGCCCAATTCAGATATTGTGTTTTGTTTTATTTCTTTGTTCATCATTAATTAAAACATTAAGGTAGTGTTAAAATGCCTGTCGCGGCAAAAATACCCATAGTTTTATATCTTTGCAATTAATTTTAACAGGTCTGGCTGATCTGTTGTTGTATTTAGGCAGAAATCAGTGAAATATGGATGATCAGGGTAAAATATTAGACGACATTACACAAGGCGAATATAAATACGGTTTTGTTACCGACATTGAAACCGATATAATTGCAAAAGGACTTAATGAAGACGTAATTCGTACAATTTCTGAAAAGAAAAACGAACCAGGGTTTATGCTCAAATTCAGGCTCGACGCTTATTCTAAATGGTTAAAAATGAAATGGCCCGGCTGGGCTTACCTTAAAATTCCAAATATCGACTTTCAGTCTATAAGCTATTATGCGGCGCCAAATAAAAAACCAAAGTATGAAAGTTTAGGCGAAGTTGATCCCGAATTGCTCGAAACCTTTAATAAACTGGGCATTCCGCTCGAAGAACAAAAATATTTGGCCGGTGTGGCAGTAGATGCTGTGATAGACAGCGTGTCAGTGAAAACCACTTTTAAGGAAGTTTTAGCAGAACAGGGCATAATTTTTTGTTCTTTCAGCGAAGCAGTAAGAGAATATCCTGATATGGTTAAAAAATATCTCGGACAGGCTGTTCCTGCCAACGACAATTATTTTGCTGCTTTAAACTCGGCAGTTTTCAGCGACGGGTCGTTTTGCTACATCCCAAAAGGAGTCAGGTGTCCGATGGAATTGTCAACCTATTTCAGAATTAATGCAGCAAATACCGGACAATTTGAGCGAACGCTAATTGTTGCCGACAACGACAGTTACGTAAGTTACCTCGAAGGCTGCACGGCGCCCATGCGCGACGAAAATCAACTTCATGCAGCTGTTGTTGAAATTATTGCTTTCGACCGTGCCGAAGTAAAATATTCAACAGTTCAGAACTGGTACCCGGGCGATAAAAACGGTAAAGGCGGAATCTATAATTTTGTTACCAAGCGGGGTATTTGTAAAGGAGTTTCATCAAAAATAAGTTGGACACAAGTAGAAACCGGTTCTGCCATTACATGGAAATATCCAAGCTGTATTCTTATGGGCGACAATTCTGTTGGCGAATTTAACTCGGTAGCAGTTACCAACAATTACCAACAGGCCGACACAGGGTCGAAAATGATACATATAGGCAAGAATACAAAAAGCACCATTATTTCAAAAGGAATATCGGCCGGAAAAAGCAGCAACTCGTACCGCGGGCTGGTGAAGATTTTGCCCGAAGCAAAAAATTCGCACAACTTTTCGCAGTGCGATTCACTTCTGCTCAGCAACACCTGCGGCGCCCACACATTCCCTTATATCGAAGCAGGAAATAAGTCGTCTATTGTTGAGCACGAAGCCACAACCTCTAAAATTAGCGAAAATCAGATATTTTACTGTAACCAAAGAGGAATAAGCACCGAAACAGCCATTGGCATAATAGTTAACGGATACGCAAAAGAAGTATTAAACAAACTGCCTATGGAATTTGCCGTTGAAGCGCAAAAACTTCTGCAAATAAGCCTCGAAGGAAGCGTGGGCTAAGCAGTTCAATAATTCACAGTTTACAGTTTACAATTACCCCCTGCGCGATAAAGTCCCCTTCAGGTGATTTAGGGGTCGAACAGTGGTGTGCAAAAAAGTTAGCGTCAGCGCCGGCAACTATGTACCAGACACTGACGCTCAACAACGTTTTAACAATAAAAAAATACTATACGCGAATATACGTATGTGTTTTTTAATTTCCAAATTATTTGCCGGTTATTTTAATTTACAACGATTGTCTGGGCAGGTAGCCGGGTCGGCAGTAGCGTCCGGCACAAAACCGGCGCTAAAGCTAACCGCAAAACATCATTAATCACTAAATTCTATAATAAAATGAATGCTTTCAAATTTCCTGTTGTTAGTGTGGCCGGCGGTAGCGCTGGCACAAAAGCCAGACACTAACGCTCAACCATGTCTAATAGTAGACGAAAATACAATATGCGAATATAGGTATCTGTGTTTTAATTTCCAAATTATTTGCCGGTTATTTTAATTTACAGTCAACAATTATTCACCACAGAATCCACTGAATGGAACTTTGCCGCCCAACTGTTTCTCTTTCAGGGAGGGGTGGGGGGATAATTGTCCTCTTTCAATTAATAATTATCCACTGTGCAGAACTTCGGGAACGAGGGATTGAACTTCGGGGACTGGGAGCGGAAGTTCGGGGACGGTGTGTGGAAGTTCGGGG
>JAITWJ010000071.1 GCA_031285325.1 Bacteroidales bacterium
TGGTTCTTAGTACGCAAATAAGGAAGACAATTTCATTATTGCCTGCCCTGTTTGAAGTTATCTAGCTATGACACGGTAATGATCACATGTCATTAAAAGCAAATTAAATATTTCTTGACTTAAAGAAATTAGATGTTGGTTTTTTCGTTACGTATTATTTACGCTGTACTTTTTATAAACACGCAGTATAAAATAATAAGTCCAGTAGATGCATATTTTAATACAAATAAACAGACAAACAGATGATCATAGACGTGATAACAGTAGGCTTGTAGATTAAGGAGCCAGGAGTCTCTAACATCACGAATACATGCACCGTTAATCGTATTCCCGACCTTCTTCTTTATGTGTGTCCGCAGTCTATGCACTGGTTTTCTCCTATTCACATGCGATTTTTGTCATCCTGTTGAATGTTTGAAGTGTTGAATAATGTCAGAAGGCAATTATTAATCGGCACAGGCCAGGGATTTGAAGAGGAAGAAGAAATAACCAATGAAGTAACCGATTAATGAATCTATAAATCTCTCAATTGTGTTCTGTATAGTCATTGCCGGTATATATTTGGTGGCAGTATTTATTATAGTTGCCTGGTTAGACAGCAAAAAAAAGAAACGGCTAAAAAACAGAGCCGAACTGTGGGGCTTAGGCGAACAGCTCACACTGCGTAAAGCTGTTTTCAACCGGTTTTTTGAGATTTTAATTCTTGGAGCAGTCTTTATGTTTGTGGGTACATTATGTCTTCGTTTATGTTTTCGTTACGGTCTTATACACGGCGACAACCCTATTATACTATATATCGGCGGTCCAATTGTAACTGTACTTCTTCTCGCTATATACGTAGTGCTGGTAAGAATTGTAGTTGCATGGTCGAACAGTAAAAAAAGAAAAAGGATAAAGAACCGTAACGAACTGTGGGAATTGGGCACACAACTCACATTAGGCAACTTTCTAATAAGCAAAGGATCAAAATCTGAAGACTACGATGAAGCCGAAAAAATACTTGAAAAAGTATGCGAACAGGGCGGCAGGTGCCCGCAGGCATATTTTGATGCAGGTGTTCTGTTAATGGGTGCAAGTCAATACAACAGAGCCCGAACGTGGCTTTCAACAGCAAAAGAACAGGGGCATACCAAGGCACAGGCGAAACTGGAAGAATGTATCAAAAAAGCAGAAGAAGCAAAACGCAAAGCGGCAGAAGAAGCACGGAGTAGCAGCAGCAGTGGACGCAACTTTGCGCGTAAACGTAAATGCGATCGTCCCGGATGCGATCACGACCTTCCAAGTGATATGAGATATGGTGGCATGTCGGCAGATGGCAAGCGTTTCTATTGCTGCAAAAATTGCGAAACGCTTGGCGAACTTGATCGATCAAATCAATTTTAACAGTTACATTCAGGAAAATAATTATACAATTCATTTAAAAGTTGCGCCCGACACGTATCAGGGAATTTAAAATGAAACTTTTCAGTCATTCAAGCAAAGTAATGGAGACGGAAACCATTGGGAAAAACGAAGCGGGTACGAAAAACAGAAAAATGGTGGTGGTATGCGCCATGAGCATGGGATATGCGGTATGTCCCCATTATGATGCTTATGGCAAGCGCTGCAAATTGTATGATACCTATCAGGAGGATTACCAAAGACAAACGTACTGCCTGTCTGCCGAAAACTGGACGAGATGCCCCAATTACGAAGGATACGGGAAATAGCGCAGTCATAGAAAGGGGGCAGTCTATTTACAGATTGATCCAAAACATTTCCTGTGTAGTAACCGCAAGCCCGCAAAATGTTTTTTAATTTATTTTGCGGATATAAAAACAAATGCTATCTTTGCCGTCAATTATAACTGTTGTTTTTAAACATAACTGTTCAGGGAATGGCTGCCTGCCTGCAAATATTTTCTCTTTTTGATGCTGCCGGAAACGGGATTGGCTTAATCTTTGATAAGAGAGAGCCGAGAGCCTAATCCATATTTAAATTATAAGTTCGTATACGCAGGGCAACTTGCGCCATTCATAAAAAGCCGCTGGCCATATTCATTGAATATGGTGCAGTGGCTTTTTTGCATGGCGCAAAAACCCGGGTTTACGAGCCTGAGACCTGGGTCTGCAAGTTCAAGACCCGGGGATTTCCGGGAAGCAAATCGCTGCCTTCATGAACAAAAAACAACCATTCCTCACTGAATAATAACCTTTTAAAAACAACGGCCTATGATGAAATAACGAAACAGCATTTTTCCTGATTCCGTATGCGTGCGCGGAAGATCAAAATAAGGTACGTACTCATTAAAATTAATCTTCAAACAATTATTATGTATATTAAAAATGTTTTTAAGAAAGTAATCTTCGTGCTGGCGGCGGCGTTTTTCTGCGCATTTCAGTTGTCGGCACAGATCAATATTACCGGTACGGTCGTTGACAATACCGGAAGCCCTGTACCGGGCGCCAACGTGATTGTGCAGGGTACGGCAACCGGCGTCGTTACCGATGGCGACGGTAAATATGTCATTACTGTGGCCGATGCAAATACGGTACTGGTATTTTCGTTCATCGGTTATGCTTCGCAGGAAATGGTGGTGGGCGCCCAACGTAATATCTCGGTTACAATGGTCGAAGAAACCCAACTAATCGACGAGGTGGTAGTTGTAGGCTATGGCGTGCAGAAAAAAGTAAACATGGCAGGCGCCGTAGGAACCATTAAATCGGATGTACTGGAAGCTCATGCCGTAACCAATGTACA
>JAITWJ010000135.1 GCA_031285325.1 Bacteroidales bacterium
CATTCGCCCTTTCGATAGTATGCAACTGCATAATGTTTGTTTGTTCTACCTCCACTGGAAGTATTTCATAATTTTCAAGTCCCATTTTTTTTATTTTAGTTAAAAATCAATTATTTCAGGCTTTCAATATAGCTAATAAATCCCAAATACTCTTTTAAATATTTTGGGTTGTTGCTGTGTGTGCATTGGACACTCTCTTTAAACTCTTCTAATGTTCCGTTGAAACAACCGCACCAGATAGTATCAGTATCAAAACAGTAGGTTGTCATACCTTTGCGAGAGCCTACGCATAAAATAGATATGTATCGCTTGTCCGTATTTGCGCCGCGCAAATCGGCATATTCCATATTATTTACTTCTATTTGAGTTTTGATATGCTCCTGTACAGTGTCAGCAACTGTATTGTTCTTTTGCGCATTTTCAAAAATCGAATCCCCAGTAATAGTTCTTGATTGAATGTTGTTCATTGTAGATAGGTTTTAGTTATTATTAAATTCATCTCCATACTTATGAACATAATTGCTTTGATATAACCATCTTAACAAAGCATTTTGGAATGATTTACGCTTCTCATTCACTACTGCTTTAAAACTTTCTGAATCCAATTTTAGTAAGTAGGTTATCACTAATACCTTGTCATTTGTTGTAATGGTTAAGGTATTTGTTTTTTTGTCTGCTTTTACAATTTCAATTTTCATTTCGCTCCAATTTTTTTGTTCTCTCAATTATTTCACTATCTTTGCCGCGCCATCCAATGTTTGAATGACGGCACAAAAACTGTACAGAAAAATATTTCACAGTTTATTTGCTGTGCAAATCGTAATTTAGAATGTTTTTTAAGTGTTAACCTGAGTAAAAAAAATCAAATCAGTTAGTTATGCTTTCATAATGCGAAAGATAATAGCATACAAAAATTATTTTGGTAAGTTTATTGACGGACTTTCAAAGCAGTAACGCACAAAGGTGCAGCGTGCATTATTACTTTTTGAAACAGAAGACAGGATTCCGGCGCACTATATCAAATTCATAAGAGATAGCATCTTTGAATTTCGTGTAAATTATGGAAATAATGAATTTCGCATTTTCTTTATTTACGATGGCGACACAATAGTAGTACTGTTTAACTGTTTCAAAAAGAAAACACAAAAAACTCCAAGCAGCGAAATTGAAAAAGCAATAAAATTAAAAGACGAATACTATGAAGCTAAGAGAAATCAGTAAGGACATCTACGATGTAAGCGGGAGCCTTACAATGGAATTTGGCGAAATAGGCACTCCCTAACACGAAAAATCCATCCAAAAAGCATGGGAAGAGTATAACGCACAAATCCTGCTGGACGCACGAAAGAACACCGGACTAACGCAGGAGGAACTTGCCCGACGCATCGGTGCCGACAAGGGTTATATTTCAAGAATAGAAAAAGGGCTTACAGTTCCAAGCGTATCCGCTTTATATCGCATTGCGTCGGCTATGGGGTTGACCATTGAATTACGCCCCAATGTTTAAAGCATTAATTTATAACGAGTACAATTATTGTATTTGCGAATAAAACTGACAATAAGACCATTATGGAAGAATCACATCCTATCAGCGAAGCCATGCGTTACATTACCAATGCAAAGCAGTTGCTTTCTGAAAAGGCAGGCAAAGACGGCAATTACTATACCGACAAAAAGTATATAAAAATGGCTGGGCACACTGCATGGTGCGGCGTTCTTGTTGCGCTCGAAGCAGTATTGAATATTAATGAGAATATGAAAAAGGTACAGCGTCCCGACATAAAGGATTATCAGGAAGCTATTGCACAAGTTGACCGTAAAATGCCGCGTATTTTAATGAACTGCTACGACACATGTCATAAAGTACTTGGGTATGATGGCAATCTTAATTATAAAGTAGTTCAAGGCGCGCTTGACGAGGCGCAAAATGTAATTGCATGGGCAAACAAGTACTGTAAAAACTGAATAATACAGGTATGGGAGCAATAATAATGTTTGCACTGGTTTGCCTTATAGCATTTGGCAGCCTTGTTTATTTCAAGGTGTAAGACCACAAGCGCGAGAGCCACCGGCATAGCGAGGAGTAACAATTTAGAATAAGTATATGGAACAGAAAATGGAAGTGCTGACAGAACAGGATGTTAATATGATTAACAGAATTTTAGAAGCCGTCGTTAATAAGAATACTATCGTAATTAACTCGGCTGTTGAAATTTGCGGCAATAATAAGGCAAAAGCCATTGAATTGCTAAGTCTGCTTTGCAGTGATGAATGTTTAAAACCAAGCATCCCAATGAGGGGCAGGCAATGGAATAAAACGGACACAACAGAAGAGACCTTAATTACCAATAAATATAAGAAATTAAGACTACGGCAGCTAAAGAAAAGTGAAAGGCATGGACTTGAAACAGAAAAAATTAAACTCGAAATAGAGGCATTGAAAAAGCAAAACAGACATATAAAGCCTGCCTTTTGGATTGGTATAATAAGTGCCGTTATAGCCTTTATTTCTGCTTTTCTGTAAATTTCGTCGCATGGAGAGCGCATCAATTCAATGTTTACACCGTTTATTTCCATAAACCATTTAAGTTCATTGATTACAGCTTCTGAAATTTCAATTGCATCGGATTTGTTTTTTAATTCTTGCGATACAATTAATAACACCAGTCCAAATGGAGATAGTTTGCTTTGAAATTGATTGCAGTGAATACATAACACTAAATTTTAAATTATATGATTACTCAATATTTCGCCTAAATATCTTATCTTTGTGGCGTTTATTTTAATTATTCTACGATGAGTTTATTGAATTTCAATGACATATTTCCCAATGAGGCAATCTGTAAAGCAAAATGGGAAACATATCGCGACCAACAGGGCGTTATTTGCCCGCATTGCGGCAGTCGAGCACATTACTGGAAGGCGGACAAAGAATGCTACGAATGCAAACAGTGTAAATATCGCCAGAGTTTGAAGTCC
>JAITWJ010000138.1 GCA_031285325.1 Bacteroidales bacterium
TTGAACTTAACGATGAAACTGTTAAAGAGATGATGAACGACAGTACAAAGTATTTTGAGCCTACTCCGGAATGGGACAACCCTGGACGGACATACGATAAACTGTGGATTTGATATAAACTAAACCGATGCTTATACAAGAAGAGCGGGCACCGGCTGGTGTCCGCTCTTTTAGCAAGTTAAATAAGAATTGTTATTTTACCTTCTCAAAAGTATAGAGGTAGCTGTATGTTCCGCTTAAACTCCAATTCTCTGTTGGCGACATGTAAATTCGGCACGTAACCTCGTTCTCGGATGTGAATGTCAATTCATATTTGTGCCCCTCTTCTATCGGCTCTATTTGCCCCGAAAAAAGTTCACCTTCAGCCACCCAGTATGTACCGGTAAGAGATTCAATAGGCTCATCTTTACACGAGTATAACAGGGAAAGGCAAACTGCCATAACTAACAGAAATAATGTAATTTTCATGGCTATATTATTGTTTTTTTAGTTCCAAAGTCCACAATATGTCGCCTGTCAACACTTCGACCGTTATACTATGCCCTTTCACGGTTCCGTAGGTTGACTGCACATAAGTTTCTCCGAACTCCTCGATCGGCTCCACATGGAGAGTAACTGTCGGATAGTCGAATGTGTAAGTTCCTGTATTTGGCCCGCCAGTATTACCGTACCAAGTTCTACGTATGTATGAGTACTCCGTGTCGGTGAATGTCAATTCATCTTGATACCATTGGTTTTCTGTTCCAATGCGCTCCGATTTCCATACCGTACCTGTAAGAGACTCTATAAGCTCATCCTTAGCGTCATCTTTGCACGAAATTAAAAATATAACTCCTGTAATAACGATTAAAAACAATATATTTTTCACGGCGATAAATTTTAATAGTAAAGGTTTACCCAATTGTCGAAAGCCGCTATCCATTCGTTAAATTGAGCGGTTGTGTAATATTTCCCTGTTCCTGTTCCGGCATAACTCAGGAGTTTCGCTCTACACTGCGTCCAAGTATAGCTGGTAGAAGCAATACTCCACACAACGGAAGGCAGCACCCCTTGAATGTTGTCGTTCGGACGATAAGTGTTGTTCGTACCTTGATTGTAATTGTCAGTCAGATCGACAAACAGAGGCGAGTATTCACCCTGTCCTGTATTTCCCATTGCATCAATTTTTTCCCATGCCTGCCGCGCATTTCTAGTTGTAATATCATAACTGGGGTAAGGAGATACCCATCCGAGTGATTTGTAGTACTCATGTCCCAAATACCAACTGGCATAACACGCAAAAGATTCATACAGAAAAGTGTGGGTATAATATAAAGGATATTGATCATTTAAATCATGGACAAGATGGCCGAGTTCGTGTAGTGCAGAACCTACAACGTCTCCGCTTGTTCGGCCATAGCCATAAATATTTATATAATGATTACTTGACGAATAGTTACTCCTTCCGGACACATCGTGTGCGATTATTCGGGTTCCACCTGAGGGATAATATTTCGGGAATACCGTTTGGTTACGATAGAAATAATTAACAGCCCTGTGTATTTCATTAACATTATATGAATTGGCAGGCAGAACATATTCATTGTCGTACGAGCCGGCAGGTACGCCGGGTAGAGCAAGCATAATATCTGTAGTAAAAGTATATGGATTCGTACTATTTGGGGTTGTAATTTTCCATTTTCCTGCCGGGTCTTGAAATATAATATTAAACGCAGAGTGGCCTATTGCTATTAGGCTTGGTGATGGCGGCGAACTTTCAGATATTGTATAAGAATAACCGCCATTTGAGTCTGTTTGGAAGTTCACTATATTAGACCCTCTTTGATATTGAAGTTTAAGATTGGGCATAGGAACAATCTGCCCTAAAACATTATCATAGCAATTCATGGTTCCATAGGCGGTAACATAATAAGGTGCCCGTGTAGCCGTTGCTGGTACCAGTATAGGAACGGCGTACCCCAGCGCTACCGTAACCGCTTCATTTTCGAGTACCCTCAACGCATCGAGACTCAGGTATTCTGCAGATTCCTGCTGAAAAGACGGCAGGAATACCTCATAGTCTATAACATATTCCAATTCGTCGGGGAGTGGTTTATCAACAGGCCAAACCGTATATAAAATCGGAAGTTGATATGTAACCGGCCCGGTAGGGCCGCCGTCAGTAACATCTGTATAATTATGGGTAACGGTGTAAGGGCTTTTCTCTGTGAAAGTGTTGGCGGCTGGTTTTGTCTTAGTTACCTTTTCAACTTCTTCATGCGTTAGTTGTGCATAATTGAACGGAATATAAGCCACGTTAACATCCTCCATTGTTTCAACCTTCCATTGCTCATCTTCACTTTTCGGATAAATCCTCAAGGCGTAGTGGGTGGGTTTTAGTTTCTTTTCGGCAACAAATTCAGCGGCCAATGCCTCTGTGAAGGTTTCGGATGACTTATTGGCAACAATATTGTCGTAAGTCTTTTGGAAATTATCCAAAGTGTAGGGGTCTGGTTGCGGAATCATCCATACATCGGTAACCGCATTATAAACAACACCATCCAAAGATCGCGTATGAATTTCAGACGCTCCAAAACTACCCGTTTCGTTTGATGGTTCAATTAGCTCGGTGTCTTGAATACATCCTGCTAATAGCAACATAACAGATAAACAAATAAATTTAGTCTTCATAATTATTTTATTTAAAATTATATTTTACAAAAATAAAACGTAATTATTACAATTATGTTACAATCCTATTACAATTGTGTTACATTTTTTCAAGCATGATTTGGCGGCATATATGCAGAACCGGACAATTAATATTAAGGCCCCAGATAACCTCAAAAAAATATCATGATGTTTTTACGGGAAAGTAGAGGATGTATAAAAACAGTTTCTACAAAATGCATTGGAGATAAAAAAGAAAAAGGCGCCTTTGCAAGACACCTTTTTCTGAAAGTTAATCATTCTTTTTTATGACATGAAAAAATTCATTTCATGAGTTTTTTCAAATCTTAACAAAGAACCGGAATTACACCAAACCGTTATTAATAACGGTTACGCGAACGGTTAAAGCCACCGCCGCCACTACGGCGATCTCTACCATCTCTACCACCGCCGCCGCTACCGGCAGGACGAGGCTGCGATTCATTCACTTTAATGTTTCTACCACCTACTTCAGCATTGTTCAATTCCTCTATAGCCGTTTTTGCATCATCATCACTTTTCATTTCAACAAATCCGAAACCTTTACCTTTTCCGGTAAATTTATCGATAACAATCTTTGTTGATACTACTTCACCATACTCTTCAAAAATTTTTTTTAAATCTTCTTCTTCAACATTGAACGGAAGATTTCCAACATAAATGTTCATTGTTATTATTTATAAAAATTAATAAATCCTATTTTAACTTCTTTCACAGTACATAATTACCAACATTCGCTGCACGGTTTTTACATGAAAATAGAATTATCAAATTTTAATTTGCGAAGAAAAAACGCGAAGAAAGAACAAGGAAGAAATACTGTTCCGGATTACTTAAAACATCAATAAAAAAAGACCAAAGCACCAATTTTAAGACAATTCGAACAAGACAAGATTCAAAATCATCTTAAAATTAGCGACACAAAGGTAAAATTAAAAAATAATAATCAAATAAAATGAGAATAATTTTTTGATTAAAATAAAATTGTTATTTGTTAAATATCAATTAAATCACGCACAACAACACCGGCAATAAAACATCCAAAAACAGGCGGCATATATGAAACAGTACCAACTGTCGATTTTTTATTTTTTTCCTCTTCTATTCTTATTGATTCTTTAATTATTTCTTCAGGCGAAAAAACCACCTTAACCCCTGTAGTAATCCCAAACCGTGATAATCGTTTACGGAACATTCTTGCAAGTCGGCAGTTGTACGATTTGGAAATATCGGCAATCTGAATTTTACCAGGGTCCATTTTCCCTCCAGCCCCCATAGAACTCACTACTTTTAATCCAAGTTGAACTGCGTGATAAACCAGAAAAACTTTAGGTGAAAGTGTATCAATTGCATCAATAACATAATCAAACGACTGGCTATTTAGCAAGTTAACAGTTTTTTCGTTGTGAATAAATTCGTTTACCGCAGTCAATTCAATTTCAGAGTTTATATCGCGAAATCTTTCAGCTAAAATTTCGGCTTTAAATTTTCCGGTTGTACTATTCAACGCCGGAAGCTGTCGGTTTATGTTTGTAATTTCAATAATATCGCCATCTACAATGGTCATTTTTCCAATTCCTGCCCTGCAAAGCTGTTCAGCTGCATAAGCGCCCACGCCTCCCAATCCAACTACCAAAACATTGGCGCTTTTCAATTTTTTTATTTTTTCTTTTCCCAAAAGAAGTTCTGTACGTTCAAGCCAACTCATAAAGAGATTAATTTACTTTGTATTAAAAATCAGTTATAAATTTATTTACAATCTGGCTGAAATTATGCCAAACAGCTTTTTTAAATTCATTATTCGATATTTTTTTTAGCAACGCACCTTGTTTGTACATTTGCTTAACACTTTCGCGACTCTCATCGGTTTCAAAAAATATTTTGTTAAGTGGAAGGTATTTAAACGATTCTATGGCTTTTATACCGGGAAGAAAAAGATATTCTCCAAATGAGAACATAAAATTTTCTGCTGCCAATTGCCGTGTCATTTCGATACTTCCATTATATGCATGAAAAATCCAAGTCATTTTTGGGTTCAATTTTTTATATATTGCAAGTACTTCGTTATATGCTCTTATACAGTGAATAATAATTGGCCTGTTATTTTTTTCGGCAATAATTGCCTGTGCCTCGAAAATCCTTTTTTGTTCCTCAAAATCAGTTGTGCAACGTTTATCGAGTCCTGTTTCTCCAACAAAAACGCGATCAATTTTTGTTTTTTCTCTTACCAAAGAAAGTAATACGTTGTTTTCTTCAGGTAATTTAAGATGCCATGGATGTAGTCCTGCTGAAAAAAAATTACTGCCCGATGAATTTGTAAATTCTAACTCCTGACCAATATTACGAACAGCTATTACTTCTTCATCAATATTGCATGAATGGGTATGGATATCAACAAAATAAATATCATTCATTGTTATATTCGATGTATTAAATGAATCTGTATTTCTAACATACTAATATCGTAAACAATAACAGGTTAAGTTAATATTCAACAAAAAAGGCAATAATGTTATTTAAATCACACAGAAAATATTCTTAAGAATTTTTTGTTACGGTTACTAAAAACTATTTTTACTATCAGAAACAAATGTATAAAAACTATGCCAAGAATTCTTGTAATTGATGATGAACGAAGTATCCGGAACACGCTGAAAGATATTTTAGAATATGAAAAATATGAAGTGGATTTGGCTGAAGACGGATTGAAAGGAATTGAAAAAGTAAAAAATGCAGAATATTCCATAGTCTTATGCGATATAAAAATGCCAAAGATGGATGGCATTGAAGTACTTGAGCAGTTTGCAGAATTGGCTCCCGATATGCCTGTAGTTATGATTTCGGGGCACGGAAACATTGATACAGCCGTAGAGTCAATAAAAAAAGGTGCTTTCGATTATATTGAAAAACCCATTGATTTGAACCGGTTACTTATTACTATCAGCAATGCAATAGACAAATCAAACTTAGTTTCGGAAACAAAAATACTTAAAAAGAAAATCAATAAAAAATTTGAAATTATTGGCGAGTCAGAAGTGATAAAAGCTGTTATTGACATGGCTGACCGCGTGGCGCCAACCGATACCCGCGTTTTGATAACCGGCGCAAACGGTACCGGAAAAGAATTGATTGCCCGTAGAATTCACGATATGAGTAACCGTGTATCAGAACCTTTCGTTGAAGTAAACTGTGCAGCAATTCCTTCCGAATTAATTGAAAGCGAATTGTTCGGGCACGAAAAAGGCTCTTTTACATCTGCTATTAAACAACATAAGGGAAAATTTGAACAAGCCAATGGAGGTACGCTTTTTTTAGATGAAATTGGCGATATGAGCTTGTCGGCTCAGGCAAAAGTTTTGCGGGTTCTTCAAGAAAATGTGATTAGCCGTGTTGGTGGAAACGGGCAAATTAAAGTTGACGTTCGTATAATTGCAGCTACAAATAAAAATCTTGCCAACGAAATTGCCACTAACAGATTCCGCGAAGATTTATATCACAGGCTAAGTGTAATATTAATCAGTGTACCATCTTTAAACCAAAGAGTTGAAGATATTCCACTGTTAACCAACTATTTTATCAGGCAAATTTGCGGCGAGTACGGAAAAACAGAAATAAAAATAACCGATAGTGCAATTATCGAATTGCAAAAAATTACATGGACAGGAAATATACGCGAATTAAGAAACGTAATTGAAAGGCTCATTATTTTGTGCGATAAAACTATAACAAATGAGGATGTTTTGCGTTTTGCAGTACCGTTGAAGTAAATTTATCAGAGTATCTTCCTGTACTAACCTGTTGTTGCAGTACGCCTGTTCTAAATTATACGATAATATTGACAATTGATATTAAGCATTAACAACTAAACAACTGTCAATTGTCTGGCGCGGAGTTGGGCAAAAAAATTTAGCGCCAGCACCTGCAACTATGTACCGGATACTGACGCTAACGAATTATTAAAGGTTAAAGCCATGAAAAATAAACCTCTAAAACCACTGCAAAGATATGTAATTAATTTATAATAAACAATGGACAATTAATAATTAAGAATATTAAGAGAAAGGATACGCACCGTTACTGCGGGGCACGAAACAGTCCATAAAAACAGCAACACTCTATATTGTTTTCCGTTTCGCAGGCTCGCAGTGACGAATCACTATCTAATTGTCCATTATTAGGGGGCAAGGGAGGTAATTTCTTTCATATTAAGTTGATTTACATATTTATATTTAGTGATTTTGGCTGTTGCTAAGGTTTAGCAAGCAGTGAATCGTGTCATTTGGTCGTTGCTAAGACTTAGCAGGCAGTAAATCGTGCGATTTGGTTATTGCTAAGACTTAGCAAGCTGTGAATCGTGTCATTTGCCTGTTGCTAAGGTTTAGCAAGCCGTGAATCGTGCGTTTGCCATTGCCGTCATCTTTGCGAAACACGAAACGGGAAACAATCCACAGCAATTAAGAATTTACAACAATTAAGAGAGCTGTTAGCTACTATTCTTTTAATTTTAGATTGTTCTGTATTGTTTCGGCGTTGCCCTTACAATGGCGACAGGCATACTCTCTCTTAATATTCAATGTCCATTGTCAATTATCAATTGTCCATTGTTTTTCTATGTTTCCCCGAAATTCAAAACAGTTTCTTACAATTTTATTTTAAAAAAATAGAATAAGATATTCAGAAGAATATATGCGAAAACACAGAAAATAAGCCCGTAAAATTTCAGGGAAAGTATCAATCCCAAAGATAAAATGAGAAAAATACAGCGAAACCAATTGTCTTCGAATTTAATTGTTTTAAACTTAAGCGAAAACATGTGCAAGTTACTTACCATCATAATGGAAGTAAATAAGCCAAGAAATAATATTGCTTGAGTAGAGAAAATTATTTCAAATAAAACGTTGTTACCCGAATCTTCAATTATTAGTCCAAGCGAAGCCCAAATCAATCCATTGGCAGGTATGGGTAATCCTCTGAAAAAGGCATTATTTTCAGTACTTACATTAAACCGTGCTAACCTGATAGCTCCAAAAACAGGGATTAAAAAAGCTGAAAAAAGCGCCAACCACTCATACCAATTAGCCGAAATTTCGTAAACAGGCCGGTTTATTCCAAACATCGAAAATTCGAGCAAAGTAAAAAATATAGCGCCCGGCGCAACACCGAATGAAACTACATCGGCCAACGAATCTAATTGTTTTCCAATATCGGAATATGCTTTTAATAAACGTGCCACAAACCCGTCCAAAAAATCAAAAACTGCTGCAAGACAAATAAAAAATCCAGCCCATGCAAGGTGTCCGTCTATGGCAAAAACAACAGCCGAAAAGCCGGAAACCAGGTTCAGGGAAGTAATAAAATTAGGTATCTGACTGATAATTTTCTTCATGCCTGTAAGGTTTCAATAATCTTTGCATAACAACACGTGTCTAAAAACAAACCTGCTACTTTGTTCCTTATCTAAGAAAATGAAGCAAGTATAGTTTTTCCGCCAATTGATTTCTGGTTTAATTTCAAATTAATTTTTACATTTTTTGGAACAAAAACATCAACACGGGAGCCAAAACGGATAAATCCGTATTCCTGGCCCTGTTCAATTATGTTTCCCTGTTTTTTATATGTTACAATCCGGCGGGCAACTGCACCTGCAATTTGCCGCGATAAAATTTCAGTATTGTTTTTCATCCTGAAAACCGTTGAACAACGTTCATTCTCTTCGGAAGACTTGGCAACAAACGCACAGTGAAAATGTCCGGGAATGTGGTTCACGTAAACAATCTCTCCACCAACAGGTGCCAGGTTTTGATGAACATTTAACGGCGACATGAAAATTGAAATTTGTATTCTTTCGTCTTTAAAATATTCTTTTTCAAATACGGGTTCAATTACAACAATTTTACCATCGGCCGGGGCAAGAATGTAGTTTTCGTTAACGTTTGCCTTCCTGTTTGGTACTCTGAAAAAATACACAACCAATAATGCCAGAACAAGCGATACTGCCATAAGAAAATAAAAAATCAGAAAATTTTTCAATAATAGATAAATAACAATATCTATAGCCGCCAAAACCAAAAAGGCCACAGGTATTATTTTAAATCCTTCTTTATGTAATTTCATTTAAATGTTTCCTCCAAATATTAGCCAAATATATATAATAGGAATAACAAAAAGCAGGCTGTCGAAACGATCGAGAAAACCACCATGTCCGGGCAAGGCAGTTCCCGAATCTTTTATGTTAAGGTCGCGTTTTATTTTAGATTCAAATAAATCGCCGGCAGTTCCGAATACAACAATAATTATTGCAGAAACAATCCAGTTGAATATTGACAGTGACTGAAATATTACCGCATTCATAATACCCGCCATTATAGCAAAAACAGCCCCCGATATTACCCCTTCCCATGATTTTTTCGGCGAAATGTTTTTACACATTTTATGTTTGCCGAACAAAATGCCACCGGCGTATGCCATTGAATCGTATGTCCAAACTACAATGAAAATACCTATTAAAATACATGAATTAAATTGGCTATCGCCAGGAAAACCGGGATAAACAATAAAATTAAGCAAGCTAAACGGAATTACCGTATAAACAAAACCACCAAGCGTTAACATGCTGTTTTGCAGGGCATGTGGTTTCTTTCGCAACACTTCAAAAGAGAACATAACAATTATGGCAGGAATAATTATTAAGCAGTAATTGTATGGAATAATTTTTTGAACAGTTAAACTGCAAATGATAAAAAACAGCCCACCAATTACAGAACCTACCAAAGTTTGGGGTGTATATCCTGCTTTTTCAATAAGTTTATAAAACTCGTATTGTGTAAGTATAAGAAAAAAAAGAAAAACAGGTATGAAAATGAGCGGATGTATTACAGTACCGGCTAAAATTAGCGCCACAAAAATAATTCCGGTAAGTAAACGTTTCAAAAATTCATTCAATGTTTCAGGTTTTTAAGAAGTTCAACTGCTTGTTCAACATTTTCTTCTTTTACATAAACATACATCTCGCCAAATGCCTGATAAGCAGTATCCTTCTGGTTCATAATAACCACACCGATACCTTCGTTTTCCAAAATTTCCTTTGCCATTTCGGCTCTATACTCATAAACGGTCATATATATTTCTTTCCATCCTTCTTCCATGATACAAAGATATAAAATTACTGCCAGCATAAAAAATTAGAAGATGTTGCTTTTTTAAAATCACCCTCAAATTTATACCATTGCCGTACAAATAAAAACAGACAATTAATTTAACAAATAGCCAATTACGAAAATCACATATTATATTTAGCCATAATACTAATCCTGAATAAATTTTTTGTTTAACTCGTTCTTAAAGTTTTTAGGTAAAATTATAAGTTATTCATAAACAATAAAATTTGTAAAATATTGACTAACCGCGATAACCGGAGCGCATTAACAAGCGAAATAAGGAATTATATAAAATTTGTTTATAAATACACTTATCAACAAGTTACATAAAACTAACATGTTAATCTTTAAAAACATCTATTTTTCTTCGTAATACATCGTAATCGCGTGTGTATGTAATAACCGAAACACCACGGTTCACATATCCGCCAAGTTGTGAAACTTTTTCAAAACGATAGTTTCCTTGAATAAGGTCAACTTTCAGTTCGGGTAGGTAATTGCGAAAATCGCGGCCATAATTTTTTAATGCATTAAGAAAATAAAATGCAACATCATATCCCTGCCTTCCGAAGTTGTTTGGCTCGGTATAGAAGTAACGTTTAAATTTTTCAATATAATTAACCGTTTGGGTATTTTCATAATCAGTCCAATATGGCGCTATATAAGTAAGTTTAAGGTTGTGAAAATATTCTAATTGAATACTTTCGTAACGAGGATATTGGTTTGTTCCTATTAGTGTTATTTGATACTTATCTGCCAAATTGTTAAGATTCGACAATCCAATACTTAATTCGCCCTCGTCAGATGAAGGTATAAAAATTACATTCTCCCTGTCGGGCGATAACATTGCCGTTAACCCTGCAATTCCGTTAGTCTTAAAATCATAAACCCTAAAACGTGCATTATATCCGCCTGATAAACCGTTGAATTTTTCGCGTATTAAATCCGCCATTCTTGTTTCCGGTGTGTTATAAGAATTTCCTGTTTTAAAAACAATAAAATTGCAGTTTGAAAAATCACGTACTACCATTTCGGCGGTTTCGCGTAACAAATAATCACGATCAGGGTTGATTTGGTAAAAATACGGATTAGCAAGCACTTCGTCTGTTTGTGCCATCAAAGGAGAAATCATAAATATCCGGTTCATAGCCGAAAAAGCAGATATATCTTTTTGTTCTTGCTGAAAAACAGGACCAATTATAAGATCAGTGTTAAGAAATTCGCCGGAAGATAAAAATTCTTTTGCTACAGCAGGGTTCTCCTGAGTATCATAAACATTAAGCCTTATTTTCATACCTTGTTTTTGCATTGAATCAACCGCAAGTAAAACACCTTCATAAAATTGTAAATAGTCTTCGGTATTTCGGTAAAATCCAACAAACATGTCTTTATTCTTTTCAATCTCAACAACAGTATCGCTAATAACTGTTTCTATTTCTGGGTAAACATTGTTATTCATATCACTTTCAAAATCGGAATGTATGTTCATTGAATAATTTGTTTCCAAAAAAAGTGGCAAAAAAAGCGCTACATTAAAAATTGTATTTGAATATTCGCTTGCAGGTAGAGGCTGGCATGAAACTGTTGAAATAACATCAACTGTATTATTTGCCGATTCTTTTGTTTTTACAGGAATTTTAATAACAGCTCCTGCCGGAAAACTATTATTTAGCACAGGGTTGGCGACTTTTAAATCTGCTTCGCTCACATCGTATTTATGTGCAATTCCCCAAAGTGTTTCTCCAGAAACAATCCTGTGTTCAATTATAGAAACATTCGATACAGATTCTCCAGATTTATAAACATCAGGCGCAGGCGAAGTTTCAGTAACATCCCATATCGGTATTCTTATTGTTGCGCCCCGTCTAAATTGCTTTATATCAGAGTTATATTTATATATATCCTCTACGGTAACACCATATTCCTTTGAAATAAAATAAGGAGTTTCATGTCGCGATTCAATAACATGAAACTCAAACCGTACAGGCTCGTCTTTTTGAAATCCCAAATCAGGGATAGCTTTATTAAAGCCTTGCGATACTGACAGTACGGTTTCTCCAGAATTTTTTATATTGGCAAAAAGCAACTGCGAAGAATAAAGAATAAATAAAAATAATATTACGACCTTGACTGATCTCATCGAACTTTTAATTTTTTTTGAATGTTTCAAAATTAATAATAATTGATAAACTCTTCTTTTTAACGTTTTCTTTTATAAATAAATTTATTTCTGTCCAATTATATAAATCAAACTTGAATAATCACCTGTTCTTTTTGCCGAAATATTCGATCTCAAACCCATGTATATGCCCCTTAAAAGAGATAATACCTCTTTTTTCCCTCGAATCTGTTCACTGAGCATAGAAACGTAATACGCATCAATCTTCATGGGAATAATCTTTTTTACCACCATACCATGTTTCTCTGCCAGTAATCTGACTGAAACGGGGCTGAAATGAGACAAATGACGCGGCACATCGAAAGCTGCCCAGTTACTGCCGTATATTCCAGCATCCATACTGCATTTATTAGGCAACGCAAATATCATAAACCCGTGCGGGGTTAACATAGATTTAAGCTGTTCGAACGATTTGTTTATATTAAACAAATGCTCAAACACATGCCAAAGGGTTATTACATCAAATTTTTTTCCTGTAACTGCGTATATCGAAGTATAAACAGAGGCATTAATCCGCTCTTCTGTCTTTTTACGGGCAATGGTATTTCTCTCAACCCCGGTAATGTTCCATCCGTGTTTTTTACAGTAAGCGAGAAAAAATCCTGTTCCACAGCCCACATCAAGCAAATTGTTTCGGCTACAGGCAATACGTTTTACAATATTTAATTTTGCCCTAACGTTGAACCATCTTATAAGAAGATACAGTTTATTCACAATACCGTTATGGGTTTCTGAATGAGAAACATAATAATCGGTTTCATAGTATTTATCTATTTCAGATTCGTTGGGTAAGGGAAAAGTCTGCGCATATCCACACGGTTTGCATTGTACAATATCAAATACTTCTCCGGTTACACTGTGGTCAATACACTGAAAAACAGTTTCTCTAATAACACTACCACAAACAGGACAGGCAAAAAATTCCATATTATTTTCTATTTTCATTAATGTTTATAATTATGCCAAATACGAACTGTATATACCTATTCGTTGTAAAGGTATATATTAAACAATATGTTATCAAGAAAATTTTAACCAAGAATAGCGAGTTTTCGTTTTATGCCTTTAAACAGACAATTAATTATTGTGTAAAAAAAAAGCCGGTGAATTCACCGGCTTTTTACATTATACGCTATATAAGAGTTTTTTAATTAAAGCTCAACTAGCTGGAATCTAACTGGAACTGAGTACCACACAGGAACAGCTACCCCACCTTGCCTGCCAGGCCTGAAAGCTGGCAGTTTTTTCACAGCGTCTATAGCTGCTGCGTCAAGCATTGCATCCACTCCTCTAATTACCTGTACTTCACCGACATTTCCTGTAGAGGTAACGGCAAATCGTAAATATACTGTACCTTGTATATTATTCTCTTTCGCCCTTTCAGGATACACAACATTCTCAGTAATAAACTTCAAAAGTTCAGCATCACCACCTGGGAACATGGGCATTTCTTCCACAATCAGGAATGGTTCCGGTTCAGCTACTTCTTCGGCCACTTCCTCAGTTGTAACGGTGGTAACTATTTCTATTACCTCATCAACCGATCTGTCCACAACTTCTTCACGTATTTCGTCGAAAGTCATAAATGCAACTTCCTCTTCGAAACTCACCGAGTCAACAACAACCGGCGGCACGTATCTCTGCTGCTGAACAGCATCGGTCGGCGGTGGAGGCGGCGGCGGTGGAGGTGGTGCGAAGTCTTCGCTTGGCAATTCCAAGTTCTCCATTTCTACAACTACTTCTCTCTCTTCACGCACTTCTCCACGATCGAAAGCTGCTTTGGCGCTAAGATAGGGAGTAATAAGCGCTGCACAAATAAATACAATTCCTATACACAACGAGATGGTCATGTATTTATTATACTTCTTACGAAGAATATATGCTCCGTACTCCTTATTTCTATATTCGAATACTATTTCATCGAATGTAGGCGCTTTAATTTTGTTTTTAGCCATATTTTTTAGGTTTACGGTTTAATTTGGCGAGGCCGTTGAAGAAATGCCTGCGGCAATTTCAACCATCTGCTCCTCGTACCATGCAATTTTCATAAAAGTATAACGGGCTATTCCGCAAATATTCATTTCGTCTAAAATATCTACAAAATTACCGTAATTAGCATCTTTATATGCTTTAATAAGCACAATAGGGCCTGTATCGTCGTCGCTCTTAAGCCGGCTTATTGACGAAGCCAACGAGTCGCGCGATATTTGCAGCCTGCCTGTAAGAACCTCCTGCTCCAAATCATTGATTCTACGGGCAAGGGTTGCGTTACGTTCAAGCAGTTGCCTGCGAATTCCTTCAGAACTGTAATCTGTTTCCATTAGAGGTGGCAAATTATTAAAATCTTCAACTCTTCCCGGATACATATAAACTTTGTCTTCAGGGCCAAGAATTACGTTAACTGTACGGCTCGCTGCAATTCGCGGGCCTGTTTGTTCCTCTTCATTCTGAAGTTTTTCAGGCAATACAATCTCCATTACCTTCGATTTGGTAAATGCTGTTGTAAGCATGAAGAACGTAATCAGCAGACACATAAGGTCCACCATCGGGGTCATATCTATAAAGGGAGGGGCTTTTACTTTCCTTTTCCCTTTTCCTTTTCCTTTTTCTTCTCCTCCTCCTCCTACTTGTGCCATATTATTCGGGTATTTCGTCTAAGTTAATAGTAGCAGATTCGAGATTGGTAACCAAACTAAACCGGTTAACATTTCTTGTCTGCAATACATCAAGAATTTTCTCTACGGTTGAGAAATGTGTAGTAGCATCGCCCCTAATAGCAGCCTGTATGTTAGGATTAACCTGCCGTGCACAAAGAATCCACATCGACAATTGGTTATCGGCCGAATCAATAGGAATTCCTACCTGTAATTCTTTCCTTAAGGCTGCATCCGGGGTGTTGAGGAACTGTACCATATTTTGCATTGGAACACCGATAGACGAGGGATATTTTTCAAATTCCCTCTGTTGTTCTTCTGTGAATTCAATTCCATACAAATTGCCCATTTCAACCAAAATTTTAGGCCGGTATCTGAGCAAAGTATCGGGCCCGTTATCAAAATTCATAAAAACGCCATCGTCCGACAACAGAAAAGACATAGTATTAAAGTCGGGAGTAGGTGTTTCCGATATTGAAAAAGGCGTATTAACTTCGATTGGTTCCGGCTGTCTCATTTGTGCTGTAAGCATTAAAAATGTAAGTACAACGCAAAACGTATCAACCATCGGAGTCATATCGATGTTAGGTTGAGGTTTCTTTTTTATTTTAATCTTCTTCATTAATTATTTTTTTAAATAATAAAAATAATAACTTCTTATAAACTTGAACTTAATAAAAATCTTAATCTCTGAAAATAAACACTAATGTTTCTTATGAAAATAATTTATCTAAAAAGTATATGTAATAAAACATTCTAAACCTTTGGGATTAACAAAGTTATATCCCCATCGTCCTTCATCAAAAAGCCTGATATCCATTCCAAAGTTTTTATGAGGCTGTAAACTTAATCCCGCCAAAAGGTTGAGAATCTGTTGATCAGGAACCTTCAAAGGTTCAGACAGACGAGATTCGTCAACTTGAGAACTACAGTCTGTTCTAAATCCAATCTGCCCCCCGACATAAACACTAAGTGGTGTAAATACCTTAACTTTCAAAAGTACAGGAAAATTTATGCATGTACCGGAAATTTTATAATAATCATAAGGAATTGCATTATATTTATTTTTGTAATTACTTTTTGCGAACAAAAATTCAAACTGCACCGATATGGGTTTATATATTTTAATATCCGAAAAAACTCCCAATTGATAACCTGTTCCCGGGTCATAATTCTCTGAAATCAACACCGGTCCTGAATAGTTAAGGCCAGCCTTAAACCCGAATTTACTGTTGTCATGAGCATTACATATACTTTGTGTAAATAAGACAATCAAAAAAAACATCAGACATCTTTTCATAAGATTAATTATTTATTATCTTGTTTCAAAATACAAAGTGAAATTCGTACAAACAGTTAAATCCGTAATTTTTGGATTCAAAAAACACAATCCGTAAGCTCCAAATTTCAAACTCATATTAATTCAAAAAATAATTAACCCTTTTTCAATGATGCTGCAAAATTTTGTGTTAAGCTAAATCCTGCTTCGTCAATTTTAAATGTGTAACTGTCGATACTTGTTGAAAAAATGTTAAACAGTATTAATGAAATTAATGAACCTGTAATACCGAGAGCCGTGTTGATAAGAGCTTCAGAAATACCCTGCGAAAGAGCAAGAGCATCGGGTGCACCCGATTGTGCAAGAGCTGCAAATGCGCGAATCATACCAAGTACTGTTCCGATAAGGCCTATTAACACTGTGCCGGGTGCAAGAGTTGAAAAAATAACCATGTTTCTTTGGAAACTTGGAACTTCAATTGCAGTAGCTTCTTCGGTTGCTTTCTGAATAGAAAGAATTTTTTGGTCGTTAGCAAGAGAGGTGTCTTTTTGAAGGTCGCGGTAACGCAAAAGACCTGCTTTCATAATGTTTGCAAGAGATCCTTTTTGTTTGTCGCAAGCTTTTACAGCGTCTTCAATTTTGTCTTCCGACAACAGTTGCTGAAGCTGGCGTACGAACACATTAAGCCTTCCTTTTCCTTTAGCTCTCGAAAGCGTAATAATTCTTTCGATAGCGAAAATAAGAACTACCATACTACAGGTAAATAAAACAGGAACAACAAAACCTCCTTTGTAAATAATTCCGAGATAGTTGCCTTCCAAAGCATGACCGGCAGGATTACCGCCTTCAAAATTCACAGGATTTCCCATTACATTGTCAAACAAAAGTTTACACACAATGTAAGATACTACAATAACTACCAAAGCGAAAACGCTTTTCAATGAATCCATAAATGTACTTCCTTGTTTACTCATTTTTGATTAGTTTAAGTTTAGTTTTAAATTAAATTATACAAATATTTAGTTTGAAAAAATCAAATTTTATTTAGATAATGTCAGATTATAAACACGTGCGGCTGTTATAGGAATTTCTATTGTTCTGTAATCTCTTGCACTTACAACCAAAACTTCAGAACTTGCCGGTATTTCAAACCTGAACTCGCCTCTCTGGTTTGTTAAATTTTCAGCAGCCGTATCTTTTACTCTTATTGATACAAAAGCGATTGGAGCATTCGTGGCAGCATCGGTTACCACGCCCCTAATTTCGTTCGGATTAATGCCTTTTCTTACCGAGGCATCATAACTCCTGAGATATGCTATTTGATTTCTTGCTGATGCATTGTTTGGGTCAAGAGCAAGAATTCTGTTAAAATATTCTGTTGACCTTGATATAACAGCCAATCTGCCTTCGTTGGT
Organism: Bacteroidales bacterium; assembly: GCA_031285325.1. Lineage (GTDB taxonomy): Bacteria > Bacteroidota > Bacteroidia > Bacteroidales > Prolixibacteraceae > Draconibacterium. The sequence goes on from JAITWJ010000138.1 coordinate 17,373, forward strand.
TTTTTCGTTAGCTACAAGCCTTTGTTCAATAAGGCCAAGCCCGTTATATGCGCGAATTTTATATTCATTATTGTCGGGAGCAAGCTCGGCAAGCCTGTTGTAATAAGCTCTGGCCTGAGGATAATCTTCTTCCGAGGTATAATAAAAACCTAAAAATGTGAGCCCTTCGGCTAATTCTGCAGCATTGGCCACAGGGTCTTTCGACGCTACTTCAATAAGGTTGTCGAATTTCGGTTTTGCAAGCCCCAGTTTAGTATCGGGGTCAAGTCTTGAATATGTTCTTGCAACCCAAAGGTGTGCCGGAATATAGTCGGGCGACGACTGAATTACCATGTTGAAAATGGAGTCGGCCGACTGATATCTCGCTCCATTATAATACGCCCTTCCTACCTGCATGTAAGCATCTATGCTTTCCGGAAGCGAACCCAACGAGAGAGACAGTGTTTTAGCAACGCCGGCATAGTTCCTGAGCGAATTATACATAGACGTAATTTCCTGTGGCAAAGCTCTGTCTCCAGGACTGCCGTCGGGTAACACGTCAGCATATTTGAGATAAAAATCAAATGCTTTGTCAACATTGCTGTTCATACCGGCAATAACAGCATCTAAACTGTCAGCTTCTGCTGTTTTACTCGCGATAGCGGCATTTAAGGCGTCTCTTTCGGCCGCTGCTACTGTGGCCGCCCTTGCCCTGTCCCTGTCTATCTCGGCCCTTAATGTTGCCGCTTTATTGGCAAGTTCTGCCGCACCAACATTCTTTCTGACGAGAATTCTTGCCATGTACTGATAATCTCTCGGGAGAAGCCTGTCCGGATCTAACGAAGAGAAAAGTGTTTCCATATAGCTCAGAGCCTGATCGTAATCGGGCGGGGTTTTGTCCAAACTTGAATATCCTGCTATACGGTTCATATACGTTCTTGACCTGTCGAGTTGAAATATTTCTTCAACATTTTGAATAACTCCCTCAAAATCTCCCGCATAGAAAAGTGCGTTTACATACCTGATTTTAGCGGGAATGTTTCCTGCCGTAAGAGCGAGATATTTTTCAAAATATTCTTTTGCCTGTTCAAATCTTTGAGCAAGCAAGTATAACTGTCCTAACTCACGATATGCAGGGGCATAATTTTCGTCGAGCTGAATTGCTTCTTCAAAATACGGTATAGCAGATTGTAATGCACGGCCTTTAACGTATATGTATCCTATTTTCATGTTTGCAGTAGGAGATTCAGTATCGGCCATCTGAGCCAAATTATAGTAGTATATGGCCCTTGAAGCATCATTTTTAAGGATGACAATATCTCCGGCAATTAAATAAACATCACTGTTTTTACTGTCAATACCAATAGCCTCTCTTATAATAGGAAGAGCCAATGACGTGTCAACATCGTTAGCCAAATTAATGTATGATTCTGCAATTTTTGCAAGCGTATAAGCATATTCAGGGGCGGGAGGACTTATTCTTTTTAAGTTCTTTGGAACAGGAGGAAGAAGGCTTCTTGCCTTTTCTCTTTGTTCATTGGCACTTTGTTCATCGCCGAGATAAGATGCTATTTTTGCAAGCCCAACATAACTCAGAGGATCATTCGGACCAACATCTACACCCTTTTGGAATGCGTTTCTCGCATTGTTCATTGCCACGGTTAACGTGTTTGATATTGTGTCGGAAAAATACTCTAACAAATAATTTTCCCCCAAATAGAAATAATTTTTACTGTTCGATGGTTCGCTTTGTATCAGCTGGTTTAAAAGCTCGTTTGCTTTATCGTACTGTTCGCTTTTCGTAAACAGAATCGCAGAGTTCAAATCTTGCGTTTTTGCCGTAAACACCGAACCAACCAGCAAAGCAACCATAATTAGAACTGATCTTAAAGTTATAGATTTCATTGTTTATGTTATTTAATATCAATTAATTTAATTAGTTTTAAGTTTCAAAGTCTATTTTGCAGCGTGCAATTAAATAAAAATCTCGTTATGTTCAAAATATTTTAACGTTTTATTTCAACAAGCCTTATCGGCATGGTAGCCGGAACAAGCCCCGACTTCAATACTATTCTCTGTCCCTGTTCGGCAGTAGCCCATTGTATGAAACCTGTACCGAGCCCTGCAAACGTTTCGCGCGATACGAAATAAATTTCTCTTACAAACGGGTACGATTTTTCATAAATCGCCCCCAAATACGGGCGACTATATGTTCTATCATCTAAAAATTGATGCGATACTGCAAGAACGTTAATTTTTTCCATAAAACTCATGCTAAGCGAATCTTTGCTATCGCTTATCCAGTTTACGCTAATAATACCAATGGCGTTTTTGTTCCTGCTTACAAAATTTACAACTTCGGGATTGGTTCTCACAGCGTAGAAATTACCTGGCAAATTGCCGTTTATTCCAAACTGTTCTTTAAAATACCGTATATTTCCCGATCCGTTGTTGTCAAAAATTACCTGTATTTCGCCCAAGTCCGATTTCGGATTTATCTGATTCCAGTTTGTTATGTTTCCGAGAAATATATCTCTTACGGTGTTATATTTCATCAGGGTATCGCGGTTATCCTTGTGTGTAACCAAAGCTAATGCGTCATATGCAAAAGTTACCGTACGCGCTATTACTAATGAATCTCTTAGATATTGAGTTTGATAGTCTGTAAGTTTTTTACTGGTTACCATCACTTTTACCGAATCGTTCATAAAATCTTCCATTATGTCGTATTCGGATTTATACTGAGGCGTAATATATGCATTGGGGTATAAATGCGTAAAAGTAAATATTTCGGTTTCTAAAACAGGTTGAAACGATTCATCAACAGCTATTTTGATGTCGCCTCTTGTAGGCGTTTCGTTCAGTGGCTTGGCGCCCCTGTTTAAACAGGATGTAAAAAACACCACACCCGCCAAAGCTACAACAACACCTGGCAAAAACATTTTATATTTATTTTTATTCACTGCTCGTTGTCTGTTTCTTCCTTGTCAAAAAAAAGTCTTTTTATCTGAAAGACTGCTTTAAATGTCCTGAAAGTTCCATAAATCAAGAATGCCGAACCTATAATTGTTCTTGTTTCTTTATCAATGATACTCTTCTCAAAAAAGAAAATAAGAAATATGCCTGCACCAATATAGAATACGATCATAAATATCGAAAATATTGAGGATATTTGCTGTAATATTTTATTATCGTCCATACCGCTAAAACTACTTAATTTTTTGAGCAAGCGAAGAAACAAAATAATATTGAAAAAACAATACCTTATTGATAATTTTTTTAACTGATTAAGAAACTGTTTTGAATTTCAGAAAATATATAAAAACAATTGACAGTTGACAACAGGGATGTCTGAACCACGATTTACAGGATTAAAGGATTGGCATGATTTTCTTTGTGAACTTTGAGTAAACTTTGTGTTCTGTGTGGTAAAATATAAACCACAAAGGGCGCAAAGAATTACGCAAAGGACACAAATCATATCAATCATTAAAATCATATAAATCACGATTCAGCCTCTCTTTTAATTGTGAACTGTCAACTGTCAATTGTTAACTGTCAATTAAAAAAGCGCAACATGCACCGAATTTTTAAATCCTTATTAGCCGCCGTACATTTACTCCCTGATAAGGCCAAGGCCATACCCGGTCAATACCTGGTCAATACCAAGTCCAAGTGAAACATAAAAAATTGACAATGGACAACTGACAATTATATAACGTACCGTCACTGCGAGCTTGCGAAGCAGTCCAGAAAAACATCTGGATTGCTTCGGGCGTTGCCCTCGCAAAGACGTGATGGTATCACGGCTCCGTGAAAGTATCGCACACTACTGCACGAGGGTTTCACAACCTTGTGAAAGGATTATGCAGGGGTGCATAAGGGATCACAACTCCGTGAAAGGATTATGCAGGGGTACACAAAGGTATCACAACTCCGTGAAAGTATCGCGCACTGCTGCACGAGTCGCAAACCCTAAAATCACTAATTGTCAATTGTGAAGCAGTTTATGGAATGGTATCAAAAAAGCTTATCCTGTAAATTCAAAACAGTTTCTAACTCCGAAAGTTTGTTAATTCTGCAAACTTAGATTCCTAAAATTTCCGTTTCAATACTTTTTTCAGTCTCGAGCAAGGCGAAATATCATTGTTTTGCCACACTAAAAAGTAATGCTTAACAAATATAAATCAAAAATGATAAAACAGTGTATTATTACTTTAATGCTTACAAGCGTGTGCTTACAAGTGTTTTCGCAGCAAACAAACCATAATGTCTTGCGCCTTAATGTTTCTGAAGCAAAGGAATATGCGGTTCAACACAACAAGAATGTATGGAATGCCGGCTTGTCGGTGTCGGAAGCTCAAAAGAAAACGTGGGAGGCCATTTCGGCCGGATTGCCGCAAATAAATGCCAGCATAAATTATCAGAACATGATGGGTTTTAAAATGGAGTTTGCCGGAATGAGCATAGGGATGGTGCCTACAAGTAATTTTCAGGCGCAGGTTACACAACTGCTTTTCAGTGCAAGTTACTGGGTAGGCATTAAAATGTCGAAAATTGGCGAAGAGATGAACGAAATAGCTTGGCAACAGGCAGAACTTGACGTTAAACACCAAACACAGTCGGCTTACTACACTATTCTTGTAGCTCAGGAAAATAAAGAGATTCTGGAACAAAACCTTAAAAATCTTGAAACAATAGCAAAAACTACCGAAGGGCTTGTTAATGCAGGCGTAGCTGAACAAACAGACGTTGACCAAATAAAAGTGCAGATTCTAACAATGGCGAATATTATAAAATCGATAGAACGCAACATTGAACTTGCGTATAATTTATTGCGTTTCCAATTGGGTGTTGACGCTGATACCGAAATAGTATTGACGCAAACTCTGGAAGACGGATGTATTCCTTGCCAAAGCAGTGAATTGTTATTAAAATATATTGATCTGAATGACAATTATAACATGCAGTTGATTGAAGAACAAATAAATTTAGCAAATATGCAAATTGGACTCGAAAAGGCCGCAGCATTGCCAAATGTGTCTGCAGTGTACAGTTATACTTATAAAATTGCGAAATCTACTTTCGATATGTCGCCAAATCACGTAATTGGCTTACAGGCAAATATTCCACTTTTTGCATCTGGTCAACGCTATGTAAGGACAAAACAGGCCAAAATAAATCTCGAAAAAGCCAAAAACGATCATGATTTGCTTACCGAAAATTTGTTACTACAAGAAAAACAACTGCGTTTTAACCTTAACAGTGCTGTAGAGGCACTTGAACAGCAAAAAGAGGCAATGGATGTTGCACAGCGCGTTTTTGAAAGTATAGCACGGAAATATCAGTATGGAACAGCTTCAAGCTTAGACGTTACAACAGCAAATACAAGCCTTCTGCAAGCACAAAGCAATTATGTAAATGCTATGATGGATGTTTTAACGGCACAAACAGAACTCGAAAAACTGTTGAATACAATTTAAAATTAAAAAAATAAATATTTAAAAACATAATAAATTATGAAATCTTTTCAAAATATTTTGATTTTGGCGGTTATTGCACTGTATTCCTGCAACAGTAACGTAGAACAGTCGCAAACCACAACAGTGCAAGACTCAATTGTTATAGTGAAAGTGCAAACAGTAAACGAACAGCCGGTAGAACAATTGACAGAACTTACAGGAAATACAGAAGCCTACAGAATAAATTACATAGCGCCTACAATCCCGGGGCGTATCGAAAATATTTTAGTAGAAGTCGGCAGTCGCGTACGTACAGGACAGTTACTTGTAAATATGGACAGGACAAATCTTGTGCAGGCACAATTGCAGTTAAACAACGCCGAAAAAGAACTTGGCCGTATTACCGAGCTTTTCAAATACGGAAGCGCCACACAGCAACAGTTAGACCAATTAACGTCGCAGGTGGATATTTTAAAGGAAACAGTCCGCAACCTCGTAGAAAACGTTGATTTACATTCGCCAATCGACGGAATAGTAACTGCTCGTTCGTTCGACTCTAAAAATATTTATGGCGGCACACAGCCTATACTTACTGTGATGCAAATTGCTCCTGTGAAAGTTTTGGTAAACATTTCAGAAGTTTATTTTCCATTAGTAAAAACAGGTATGGAAGTACGTGTAAAACTCGATGTTTATCCCGATAGAGATTTCACAGGCAAAATAAACATAATTTATCCCACCATTGACCAATTGTCGCGTACATTCAGCGCCGAAGTAACTATCGCAAACATTGATATGGCTATTCGGCCAGGAATGTTTGCACGGGTAGAGCTTAATTTTGGCACTTTAAATAATGTAGTAATACCCGATTTGGCAATAATAAAGCAGTCTGGCACCAATACTCGCTACGTATATGTCATAGATAACGGAGTTGCTAACCGTCGCGAAGTGCAATTAGGGCGCCTTATTGGCGATCGTTACGAGATAATTTCGGGTATAGAACCGGGTATGCAAGTGGTAGTTGCCGGACAATCGCGCCTACTCGACAAAATGCCGGTTAAAATTGAAAATTGATAACAAATGAAAATATACGAATCATCCGTCAGAAAGCCTGTATCTACTATTCTTATTTTTGTAGGAGTAATAGTTTTTGGGCTGTTTTCACTGCAAAGGCTGTCCGTCGATCTTTATCCGGATATGGATGTGCCTTATATAATGGTTTTTACGCAGTATTCAGGAGCAAGTGCCGCCGATATTGAAACAAATATAACCAGGCGGTTGGAAGACAACCTTAATACGGTAAGCAACCTCAAAAAGTTGCAATCAACTTCAAGCGACAATTTTTCATTAGTTTCTCTGCAGTTTGAATGGGGAACTAACTTAGATGAAGCGTCTAACGATATCCGCGATGTAGTGTCGCGCGTGGAGCAGTATTTGCCCGAAGATGCTGAACGTCCTACAATCATGAAAATAGACATGAACATGATTCCGGTAATGTTCCTCTCGGTAACTGCCAACGAAAGTTTTCCTGCATTGGGTAAACTGCTGGACGACGGAGTGGCTAATCCATTGAACCGTATTGACGGAGTAGGCTCTGTAAGTATTGGCGGAGCACTTACACGCGAAATACAAGTTAACTTAGATCCTGTGAAAATGGATGCGTACAATCTTACTATTGAGCAAATAGGACAGATAATAGGAAGCGAAAACCTCAATATGCCTGCCGGAACAATGGATATTGGTTCGGGTACATTTTCAATACGTTCAGAAGGTGAATTTCACGAAAGCGATGAAATTAAAAAATTAGTGGTAAGCCGTCTTGGCGGAAATACCGTACTTATGAGCGATGTGGCTGAAGTGAAAGACACTGTCAGAAAGGTCACGCAGGAGCAATTAATTGATGGTAAATTAGGTGCACAGATAATTATACAGAAAGAGTCTGGCGCCAACCCAGTAGATGTATCTAAGGCAGTGCGTTCAGAAATACCAAATTTGGTAAAAGCCCTGCCGCCAGATGTAAAAATAGATATATTGATTGATACGTCAGAATTTATAGAAGACAGCATAAATAGTCTTTCCGAAACTGTGATGCTCGCATTTCTTTTTGTGATACTCGTAATTCTGTTCTTCCTCGGACGTTGGCGTGCTACGTTTATCATTGTACTTACAATACCGGTTTCGTTAGTAACAGCTTTCATTTACCTCTTCGCCACAGACGGATCGCTTAATATTATATCATTAAGTTCAATATCAATAGCCATCGGCATGGTGGTTGACGATGCCATTGTAGTATTAGAAAATATTACCAAACACATAGAGCGTGGCAGTTCGCCGCGCGAAGCCGCCATTTATGGAACAAATGAAGTCTGGTTAGCCGTTATTGCCTCAACACTGACGGTTATTGCCGTATTCTTTCCCTTGACTATGGTTGGAGGCATGGCAGGTATTTTATTTAAACAGTTAGGATGGATTGTTTGCGTGGTAATTGGCGTATCGTTAGTTGCAGCAGTAACGCTTACTCCGATGCTCGCAGCAAAATTACTTCGTTTTCAACAAGTAGGACATACATACAAGGGGCTGGGCGTTCTGTTTAAACCAATTGACAAATTTTTAGACAGTTTAGACAATGGTTATGCTCGCATTCTTACCTGGTCGGTGCGTCATCGTGCATTTCTATTAATTTGCTCTATTGTAATATTTATTTCGAGTATTTTTGTGATGATGCAGGTACCTTCTGAATTTATGCCTAAAACAGACGATGGACAAATTTCAGCTACTATTGAGATGGAAATGGGACGCGGACTGGAATATACAAAAAAAATAACCAACGAAATAACTGAATATATTCAAAATAATTTTCCCGAAATAGAATCTGTTTCAACAAGCACAGGTGCAGCTGATGGAAGCAATTTTTGGGGTGCTTTGGGAACATCGGGTTCACACGTAATTAGTATCACTATGCGATGTGTGGACGCCACAGACCGCGAACGGGATATTTTTCTTATGGCTGACCTTATGCGCGAAAGGTTCAACACTATTCCCGAAATAGTTAAATCTACAGTTACTGTTGGCGACAACGGTTTTGGCTCTGGAGCTGACGTTGAGGTGAAAGTATTTGGTTACGATTTTGAAACTTCCGGAAATTTTGCCGGAGAGTTAATGACAAAGATGCAGGTAATAAATGGTGTACGCGATTTGAGACTAAGCCGCGAAGATATGAAATCAGAATATCGTGTAGTGTTCGACCGCGAAAAACTTGCCCTATACGGATTGAATAGCGCCACAGCATCTACATTTATACGTAATCGTATAAATGGACTAATAGCGAGCCTATACCGTGAAGATGGCGACGAATTTGATATTGTGGTGCGTTACGATGAAAAATTCCGCGAATCTATAGAGGATATAGAAAACATCAAAATATACAGCTCAACAGGCCAGGCAGTTCGCGTTAAAGATGTAGGCAGCGTAGTTGAATATTTTTCGCCGCCTTCTATTGAAAGAGAAGACCGTCAGCGCGTAATTTCCGTACAGATGTCGCTTTATGGAGCGGCTTTAGGTACTGTGGTGGAAGAAATAAATACAATACTTGATCAAACGGAAATGCCTGAGGGGATAAACGTTGCCATAGGCGGTGCAGCCGAAGAACAGGCTGAATCGTTCGGAGATATGGGGACACTCTTAATATTGATTATTCTGTTGGTCTTCATTGTAATGGCTACGCAATTCGAATCGTTTCTTATGCCATTCATAATTATGTTCTCTCTGCCATTCGCATTCTCAGGGGTATTTTTAGCACTGTTTATTACCAATACTACGTTAAGCCTTATAGCTCTCATTGGTTCTATTATGTTGGTAGGTATAGTAGTTAAAAATGGTATTGTTATGGTTGACTTTACCAATCTGTTGCGCGAACGCGGACTTACAGTTAATCGTGCGGTCATTGAAGCGGGCAAGTCGCGTTTGCGTCCTGTATTGATGACTACTCTGACAACTATTCTTGGTATGTTTCCATTAGCGCTCGGCCTCGGCAACGGCTCTGAAATATGGCAACCTATGGGTATTGCTGTCATCGGCGGTTTAGTCTTTTCTACTATATTGACACTTGTAGTAATACCTGTTGTTTATTCGGTATTTTGTAATCGTTCACTTAAACGAAAAAAGAAAAGAATAATTCAATATGAAGATTAGTTAGTATATTACTTTAATGGTAATAAAGGTATGTAAACTGTAAGTTTTACTCTATTGAATTAGCAAGAAAAGAAAAATTAATACTGTATTGCAACAATATAAACCAGCTAATTAAATTTGGAGAATACTCCATAAAACTATGAACTGTTGTTTATAGAGAGTAAATATGTAAACATTACTATATAAATAAATTTAATAACAATAAGATTAATATGAAAGCAGTATTCATAGCCTATAACAAGGCACTCACAGAAGCGATTGACAGTGTTCTCGACCGCAATCACATTAGAGGATACACCAAAGTTACAGACGTGCAAGGGCGCGGCACACATAGCGGCGAACCGCACTTAGGCAGTCACACATGGCCTTCAATGAATTCGGCTATACTTACTGTCATTGAGGAAGAAAGGGTAAAACCTCTGCTCGAAAGCCTCAAGAAATTAGATGCAAAAGCCGAACAGCAGGGGTTAAGGGCGTTTGTTTGGAATGTTGAAGATATGATATGAATAAATTTAAACATAATGATATATGCATACAGAAAATGGCACCAAACAGGATGAATATATTGTTGCAGATTTCATCTGATCATTAAAAAAAACAAATTATATACATATGAAAAAAGTTATTATAAGTGCAGTAATCAGTATTTTGACAGTTTGCGGAGTGTATGCGCAAGATGTAAAATTTGGTTTCAGAGGCGGATTAAACCTTCCAAATATAATGGCAGGAAACAATGATACGCCTATAAGCAAAGGGTACGTGTCGCGAATGGCCACCGGAGCCGGTATTTTTACTGAGTTACAGCTTAATCAGACAATTTCGCTGCGTCTTGGCGTAGAATACAGCGAGATGGGCGGCAAAAAAGACGGAATGCAAGCCATGCCTACAAAAAGGCTTATTACCGAAATGGGCAACAGTATAGGTACAGGTATAACTAACCAGCAGCTTGCTGTATTGGAATCACTTACTACAAATATGCCGCAGTACTACTATGCAAATATAAACAACACCGTAAAATTCGACTATATAATTATACCGCTTATGGTGCAATTTGGGAAAAACATCGGCCAATCGCCATGGCGTGTGTATATCAATACAGGCCCATTTGTATCGTTTTTTTTATCTGGCAAGCAATTGACCAAAGGAACCAGTAAATTATATTCGGATGTATCTGGAACGACTACTTTGTGGGATAATATGTCAGCAGATATAAAAGATTTTGTTAAAACAGAATTCCCCGATATAGAACAAAAACTTGGTAATCCCGTTCCTTTCGGCACAACAAATGTTACTGATGAATTGAAAAGCACTAATTTCGGTATAACCGGTAATTTAGGTATCCGTTATCAATATAGACGTAACTATTTTTTCATTGAAGCAGGTGGCAATTATGGCCTCGTTACAGTACAAAACGACAGTACTAACGGTAGTAACCGCATTGGCGCAGCCTCAATAATGGCAGGATACGCGTTTTCTCTGTTTTAAAACAGTTTCTTTTGTAAATTTATATTGAAGAATTAATCAGGTTGCCTATAGTAAAAATTTTAACTGACCATCAATGATAATATTCATAATATTACTTGCTATTTTTGGAAAGAATTTTTACGTTTTCTTTCGTCTTTGGCACATTCTGCCTGCAGGTAGAATATTTCTTTCGGTGGTGGCAATCTTACTTATGTTGTGTTTTTTTGTCGGGATGTTGGGCGGAGGCTTTTTGCCATCAGGTATTGTTGGTTTTGCCTATCGTATTGGTACGGCATGGTTTTTTATTGCTCTGTATCTACTGTTGATATTTCTTTTTCTTGATTTGCTGCGCCTTGTGTTGCCAATGCATAAAATTTTATATGGAAACTGGCTTACAATTGTCATTTTGGCATTTGTTCTGACTATTGTTTTTGTTTATGGATACTTTAATTACCGCAACAAGCAGCGGGTAGAGTTAAATTTAACCATCAATAAACCAATAAATCCGTTGAAAATTGTTGCAATTAGCGATTTACATCTGGGTTACAACATTGGTACGGCAGAATTAAACGAATGGATAAAATTTATTAATCTTGAAAAACCCGATCTGGTTCTAATAGCAGGCGATATTATAGACAACCATATCGAAGGAGTTGTGAAACAAAATTTTTCTTTTGAGAAAGTAAAGTCTCGTTACGGGGTGTATGCTTGTTTGGGCAATCACGAATATATAGGTAATTCCTCAAAAATTACTCAATCGTTAAATTTTATACAAGATGCAAAAATTACCGTTTTACGCGATACGGCATTGTTGATAAACAATGAATTTTACCTTATAGGTAGAGATGACCGTACAAATACAAAACGTAAATCGCTACCTGAATTACTACAAACACTCGATACGACAAAACCCATCATTCTACTCGACCACCAACCCTTTAATCTTGAAGAAACAGCAAAAAACGGTATCGATTTACAGTTTTCGGGACATACACACTCCGGACAACTATTGCCTGTTTCATGGATTACCAAACTAATGTATGAAATTTCGCACGGCTATATCCGCAAAAATGACAGTCATGTTTATGTAAGTAGCGGTATTGGAATTTGGGGCGGAAAATTCCGTATAGGTACTCGATCGGAATATACAATAATTAATCTAAAATGATAATTATTTTATGTTCAGGAAAACTTTATCATTTTTTGTCAAAACGACTATGGTTATTACATGTAACACACATATAATCAGATAAATTATTTCAAAATATTTAATATGATGAATAAAAAAACAATGACTATGAGAAATGCCCTAAAGCTATCTCTGCTATTGAGTTTATTCTGGTTTTTGATGGCTTTGTTGGGACATAGGGGTATTTTTGCTGAATGGACAGAAAACAGCATAAATTTATCGTATATAGTTGGCAATGGGATAAGGCATATTATTATAAGTACATTATCATTCTTTATTTTATTTTGTTCTCAATTTTCAATTTTCAACAAAAAATGGAAAGTAAGTAAAAAAATTCTGGTATCAATATTGGTTTCTTTTATAATCATGTCATTTTTCATGATACTAAGTTGGATCATATTATATTTTCTTGATATGCTGTCATACAGTCCAGATAATGTGTTTATTTTCGCTGCTTTCGCCATTGCAGTTATAACAATAACTATTTTGTTGACGTGTTTTTTATACATAGTAGATGAAAGAGCAAAAACAATCGAGGAAAATCAGAAACTATTGACTGAGAACATGCGGGCTCGTTACGAAACTTTGAAAAGCCAGATTAATCCTCATTTTTTGTTCAACTCGCTCAATACACTCAACGGACTTATTGAGTCTAATAACTATAAAGCAAAAGATTTCTTGCAGCAGTTGTCGCTCGTATTTCGATATTCTATTCAAAAAAAAGAAAATACAACGTTTAATGACGAACTTGTTTTTATAGATGCATTTTGTATTCTCATGAATATACGGTATGGACAAAGCCTTAGCATAAAATATAATATAGACGATAAATATCGTTCATACTTCGTTGTTCATCTAAGCCTGCAAATGCTTGTAGAAAACGCTATAAAACACAACACTATAAGTAATCGTTATCCACTTACAATAACCATCGAAACAACAGAAAACAATACAGTAAGAGTTTGGAACAGGATACAACCCAAAAACGAGTATGAATCTGGCGAAGGTATTGGGCTTGCAAACATAAACGAACGTTACAAAATGCTGTATAAAAAGGAAATTACCATTTCTGCTTCAAACGAAATTTTCAGTGTTGAAATACCTTTAATAAAAGACGGAAAATGAATACAGTTATTATTGAAGATGAATTTATTGCGGCACAAACTCTACAAAATGCCCTGCATAAAATTAACCCATCAATTAAGATGCTCGCCGTACTGCAAAGTATAGAAGAGAGTGTAGAATGGTTTTCATGCAACAAATCTCCCGATTTGGTTTTTATGGATATACATATTGCTGACGGTTCATGTTTTGCGATATTCGAAAAGGCAACAATTGCATGTCCAGTTATTTTTACCACCGCCTACGATGAATATGCACTAAAAGCTTTCGAAGTAAACAGTATCGACTATCTGCTCAAACCCATAGAACAGAAAAAACTCGAACGGTCGTTAAATAAATTCAAAATGCTCTCTTCGAAACAGTGGCAGTTCGACTCCGATTCGTTAGCAGAACTTGTAGCATCTATAAAAACTGACAAATCATATAACAGTAAATCGAACCTTCTAATTCCACATAAAGATAAACTTATACCATTGTCGGTTGATAAAATAGCATTCATATATTTTGAGAATAAAATGTCGAATATATATACTTTCGACGGCGAAAAATATTACTTGGACATTTCGCTTGATGAATTTTGCCGACAACTTGATGATGAAAAATTTTTCCGCGCCAACCGCCAATATATTATTGCTCATAAGGCTATAAAAGATGTTTCGCTGTGGTTTACAAGTAAACTTTCGGTTAATCTTACAGTTGTTGTTCCTGAAAAAATTATCATAAGTAAAGAACGTGCTCCTAAATTTAAAGAGTGGTTAACAATATAAGGGTAAAAAACAAGATGTTAGGTAAGGATTTACGTATTGTATTTATGGGAACTCCGGATTTTGCTGTTGCAAGCCTGAAAACTCTTGTGGAAAAAGGATACAATATTGTTGGAGTAGTTACTGCTCCAGATAAACCCGCAGGACGTGGAAAACTATTGTCCGAATCGGCAGTTAAAAAATATGCAGTTAAAAATAATTTGTTGGTTTTACAACCTGAAAAACTTAAAAATAAGGAGTTTATTGATGGACTTACAAGCTTACAGGCCGATTTGCAGATAGTTGTTGCGTTTCGCATGTTGCCCGAAATAGTTTGGGTAATGCCACGTCTGGGTACATTTAACCTTCACGGTTCACTATTGCCGCAGTACCGCGGTGCAGCACCTTTAAACTGGGTAATTATAAACGGCGAAACCAAAACAGGTGTTACAACTTTCCTTCTCGATCACGAAATTGATACAGGAAAAATTCTGTTTAAACAGGAAATTAAAATCGATGATAATTATACTGTTGAAAATATCCATAATAAATTAATGGAAATTGGCGCAAATTTAGTAGTCAAAACAATTGATGCCATTGCCGGAGGAAATATTAAACCTGTTCCGCAACAGGAATTAACTACCTGCCATGAACTGAAACATGCTCCAAAAATATTTAAGGAAAACTGCAAAATAGACTGGTCGAGAAGTACTGAATCAATACGTAATTTAATTCGAGGACTTTCTCCGTACCCTGCCGCCTGGACAGTAATTATAAATAATGAAACAAGGGCAGAGATTCAGGTAAAAATATTTTTCGCCATGAAAAATAATTACACAAAAGACTTAACGCCGCCTGGAACGATTGAATCTGACGGGAAAACTTTTTTAAACATAGCTTGCGGCGACGGCTGGCTTCAAATAACCGATTTGCAGCTTGCAGGAAAAAAAAGAATGAAAACAGACGAATTTTTACGGGGATTCCAACAAATAAACAGCTGTTCGTTCAAATAAGACAACAACACAACGGTTTGTTGCTTTTACACCTTTAAATTCCCAAAAACATGGTAGAAATAAGAGCTAAAGCAATAGTTGCCACTGATATTAAAACAACAATTGCAATTACCTTGGCAAGTAAACCAGCGCCATCGCCTGTTGTTTCATGATATTCTACAGTTTCTTTCCCGTCTTCATCAACTTTTGTGATTTTTGTCGTTTTTGTGTTAGGTTTATTAATAAATCTAAAAAGTTTAATACCAAATCACAACCAACAAAGCAATAAAGCCAATACCAAATATTATTTTAAATTATCACCAACCATACAACACACATTTGTTATTTTGTCATAATAACACGGTTATTATTTATACAAAATAAGTTCTACTTATTTTTTAGATGCGTAACGGGCGTTTAAGGCAGCCAGCACTTCGGCAGTGAAATTGTGTGCATCGCTGCCAATCAAAATGTCGGCTGCATCGAATATATAGTCATATTGTTTTTGCGCATTCAAAATTTCAATATAATTCAACAAACTATCGAGTAATTGCTGGTTGTTGGCTGCTTGAAGTTCTGCCAGTCTATTTGTTAAGTCCTGATCGAGCTGCAAAATTTCCTGCTCTCTTCCCAGCAAACGGTCGCGTTCCTGTACTGCCCTTTGTTCTGTTAAAAAGCCACCTCTTTGAACTTTTTCCTGAAAAGCCGCTGCTTCTCTATCGAAAGTTTGGCGTTTTGTACTGTACTCGGCCATGTAGGCTTCCTGTTTTTGTGTAAAATCGTCATGCAGATCTTGAGCCAAATCGTAATTTAAGAAAATTGAATCTGCTTTAATGTAAGCAACTTTTAATCCTCCTGTTTCAATATTACCTGATTGTTCTCCAACAATTGAGCCGCTTACACGGGGACTGGCAAAATAAAGTACATATAAAACTGCAACTGCTATAAAGAGTACAATGATGCTTACAATTAACGAAGTTCCTTTCATCCTGTTATTAATTTAGTTAAAATGATTCAACGACTTGGCAAATATAATTCTTTCAATTAAATGTAGCAACGTAAAAATTACTTTTTTTATATAGCGAAACATCCACAAACAAAATACATATAACGCGAACTTTTAATAATCTGTACTAACTTTGAGCCAATTAGTCAGAAATTAATTTTATTGTAGATGTTTTTTATTGAAAAAATATGCAGAATAATTTTGTTGTTTCAAACAGTATGGCCAAACTTGTGTTATATTAATCTTCTAAAATTTATACTTATGAAGAAAAAAACTTATTGGCGGCATAGCCGCGTTAGCAATTGCGGCTGCAATTGCTTTTAATGTGGGTTTAAACACAAACAGTAACAATTTGTCGGATCTCTCTTTGGCTAATGTGGAAGCGCTTTCACAGCCTGAAGAAGGCTACTGCAATGGACTTGGAATGACTTTGTACGTATGTGCTTCGCACATGGATCAGTTTTTTTATGACATGCAGTATAATTGTGCTGGTACTTATTATGGTAGAATAATTTGGTTGTGGGATTGTTAATGAGGCTCTAACTGAACACATAAATGTAAAAAAAAATAATTTAAAATTGATAAAAGTAAAATTTATCATAAAAGTTTGTTTGTATATATTGCCTGTTGTGGTGGCATGTACTAATAGACAGAATAAACAAAATGCAACAGAATCATATTCCGTTCAATTTGATACGATATTAATCCATTTGCCACCCAATGCCTTACAGAATTATGCTAAAATTGTAAGTGATCCTGATAATATTGATTTATTGTATGGATATAATCATCTTTTACATAAGATTGATGTTTTTGATATTGCAAAAGGCAAGTTTGTAGAAGATATTTCGTTAGAACATGAAGGACCTAATGGATTACAAAATATTAGTGATTTTGTAATACTGAATAATGAAATTTATGTAAGCCAATATCTATTTTATTATAAAATAAATAAAGTCGGTAAGGTTATCAAAAAATTAGATAAAAATAAAGTCGTAAACATTGATAATGCTAATTACTATTTGGAAAGAAAAGGGTTAAGAGTTGCAAATTATACTGAGTTACCCATAAATTGTTCTGTCGGCATGCTTCCTGTTTCTGTTTATACAGGGGAAAATATACTCAAAGAAATAGGTTTTATAGAACTTGACTCATGTAAATATACGCCGTTTTCTATTCCTTTACCGCAAATTAAGAAACATTATGGGGATTTAGAAACTCCCAATGTCACATGGCTTGGCGACAGTGTGATATACAATTTTCCCTTTTCGTCTTCCATATATGTGTTTTCTATAACAGAAGGCACTCAAAGAGAGATTCAGATTCAAAGTATTTTCACGAAAAATCTTGCAGAACCATTACCTGAAAATGCAAATTTACGACAAGAGACTGAATATCAAATGAAATCTCTACAATTTCTTTCAATAAAATACGATCCTTTTAGGAATTTGTTTTATCGTGTACACATTTCGCCCATATCAAGTATTGAAAAGATGCCAGACAGAGACTATTATTTTACTGTAATGGATGAAAACTTTAATAAAATAAATGAATTTAAATTACCATCAAGTATTTTTTCTCCATTGTATAACATAATGCCACAAGGAGTGGTTTTTCAGATGAGTTCAAAAAATATAGAAGATGAAAATTTAATAGGCTTTTTATGCTTAAAGATTTAGCGAAACACAGGGAATAAATTGATGAAACAGAGAAAAGGGGATATATTATTGCTGAAGATCCGGAAGATACTTTAATGTATTTTAATTTAGAATAATATATGTTTGGAAATATAATTCTGATGGTTCATTAACTTGTCCTGCACCATGACTTGATAAAAGTTTTAAAATAAAATAATTCACACAAAATGTATAGAATATTAACTGTTATTTTTGCTGTTTTGATATTTGCAGGGTGCCGTTCAGAAACAGATACAAGTGATAAAATTCCCGTTAATTTTGACGACAACGGACATTTTG
>JAITWJ010000148.1 GCA_031285325.1 Bacteroidales bacterium
CGTAATCCTGAAACCGAAATATATGCCGACCATGTTAAATTGAATGAAGTTGCAGGATACATACTTGCCCAGCAGCAAATCAGTAAATTTATGATAGAGGCCGGACTGCGTTTGGAGAATCATGAACTTTACGGCTCCGAATGGATACCGCAGGCAGGTATTTCTTACAAGGCGGCAAAACAAACCAGCCTGAAATTTTCATTCTCTAAAGGATTCCGCTCTCCCAACATGCGCGAACTGTACATGTATGGCCCTGCCAATGAAGATTTGCTGCCGGAGCGCAGTTTCAGCTATGACTTTACGGTATCGCAAAGGCTCCTCGACAGCCGCATGTCGATGGAATTGACCTTGTTTTATATTGAGGGCGATAACCTGATAGAAGTTGTTCAAGTAGGCGAAAGCCGTGTACAGAACAGGAATACAGGAGAATTTGCCAACAAGGGAATTGAATTCAGTATGAATTACCGGATAATAGACAATCTTATTCTGAATACCAACTATAGTTTACTCGATATGGAAAAGGCAATTACAGGCGCACCAAGAAACAAGTTCTATGCCGGAATTAACTATCATCCGGGTAAATTTACCTTGAGCGCCGGAACGCAGGTTATAGACAAACTTTATCTTGTTACCGGAGAAAAACCCCGTACAACCGACTATACAGTGGTTAATGCAAGGTTAGCATACCGTGCGCTGGACTGGATGGAAATTTTTGTAAAGGGCGATAACCTGCTTGGAGAAAAATACGAAACAATGAACGGATACCCTATGCCCGGAGCTACATTCATGGGCGGAATATCATTAAACCTGTAAAACAGATATAACGATGCAGTGTTTTAAAGTTATTACTAATGCTAAAACCGCTATTGCGGTTTTAGCATTTATTTCGATATCGTGCAGTAATGTAAAAGACGAGCCGATTCGTACAGCGGTAAAAAACCAGTTAAGTGTGTATCCCGAATCTACTTTACAGGACTTATATAAAAACTTCTTTCAAGATTATTTCGGGCCGGGGCATATTGTGAGCGACACTATGTCGGCCGGAGCGTATCTGAACAGCGAACTTGCTTCATTAAAACAGGCAGCCGGCGCATATTACGAGCCTACAGGCTACAATGGAAATTTCTACCGGGTAAACCTGTCGGTTATACAAGACGGTTTTATTTCGCGCAATGCATACTTCGATGCATTTGTTCGCAGCGTAACAAATATGCAAACAATAACGTTTGAAGAATGGGAAAATGAGTGGATGCAGATAGATGCAGTTATTAACAGGATGAATTTAAAGCTGAACAATTATGAACAGGAACGCGAAAAACTTTTCTCGTTGCTGGAGCAGGGGCAATACGTGGTGCATCACAGCGAGCTGTTCTCTAAAGAATACGACCCTCACTACCGGATTATAAGGCAGGATATATTCCGTGAAGAAATTCTTCCGCTTCTTCCAAAATAGTTTTAAAACACACTTGCCTGATGTTAATTTCACAAATAAAAACAAGTTCAGAATTGATAAGTCAAATTATATGCGTACAATATTCACAACAATATTTATCATGTTTTTTTGCCTTACGGCAGGAGCCGGTTCAGGAGAAGCACGTTTACATGTAATTATTGATACCGACGCAGCCGCCGACGACCTGCGTGCAATATGCATGCTTATTGGAAACCCCCGAATAGAAACCCTCGCAATAACCACCTCCGAAGGAGCGTTAACACCTGCCGGCGCGGCAGTTAAAACAACAGAGTTACTGCATCATTTTAACATAAAAGACATACCGGTAGGCGTTGGGCGCCCGCTATGCATTACCCCTCCGGCATGGCGGCAGCAGTCGGAGCAAATACCGTGGGGAGACGGTACGGCAAACACAGCCGAAACAACACAGCCGGCCTCCGGCCTTATAATTCAAACACTTGAAGAACACAACAGTGGAGTAACCTTTCTGTGTTTCGGCACACTCACAAACCTGAACGATGTATTAACGGCAAAACCCGGCCTGAAACAACGCATAGAGCGCATTATATGGTACAACAGCTCGTACAGCCCGTTAAAAGGAGCCAACTACGACGCCGATACCATATCGGCAAACAAAATACTGGCAGGCGGAATGCAGATAGACATAGTATCGGGCGGAGGCAGGCAGGAAATTGCCATCAACGAACAGTATATAGGCACAATTGCAAGTTTGAATAACAGGTATGCCGAAAAAATTGCACAAACACACAGCAGCGGCGTTTTAAAGCCGGTAACAGAATCGAGCCACATGAAAATGTGGGACGATTTGGCCGTAGTTTACCTCTTTGCCCCCGAACTGTTCGTCTCTGAAAACATTAACGCAGCCACAACAATAAATTCGATAACAGCCAATACATCAACACAAATTAAAGAAACAGCCATCCGGATACTTACTCTTAACAAATAAGAGCTCTTTTATATGAAAAATGACCTCTCTTGGTACACCAAGAGCCCTCTTTTGATATGACAAGAGCCCTCTCTTGGTATGACAGGAGCCCTCTCTTGGTATGACAATAGACCTCTTTTGGTATGACAAGAGCCCTCTCTTGGTATGACAATAGCTCTCTTTTGATATGACAATAGTCATCTCTTGGCACATCAATATCCCTCTCTATCAATCAACTAACTGTATTCGGACGGCCGCAAGGGCAGCCCCTGCGTAACTGTCAACTGTCAATTATTAACTGTCAACTGTTCTTCTGTGTTTCCCCGAGATTCAAAATGGTTCCTAAAACTCGAAACATAAATAATTTACGTACGGTTAAGTTTCTTAATTCTTGCTTTTAGTTCGATTGTACGTACACGGTCTTTGTATATGTTGTTAGTGTTTTGTTTATGAATATCGAGCGCTGCATCGGTATTGTCTTCCCACCTGCGACAAAGATAAACAGGCTCGTAAATGCGCCCTATTTTGTATTCACGCGAAATGGCCAACCCAACTGCATAATCTTCTCCATAACTTACGTTCGGAATTTTTATTTCGCGAAGCAACTGTGTGTAAAATGCACGCGGCGCTCCCAGCCCGTTAATGCGGAGAGCGTTGTTAGGGCCGTTGCCGGGTGTCCATTCCTGGTGGTTGACAATACCCGGCGGTATTTCTTCCAAAGCGAAATTAACGGTTTGATAACTGCCTATTACCATAGCACATTTTTCTTCATAAAACTTATCAATTATTTTCTGAAGTGTTTTTTCAGATGAATACAAATCGTCGCTGTCTAATTGTACTGCAAATTTTCCGCATTGCCTATTAAAAACAGCTTCGTTCCAGCAACCGCCAATTCCAAGGTCTTTCCGTTCAGGAATAATATGTATTAATGTTCCGTTTTGGGCAAAACCGGCTAAAACATTTGTGGTGCCATCGGTAGAGTGGTTGTCAACAACAATAAGGTTAAACAGGAAATTTGTTTTTTGTTTCATAACCGATTCTACTGCATCGGTTATTGTTTTTATGCGGTTTTTTACAGGAATTATAACCGAAGCTTCAACATTGAACTTTTTACTATCAAAATCAATTTCCTTAAACGGGGGTTGCAGAAATGCGCCAATTCTTTTCAAATGACCGGTGCAGGCTTTTTCCATTTCAATTTGTTTTTCGCGGGTGTTTCCGCTTACATAATCGAATTGTTTTTCTGCCTGTTTGCGTGTATCGGTTTCGTGCATGGTAAAAAGGTTTTCAGGAATCCGTACAAGTTCGCCCATTCGAGAGGCATGTAAATAGAGCGAATATAGTCCTGCCCATTTAAGGCCTTCTTCATCAAACAATTTTAAAACATCGGTTCTGAACAGCTGAACGGGGCCAAAATTAAAATCGTCGCGCAGGCTGCCATGCTGATAGTCGGTAACAGGATGCGGCGAACAAATGTTGTTTTTAATTTCGGTATAATCAGAATAAACCATTGTTGTGCCTATATTTTCGGCAACCTGCAGTAAACGTTCAACGGCAAACAGGCCAAATTCAACCTGTGTGTTCTGCATTGAAAGTAAAACATATCCGGCTTTACACTTTTCTGAAATTTGTTTAATGGTAACTGTTGAAAACGGTTGGTCGGAAATTAATGTTTCAACACCTGTAATTTTAACAGGTTTAGAGGAAATAACATAAATATTTTGCAAAACAGGAATATCACGTATTCCACAAATGGTTTTCAGAGTTTCCGTTTCGCCATTATATACAATAAATGCATCGACTGTTTGATTCATGCCTGTGTTTTTGTTATTTCAATTAAGGGCTGTAAGTATATGTATTTGTTTTTGAATGTAAAAATTTATTTTCGCAGGTTACCCCCGAAAGTGATACACTTATTACCTCTCAGGTGGCGGGGTAATTGTTAACTGCCAACTGTATTCCTATTCCGGGTTCATTTGTAAGTGTTATTTTTCCTTCAATAATTTTTACACCTAGGAACGGGTCATTACTAATTAACAGATTACCGTCCAAGTCTGCCCAGTTGGCCTTGGGCGAAAGTTGGGCTGCCGCCGAAACAGCGCACGAAGTTTCGGTCATGCAGCCAATCATTACTTTTAGGTTGGCGGCTTGCGCCAGAGTTATTATTTTATGTGCCTCACGCATTCCTGTACATTTCATCAGTTTAATATTTATTCCCGAATACATGCCGGTAATTTTCTGCACATCTGCAAGTCGCTGTATGGCTTCGTCGGCTATAACAGGGAGCGGAGAATGTTGTGTTAGCCAGGCAATGTCGTCAAAGTTTTCGCGAGGCATTGGCTGTTCAACAAATACTACACCTTTCTCTTTAAGCCAGAAAATCATGTCGAGCGCCTTTTTCCTGTCGGTCCATCCCTGATTCACATCAACACAAATTTGTACATTGGTTACAGAACGCACTGTTTCAATCATTTCAATGTCGTTTCTCGAACCAAGCTTAACTTTCAGTATTTTATATCCGGAAGCTTCTTTTACTTTCTGCCGTACCGTTTCAGGCATATCAATTCCTATTGTATATGAAGTATCTGGCGCTTTCTCGGGCGAAAACCCCCATATTTTATGCCATGGCTTATTTAGTATTTTTCCTGTAAGATCGTGCAGTGCAATGTCTATGGCAGCTTTTGCGGCTGTATTTCCGGGAGCAATATTGTCAACATAATCAAGAATTTCGTCCATACGGAAAGGATCTGAGAATTGTTCAAGTTTAAGCGCCGAAAGATACTTTGCCGCTGTTTTGTGCGATTCGCCCAAATATGGCGGCATGGAAGCCTCTCCATAGCCACAAAAACCACCAAATTCAATTCGTGTAAGCATTACCGGTGTTGTTGAACGCGAACTTCCGGCCAATGTAAAAACATGTTTTAACTGCAATTCAAAAGGTTCAAAACTAAGTTTCAAACCCTTTTCAGGTAGAATTCCTTTCATAACCAACATATAAACTACTTTACAGACAGTAAAATTAATTGTAATTAACAATTAATCCAAACAGCAGAAAATACACTCATAACAATAATAAAATATATAATCTTACATGCATTTGTTCTAAATTCGTATATTTATACCCCGATATACCGGTACAGTATATATCATAGACTTAAAAACAAAAGGATGGAAACAGATTGGAAAGACAGGCTCGGGGTTGTTTATTCAACTAATCCGGATTTTCAATATGAAAAAGTCAGCATTGAGGAACAGCAAACACTTCCGCCTCAACAGCAGAACCTTAAAGTTAGCCTTGATAAAAAGCAGCGTAAAGGTAAATGTGTTACACTTGTGTCGGGGTTTACCGGAACCAGCAACGATTTAAAAGACCTCGGTAAAATGCTTAAAACAAAATGCGGCGTTGGCGGTACGGTAAAAAATGGAGAAATTCTTATACAGGGCGATTTTTGCGCTAAAATTATTGATATCCTTAAAACTGCCGGATATAAAACAAAGCGTTCGGGCGGGTAATTAAATTATTATTCAAATAAAACAAGAAATTAATTTTGGCTGAAATAGGGAAAATAAATACACTGAAGGTTGTAAGGGAAACAGGCAACGGCGTTTATCTCGATGGTGAAAACCTTGGAGAAATATTGATGCCTAAAAAATTTGTTATTGATGATGTAAAATCGACAGGACAAGCCAGAGTGTTCATATATGCCGATTCGGAAGACAGATTAGTTGCCACCACAGAGCAACCACTGGTAAAAGTTGGTGAGTTTGCTTTTTTAAAGGTAATTGCAACAAGTCGGTTCGGAGCTTTTCTATATTGGGGCCTGCCTAAAGACCTTCTTGTTCCGCACAGTGAGCAAAAAGCAAAAATGCTGGAAGGAAGATCGTATCTGGTGTTTGTTTATCTTGATAAATTAACCAATCGTATTGTTGCTTCGGCCAAGGCAGATAAGTTTTTAAACAACACTCCTCCAGAATATGTACCTTGCCAAGCCGTAGATTTATTAATTGCGGAGGAAACAGAATTAGGTTACAAAGCAATTGTTAATGACGAGCATTGGGGAATTTTGTATAAAAATCAAGTGTTTAAACCTTTGGTTCCAGGCGATAAAATTATCGGATATATAAACAAAATAAGGGAAGACGGTAAAATAGACTTACTTACCGAAAAACCAGGATATGAAAAAATTGACTATATATCGTTGACTATATTAAAAGCTCTGGAAGAAAATCGTGGTTTTATAGCCCTCTCCGATAATTCTTCACCTGAAATTATCAAATCTTTACTTGGTATAAGTAAGAAAAACTTCAAGAAAGCCATAGGTAATTTATACAAGAAACATATAATTGAATTCAAGTCGGATGGAATTAAGCTGACAACACACAAATAAGCTATGTTTATTCGACTCTAACACAATTTAGCCGAAAACAGCTGAACTGCGACGCGCCAAAAACGCAAGATAATTCCAGTATCTAAAAGATTATAGAACGAACTAAAAATCTTCGAAAACCCCCAATCCAAATAGTGCAAAATCGTATTTTACAGGATCATCAGGGTCAAATTTACGGAGTACGGTTGTTATTTCTTCAACAGCTTTCCAATCGTTGGTTTTTCGCTGTAATATTCCCAGTTTTCGTGTAACATTTCCGGTGTGTACATCAAGTGGCAGCAGTAATGCCGATGTTGGAATTCCGTGCCATAAACCAAAATCAACACGATTGTCGTTTCTAACAAGCCATCGTAAATACATGTTCAACCGTTTACCTTGCGCTCCATTCGATACGCAGGAAATGTGTTTTCGAGTACGTTCACCTTCAAGTTCAAAAAAAACTGTATATAAATACTCAAGTGCTGATTTTACAGTTTGATTTTGTTTAAATCCTTTCTCAAATACCTGCTGTAATCCACCGTGATTTTGGTAAATATTTTTTAGTGAATGTAAAAAATATACGCAGTCATCGCCATTAATTGTGCGATGAACAAAATTTCTCACTGGTTTTAAATCATTTTTCGTTGCATTCAACGTAAAATCTAAAGGCTCAAAATCCATCATCTGCATAAGTTTTGTTGCATTTTTTATTATGGATAATCGATTACCCCAGGAAATAACAGCTGTTAAAAAACCTGCAATTTCAATATCTTCCCTTTTTGAAAATTGTTTTGGAACCTGAATTGGGTCTGTTTCGATAAATACAGGCTGATTGAATTTCTCAACTTTTTCATCCAGAAATTCTTTCATGTTTTTAATTATCATCTTGCGTAAGTTTTCGCCTGAAGGATTATACAATCACGCCATCTTTTATGTTTATTATATTATCGGAACGTTTGGCGAAATTATCGTCGTGCGTAACAATAACGAATGTTTGCCCGAAATCATCGCGCAGTTTGAACAGTAAATCGTGCAGTTCGTCGCGACTGGCCGAATCGAGATTTCCCGATGGTTCGTCGGCTAATACAACCGAAGGGCTGTTAATAAGAGCGCGTGCAACGGCAATCCTCTGTTTTTCGCCACCCGAAAGTTGAGATGGTTTATGTTCCATTCTTTTTAAAAGGCCTAAGTAACCAATTAGGTCTTTTGCTTTTTTTTCGGCTTTTGATTTTGATGTTTTAGCGATAAACGCCGGAATACAAACATTTTCAAGCGCTGTAAATTCAGGCAATAGATGATGGAACTGAAAAACAAACCCTATTTCTTTATTTCTGAAAACAGATAATTCATTATCGTTAAACGATGAAATTTTTTTTTCGTTGTAATAAATTTCTCCGCTGCTCGGATTGCTCAATGTACCTAAAATTTGCAAAAGCGTTGTTTTACCGGCTCCACTGACACCTACAATAGAATACAACTTACCATCAGGTATTTCAAGATTAATTCCCTTCAAAACTTGAAGGTTTCCGAACGATTTTTTTATTTCAACAGCTTTAATCAATGAAATTTATTTACAGATGAGGGAAATCTAAGAAAAGCCAAATTAAAATGATATTAGTATTTCAAATTATCATTAATATCTGTTTTTATGTTACTGGTTCCTTCACTAATATCGGATGAGATACCATCTAAGCCTTTTTTTATATCAGATGTATTTGTGTTAAGTTCATTTTTTATTTCATTGGTTGTCCTGTTAATATCAGACGAAATGCTACTGAAGTCTTTTTTTATGTCAGACGTGTTCTCGTTCAATTCGCGTTTTATATCGCTGGTCGCTTTTCTAAACTCGTTTAATCCTTTCCCAACTGTTTTGGCGATATCAGGAATTGCTTTCGAACCAAAAAGAAGTAAGGCCAATAACAAAACAACTACAATTTCTCCTCCGCTTATAAATAGTAAATAACAGGTCATTTTTTATTTTTTTAAACCACAAATATATAAATTGAAAAACTCATAAACATTAAATAAGCTAAAAAGTTTACAATGGTTTTCAAATGAGGTTGAAACGCCATTGCCTGTTTAATCTTTTCACTCACATTGATTATTTGTTCGGCAATGTGGTTTGTTTGTGTTTTGTGAAGGTTCGGTCAGATATTATTTTCAACTGCAAAAATAATTTTATCGAATATGCTTCCGGCTGCTTCAACGTTGGGTACGCTGTCGAAAATAAGTGTGAGTTTGTTATTCATTTCTTTCATTTTGCATGATGAGTTATTTTTTTGAACGAATTGAATTATCTTCATAAAATCGCTCGATTGATAGAATGGAGATTGCTGGTTGGGAACGAAATAGCAGATCATTTTTTCGTTCCGCAGGCTTATTTTTTCCATGCCGAGCTTAACAGATTTCCAGCGGAGTTTCATTATCTCGATAAGTTCATGGCTTTCTATCGGTAATTTTCCAAAGCGGTCTATTAATCTTTCTCTGTATTTTTGGAGTTCATCCTCGTTCTCAATATTGTCTAATTCGCGATACAACAGCATTCTTTCTGATGTTTCGGGGATATAATTTTCGGGGAAAAGCAATTCAAGGTCGGTATCTATTTGGCATTCGCTTACGGGGTTTATGTTCAGGAATGCCTGAGTTTGCGTTTTGGTTTTATCTTCAAAAACATCTTTAAATTCTTCCTGTTTAAGTTCGCGTATTGCCTCGTTAAGAATACGATGATATGTTTCGAAACCTATATCGGCAATAAATCCGCTTTGTTCGGCGCCGAGCAAATTTCCTGCTCCGCGTATATCAAGGTCTTGCATGGCAATATTAAATCCACTGCCCAAATCAGAAAATTCCTCTAAAGCTTTAAGACGCCGGCGAGCATCGGCGTTAATACTTGCAAGTGGAGGCGTAATAAGGTAACAAAAAGCCTTTTTATTTGAACGCCCTACCCTGCCGCGTAATTGGTGTAAATCACTCAATCCAAAATTTTGCGCATTGTTTATAATAATTGTATTTGCATTTGGAATATCAAGTCCCGATTCAATAATTGTAGTGGCAATCAAGACGTCGAAATTACCATTTATGAAATCGAGCATAACTTTTTCAAGTTTTTGCCCTTCCATTTGTCCGTGCCCGACTCCGGTTTTTACACCAGGTACAATTTGTTTTATGGTATCTTCAACCTCGTAAATATTTTGAACAAAATTATGAATAAAAAACACCTGCCCGTTTCGTTCTACTTCGTAAGTTATTGCTTCGCGTATAAACTGCTCATTAAAACCATGTATCTCGGTAATTATCGGATAGCGGTTTAACGGCGGTGTTTGAATAACCGACAAATCGCGCGCACCCATAAGCGAAAATTGTAAAGTTCTCGGAATTGGCGTAGCAGTAAGCGTTAATGTGTCAATATTAATCTTAAACCTTTTCAATTTTTCTTTTACCGAAACGCCAAATTTCTGTTCCTCGTCTATTATGAGTAAGCCCAAGTCTTTAAATTTCACATCTTTGCTCACCAAACGATGGGTGCCAATTATTATATCTATTTTTCCTTCTGCCAGTTCAATTAATATATGTTTTATTTCGGCGGCCGATTTTAATCGGCTTACAGATTCTATTCGTACAGGAAAATCTTTCAACCGTTCCGAAAAAGTTTTATGGTGCTGCAACGACAAAATGGTTGTAGGCACCAAAACGGCAACCTGTTTGCTGTCGGCAACCGCCTTAAATGCCGCCCTTATTGCAATTTCTGTTTTTCCGAAGCCCACATCGCCGCATACCAGCCTGTCCATCGGTATATCTTTTTGCATATCTTCCTTAACCGCAACAGTAGCCTTTTCCTGGTCTGGAGTATCTTCGTAAATAAACGAAGCTTCAAGTTCGTCCTGCAAATAGGTATCGGGTGAAAATGAGTAACCTTTTTCTGTTTTTCGCTGGGCATACAAAGCTATTAGCTCGCGGGCAATATCTTTTACCTTAGCTTTGGTACGGTTTTTCATATTCTGCCAAACACCGGTTCCAAGCTTGTTCAGGCTGGGTTCAAAACCTTCTTTACCTTTGTATTTCGATATACGGTGCAGCGAATGAATATTAACCAAAAGAGAATCGTTATCTCTATAAACTAAGCGTATAGATTCCTGTATTTTTCCGTTTACCTCTGTTTTTACCAGTCCTGCAAATTTACCGATTCCATGGTCAATATGAACTACATAATCGCCCTGGTGCAGTTTATTCAGTTCTTTCAACGAAACGGCTTCGTGTTCGGCTTTATTTATTTTCAGCTTAAACCTGTGATAGCGTTCAAAAATCTGGTGGTCGGTGTAACAGCATATTTTTAATTCGTTATCGATAAAACCTTCGTGCAAAACAAAATTTACAGGAATAAACTCAACGTTTACGTTTATATCGTTAAAAATAGCTTTTAAACGTTCAAATTGCTTTTCGTTAGTTGAAAGAATCAGTATTTCGTAGCCTTTCTTTTTAAAATTGATAAGGTTTTCGCCTAACAGATTAAAATTTTTGTTGAACACCGGTTGCTTTGAGAACAGGAATTCAAATTTCGATGTTGGTTTAAAAAACATATCGGTACCAAAATCGAATACTGTTCGCTGTTCAAACTGCCTTTTCAGCACATTCCCCGAAGCAATCATGTCTTTAATATTTCCTTCTTCGGGTTTTGCCATAATTGTATTCTGGTATGTTTCGGAAACAAAATCGAAAAACTGGTTCAGGTTGTTTCCAAACAAAATACTTTCTTCAGGCAGGAAGTCAATAAACGAAATTCTTTCGCCTTTAATGTCGGGGTTATTAATATCGGGAACAATTGTGATGTGTTTAAAAATGTCTTTCGATATCTGGCTGTCGATATTGAAACTGCGAATTGATTCAATTTCGTTGCCAAAAAAATCGATGCGATACGGATTGTCGTTCGAAAATGAAAAAATATCGACAATGCTGCCACGTACCGAAAATTGTCCCGGTTCGTAAACAAAGCTAACTCTTTCGAACCCGTATTCATATAAAAACTCGTTGATAAATTCGATTGAAATTTTATCGCCTTGCGTTATTTGAAGCGTATTTAAATTAAGGCTGGCCTGCGAAATAACGGTTTCGACCACAGCTTCGGGATAAGTAATAATTAACCATTTTTGTTCTTTCGACGAAATCTTATTCAGAACTTCAGTTCTCTGTAAAATATTTTCCTGTTCGGGCTGGCCGTACTGGATTGAACGTTTGTATGAAGACGGAAAAAACAGTGTGTGTTTTTCCAATCCAATATTATTTAAATCGTCGTAAAAGTATGCGGCTTCCTCTCTGTTGTTCAAAAAAACTATAATGTTTTTCTGAGCCTGCAAAAACATATTCCCCAGAAATATGGCTTTCGATGAGCCGATAAAACCATGCAGATGAATTTTTTCAAATAAATGAGTATTCGTCTTTCCTGCTATCTCGGAAAACGAAATATACCTGTTAAAATATTGAAGAAACTGTGAAATTCCCAAGAGCTGAAAATTTTTGGGCGAATATAATACTGTTGATTTATACTTCCAGCAGTTTTTTCAAAAAAATATTTATACTTGTTCGGGTAATAAAATCAACTAACTGCCGGTTGTGCATTTATTATCAGGCAATACTAAAAATTTTAATCTGTAAAAAAAATACGTTTGGCCTTATATAACGTTCCTGAGCCTGAACTTCCTGTTTGAACAACAAAAACAACGATTTTACCTCTTGCGGAGTTTCCGCAAACACGAAAATGAGGATTTTACCCTTTGCCGAAGCTCGGCAAACACGAAAATGATGAATTTACCTCTTGCCGAAGTTCGGCAAACACGAAAATGAGGATTTTACCCTTTGCCGAAGCTCGGCAAACACAAAAATGATGAATTTGCCCCTTGCCGAAGTTCGGCAAACACAAAAATGACGATTTTACCTCTTGCCGAAGCTCGGCAAATACGAAAATGATGAATTTGCCTCTTGCCGAAGTTCGGCAAACACAAAAAAGATGATTTTGCCTCTTGCATCTGAATATTACAACAGTGTTGTAAACAATTTTCAAAAAAATATTTACACCTATTCGGGTAATAAAATCAACTAACGAAACAAACTATAGATACACCGAATACTGTTTCGTTTTTTTGGCCAGTGCACGGGCATTGTTGCCGGTAATTTCATTTAGTTTTTCCCAAAACACCGGGCCGTGGTTTTTTATTTTGGTGTGTACCAGTTCGTGCAGTAAAATATAATCAATAAGCTCATCGGGCATTTTCATCATCTGTAAATTCAGGCTTATGTTGTTTCGCGACGAACAGCTCCCCCAGTTATGTTTATTATTTCGGACAGTTACATTGTTGAACGAAAACCCGAACTGTCCGGCCAGTTTATTTAAACGTGCAGGGAGTATATTTATGGCCTCGAGACGATAAATTCCGGTAATTACTTTTTCAATAAAAGCATAGCTTTCGGCTGATGAGAAATCTTTAACAGTAACAAAAACACGGTCTTCTTTTCTTTCTGCCTTATTTTCAAATCCGTTAGAGAAATTAACTGTAAAATGTTTTGTTTTGAAAACTGAATTGTCGGAAAATATATTTAACCGGTTTTCAAATTTAGATTGCTGACGCAGTATCCATGCTTTATTTCTTTCAACAAACTCTGTTACCGATTTAAACGAAGCATAATAAGGGAACGACACAAGCACCGATTTATCTGGCTTAACACTTATTTTAATATTTCTTGAGCGTATGTTTCCTGAAAAAGTAACCGAACCAATATCTTTCAGTTTAACTGTTTTATTAGTCATTGGGCATTTGAAAATTTCATGAAAATTTCCTGTGCAATCCATGCATCGGTGGCAGCGTATATAATTTGGGACTGGGTTAATGTTTCAACATCCCAGTTAGATATTTGCTGTGTTTTTGAAATGCGGAACCCGCAAACAATGGCGGCAAGTTTTTTCAGGCTGAAATCCTGTATTCCAAGGCTGCGGGCATAATCCTGCAGCTCGACAAACCCGCGCGGGTTGAATTTACAGATTTTCTGCAATACCTTTATATCGTCGCGAATGGCAACACCTGCCTTAATAATACCGGGGTTAGCTAAAACGCTGCAAATTTCGGGCGGCAGGCCAATTTTATTTATACGGAACAAAAAAGCCTGACTGCATGTTGAAAGCTGAAGCAGCGCCACCGTGTTTACCATTCCTTTTTTGAAGGATGGACGGGTTTCGGTATCGAACCCTATTACATGCTGCACCGATAAAATTTCGCAGGCCTTGTGTATTTTTTCATGGCTGTCAACCACAGTTATTTCGCCTTCGAAACATTTCAGCGGCAAATTTGCAAGCTCTTCATTTGTAATCTTCTCTTTAAACATGTTATTACTTTTTGTTGAAGTGATACTTTTTTAAAAAACCGTCAAACCATTTTGCGTTGCCCTTGCGCTGCGGTACTTAGCCGTTACACCGGTTCTTAAACACCGGCGCTGCCATACACAAGCCGGTGTATTGCACGTAAAACATTTACCAGATTTTGCCCCCAGTATTCCTCGAAACCATACCGGCATTCATACAAGGCATCGTTCATTACCTCGTCGTTTCCAATACTGTAAGAAAACACAAAGTTTTTTACCGGCTGATAAATATCTGCAAGGTTTTCCGATATGCTAGCCGTAACGGTTTCCTGTCCGAACTGTATAGAAGGGTCAAAAACTTCGTAAAAACTGTCGTTTTCGCCCAGCACCTGCAACCATTTCTGGTTATACAAATTGTAGTCGAACTCGGTTACATGTTTGTCAATATCATCATCCAAAACAATTTCATTTTCGGGAAGCAGAGCAGCCTTAAGATATAAAAGCGGAAGTATTTTATGCAACTTATCAAGACTGTTACGTACATTGTCCTCTTCGGCGCCTTCAATAATACGACAAAACTCGTTTGCAACCGTTAAAAACTCAATAACATTTCTCGAATATACAAGCTGATGTAATTTATTT
This sequence comes from Bacteroidales bacterium, assembly GCA_031285325.1. Taxonomy (GTDB): domain Bacteria; phylum Bacteroidota; class Bacteroidia; order Bacteroidales; family Prolixibacteraceae; genus Draconibacterium. The sequence continues at coordinate 14,756 of JAITWJ010000148.1, forward strand.
TTCATTCTTTCAACTAAAAACACTGCAATAGTACGCAAAATTTGAACTCTTTAGGGGATTTAGGGGTAAATAATTGTAAATTGTCCGTTGTCAATTAAGATAGTTTTACATACATTTACGGTGTAATATTTTATTCATATTTGAAAATTGATTATTGTATCGTGGTTAGCTTTAGCGCCGGCTACCGGCCGGACGCTACTGCCGACCCGAATACTTGTTGACAATGAATAATGAACGATTGACAACTGATAAAAAACATCAACATGAAAACATCTCTCTGGGCGGCAGCCATCTTGCTTGGAATAACGGCGGTAACAGCCCATGCCCGCCGGCCGCTGCAAACAGAAACGTCGGAGCAGCAGGCATCTGCACCAAACAAAGCCACATTCAGCTATTTCGAATACACCGGTAACGACGCCCGCTTCAATGTGCCTGTCGATCCTGCAAAACAGTATCTGAATCCCATTGTGGCCGGATTCTGGCCCGACCCAAGCATCTGCCGCAAGGGCGACGACTTTTACATGGTAAACTCCACATTCGGCTATTTTCCCGGTGTGCCAATCTTCCACAGTAAAGACCTTGTTAACTGGACGCCCCTCGGCCATGTGCTAAATCGTAACTCGCAGCTCGACCTTACCGGCCTGCGCCATTCGCGCGGCATATACGCTCCAGCCATCGAGTATAACCCCCACAACGACACCTTTTATATGATTACCACCAGCACCGACGGAGCATGGAACTTCGTAGTAAAAACCAAAGACCCACACAGCGGCGTATGGTCAGACCCGATACGCCTGCCGGAGGTATTCGACATCGACCCCTCATTCTTCTTCGATGACGACGGCAAAGCGTACATAGTGCACCGCACCGACCCGCCGCTACTGAAATTCCCAAACCACAAGATGATAGTTCTTCGTGAATACGACATCGAAAACGACTGTACTACAGGAGAAATGACAGTATTGGTTGAAGAGGGCCTAAACTGGCTGCCCCGTCCGCAATACATCGAGGGGCCGCACATATACAACATAGACGGCCGCTACCACCTGATAGCCGCCGAGGGAGGCACCTGGGAACAGCACGCCGAAGTAGCACTAACGGCCAACAATATTAAAGGGCCATATAAATCAAACCCAGTCAACCCGATACTCACCCAGCGCGACCTGCCCGAAAACCGCCCTGATAAGGTAACCACCACCGGCCATCTCGACTTCCTGCAAGACGCAAAGGGCGAATGGTGGGGCGTGTTCCTCGCCTGCCGGCCATACGAAGGCAATTACTACAACACAGGGCGCGAAACGTTCCTGCTGCCGGTCGAATGGAAAGACGGCTATCCGGTTATCCTCGAAAAAGGGCGCGCAGTGCCAACTATAGTCGCCAAGAACGACCTGCGTCCCAACACCGGCTACCCTTACCTCACGGGTAACTTCACCTGGCGCGACGAGTTCGACACCGATGCACTCGATTTCGAATGGTCGTTCATACGCAACCCGCGCGGGGAGTGGTGGCGGCAGGCAAACGGTAAGATGGTGATTGACGCCCTGCCACGCTCTATCTACACTATGGACAATCCCGCCTATCTGGGCAAACGCCAGCAACATCAGGTGTTCGAGGCCGAAACTATCATCGATTTCGTGCCGGCAGCGAGCGGAGAACTGGCCGGGATGGCTTATTTCCAGAACGAGCGTTTCAATTTCGTATTCGGGAAGACTATACTCAACGGGCAGCAAACTATCACCCTCGACCGCACCGAAGACGGCGTAACACACCGGCTGGTGGCAATATCCGTGCCGGCAGGCAACGAACAGACACTGTTACGGCTGAAAATATCGGTCAACAGCGACAAGGGATCGTTCTTCATAGCCTATAACGACGCCAACTGGCAGGCTGTGGCAGAAGGAATCGACGTAAGGAACCTGAGTACCCACGCCGCAGGCGGCTTTGTAGGAGCAACTATCGGCATGTATGCTACCTCTACCGTTACCCCTCCCCTGCCCAATATACCCACTTGGTAATGGCTATGGCAACAAAAACTACACGCATCGACGCGGCAGACGTTCTGCGGGGTATAGCCGTTATCGGAATCATACTCGTGCACTCGGTCGAGCATTTCAATTTCATATCCTTCGCAGATGCGGCAGAACAATGCGCCTTTCTGAATTTCACCGACCGTGTGGTGTGGGATTCGCTCTTTTTCATATTCGGAGGCAAAGGGTATGCCATTTTCGCACTGCTGTTCGGCTTTAGTTTTTTTATCCAGGATAGCAACCAGCAGGCGAAAGGGAAAGACTTCCGTATGCGGTTCGTGTGGCGGCTATTCCTGCTCTTTTTGATAGGTCTGTTCGACGCACTGTTCTATTCGGGCGACATTCTGGTACTCTACGCGGCTATGGGGCTAATCCTGCCAATAGTGTGCCGCCTGCCCAATCGGGCGGTGCTGTGGATCGCTGTGGCGCTGATACTTCAACCTATGGAGTGGTGGAAACTTGACCATGCCCTGCTCGACCCAACCTACCTGCCGGGCAATGGATGGTTCGACGCCTCGTTCCTAACACTGGCTCCGGTGCAGTCCGGCGGCACTTTCTGGGAGGCGTGTAAGGCAAACTTCATGGAGGGGCAGTTTGCCAATATGAACTGGTATGTAGCCAACGGCCGTATAACACAAACCGCCGGATTGTTCGTCATAGGCCTGCTCATGGGCAGCAAGGGGCTGCTAACAGGTGGTGAGAAGAATCTGAAATTCTGGTTCGGAATTATCTGTTGGGCGGCAGTGGTCTTTTTTGCCGCCGAGGGGCTTCTTAACCTCGTGCAGGAGTTCATTGAGCGAGGAAATGTGCTCCGGCCATTGAGGCTAATCCTCAAATCGTACGGGAACATGGGGGTTACTTTCGCGCTGGTAGGCGGAATCATGATCCTGTTCTACACCACCAAACTACACGTCCCGCTGATGAAAATAGCCCCATACGGGCGAATGAGCCTGACTAACTACCTGAGCCAGTCGATACTCGGCACTATGATATTCCATAATTGGGGCTTTGGCCTGTGGGACAATCTGGGAATTACGTACAGTGTTTTCGTGGGAGTAGCTATCATCGCCGTGCAGATCGTTTTCTGCCGCTGGTGGTTGCAATCGCACCGGCAGGGGCCCGTAGAATGGGCGTGGAAAAAAGCCACATGGCTTTTTAGTTTAGAGTGGAAAGACAGGTAGGATGGCAATAGCGCGTAACCATAGCACAGACGTTGGTTAACGAACCGTAAATAATTATATACAACGAATCTGAATACCCTAAACATGGCCACAGTACTTGAATTACTCAAGAAATTATGCCGTAAAAAAGTCGAAGTAAAATTTTTTACACAATAACATGTTTTTTAAAACAATGTTACCTTATATGGTAAACAATTATCGAGATAGTAAAACACAACCCAAATTATATTTTAACTTTGACAATACAATCTGGAAGGTTGTGCTGTGTTCCGGATTTTTATAAAATAATTACACCAAATTTAAATGTTAACAGTTTACAAGGCTTCGGCAGGTTCAGGGAAAACATATCAACTTGTGGTTGAATACCTCAAATTACTGCTGCAAAATCCATATAATTACAGGCATATACTGGCAGTAACATTTACCAATAAGGCAACAAGCGAAATGAAAAGCCGGATATTGGAATATTTGAATGCACTTTCAAAAGGTGTAAATTCTGCATACTCGGAAACCCTGAAAAATGAGCTTAATTTTTCAGATGAAACCATCCGGCAAAAGGCGCAACAGGTTTTTAAAAACATCCTGCACGATTATAACCATTTTTCAATTAGTACTCTCGACTCATTCACACAGCGTGTTATAAAATCTTTCAATCGCGAACTGGGTATTTCACCAAATTTTGCACTTGAACTCGACAGTAACATGATTCTTGAAGAAGCGGTTGACCGTTTATTGGCCAAAATAGGCCATGACAAGAAACTACTTGAATGGCTGGTACGTTTCAGTGAAGAAAAAATTATAGATAGTAAGAGCCAGCGAATTGAAAAAAACATGATATCGCTGGGGCAAGAACTTTTTAAGGAAAAATTTCAACTGTTTTTTCCTGAAACAAAAAATTCACCTTATACCCGCGAAAATATTGAGGATCTTAAAAATGAACTGGAAAAAATTATTGTATTGTTTGAAACCACACTGCAACATAAAGGTAAAGAGGCAATACAAATAATCGGCAGTAATGGGTTTACGGTTAATGATTTTGCGTATAATGTTTCAGGGATTGCAGGATTCTTTATCAATCTTTCTGAAAAAAAAATAAAAACACCCGGGCCTCGTATTTTCGGCGCGTTAGATTCAGCAGAAAAATGGTTTAGTAAAACCCATAAACAAAAAACAGAACTCCAAATACTTGTAAAAGATAACCTCCAGCCTCTGTTAGGTGAAATAATACACTACTACAACAAAGAATCGGCAAAATATTTTTCTGCAAAAGCAGTAAACGAACAATTACGAATACTTGGTATTTTAACCGATTTAAAAGAAGAAATTAAAACCCTTCTGCACGAAAAAGGGATCCTTCAACTTTCCGATTCCAACCTGCTGCTTAGCAAAATTATTGATGAATCGGATTCACCGTTTATATACGAGAAAGTTGGAATTTTTTTCAAATATTTTATGATTGATGAATTCCAGGATACATCGGCATTGCAATGGAAAAATTTTAAACCACTTATTGCAAACTCACTTTCAGAAGGAAACAAAAACTTATTGTTGGGCGACGTAAAACAATCGATTTACCGATGGCGAAATAGCGATTGGAATATTCTTGCAGAACAAATAAACAGCGATTTCCCAAATTCACCCTCTGAAATCAGAGTACTTACCAAAAACTGGCGCAGTGATAAAAATATCATCGAATTTAATAATACCATAATTGAACATCTGAAGTCGGCTTTCGAAACAAATCTTTTTCAGAACTCTAATGAAGAATGGGAAAAACAAAAAATAAAATTTCAGAATGTTTTCAGTGATTTTAAACAGGGAAATGGTAAAAAATCAGCAGAAAAAAATGGATGGGTAAAAATTACATTCTTAGATGAATCTGATTTTCAAGAACGTTCTGTACAACTTTTAACAGATCAGGTAAAACAATTACAAAACAAAGGGTTAAGAGCATCTGATATTGCAATACTCATCCGGAAAAACAGTGAAGGAAGTCAAATTATCGAAAATTTTTTATCGGCTGCAAAAAAGAAAGAAAACGAGAATTATAACCTTTCTGTTTTATCAAACGAATCGTTGTTTCTATACGCGTCGCGTTCAGTATTGTTTGTAATTGCAGTAATGGAGTGGCTTATTGAGCCTGAAAACAAAATTACAAAGGCAGCACTTCTTCAGCTTTGGCAAACATGCATAAAACCCGAACTGAAAAATAAGGGTATTTCATTCCCACAAAACGAAAATGAGTTTCAGAATCTCGATAAAAATTTTGAGAAAAGAATAAACAACGAACTTGGCCATGCACTTAACCAAATCAGGCACAAAATTATGACATCTTCAATAGATGAAACAATTTGTGAAATATGCAGCCATTTTCAACTTTTTAAAATAGAAAACGAACTTCCCTTCCTGCAAACATTAATCGATAAAGCCGGAGAAGTTAAAATATCCATTTCAAACGACATTTCCAATTTTTTGTTCTGGTGGAATGAGAAAGGATACAAAACATCGGTAAACATAAACGACGAAGTTGACTCCATCCGGCTGTTAACTGTCCACAAATCTAAAGGGTTGGAATTTAAAGCTGTACTTATTCCATTTCTAAACTGGAAAATCTCTCCAACAGGTAACCAATTGCCAATACTTTGGTGTCGTTCTGAAACAGAGCCATTCAACCGTTTCCCTCTGTTGCCTGTGAAAGCAAAATCGGAACTTATAAATACATTGTTTAGTAAAGAATATATTGAAGAAATAGCAAATTTATATATCGACACATTAAATCTGTTGTATGTGGCTTTCACACGTGCAAAATCGGCATTATTCATAAATACTGTAAATTATGAAAAAAACATCAAGGAAGTGAGTACGCTGTTGAAAGAATCGTTACAGGTAATGGGAACAAAAGAACCCTTTGAGAAATGCTGGAATGAAGAGAAAAATATATTTGAATTCGGAAAGCTTAACCATATTAATGTTGAAAAACAGAAAGCAAATCTGGTTTTTATAAACGATTACAGTTTCAACAATTTTCATGACAAACTAAAATTACGTCAGAAAAGCAGCGATTGGCTACTCGAAGGCGAACATAATAAATCAATGAAAAACAGAGGTAAAATAATTCACGAAATTTTATCTAAAATAAAAACTGTGAACGACTTGAATAAGGCATGTGAACAAGCTCTTTATGATGGGAAAATTGATGAAAATGAACTGTTGGTAATAAAGCAGGAATTAATGGACAAATTCCAAAAAATGGAAATTAAACATTGGTTTGACGGAAGCTGGAAAGTGATTAATGAACGTAACCTGCTTACATTAGATAAAATAATGCGCCCCGACCGGATAATGGTTTCAGGGAAAAACGCCGTTGTAGTAGATTATAAAACCGGAAAACAAAAATCAGAGGACCATGACAGTCAGGTTAAGCATTACGCCAAAATACTCAAAGAAACAGGTTTCGAAAAAGTTGAGGCTTTTCTGTGGTATCTTGCATTAAATGAAGTTGAAAAAGTAGCAACATTTGATTTTCCATCATGAAAAAATTATTTTTACAAAAATTTTAATTATGATTCAACGAATACAAACTGTATATCTGATTATTGCCGGCTTGCTTGCAGCATCACTGCTTAAACTCAGGTTTGCCGAAATGGTTATCAACAGCAATTTTTACACTTTTTCGGCAAAAGGAATATTTAATAACGAAACACTGTTGTTACAAGGGATGCCAATAATGGTTATTATCGGTATTATTGTTGTTTTGCATTTTGTTATAATAGCAATGTACAAACAAAGAGTCTGGCAAATACGTTTAACAGTGTTTACAATAGTTCTTTTAGTAGTATTGTTTGGCTTATTTTTATATTTCGCCTACGCCGGTATAAATGAAACACAAGTTGCGTTAAAAATTCCATCTGTTTTTCCTTTAGTGGCTATTATTTTCGATCTTCTTGCTTTACGCTCAATCAGGAAAGACGAAGCACTTATTCGCAGCCTGAACAGAATAAGGTAAATACAAATTATAATTATGATGAAAGCAATGATTTTTGCCGCCGGATTAGGTACCCGTTTGCTAAACGAAACCTCAGAAAAACCCAAGGCACTTGTCGAAATTAACGGAAAAACATTGCTGCAGCACACCATCGAAAAACTTAAAAACGAGGGTATCACAGAAATTGTTGTGAACATTCATCATTTCTCGGAAAAAATAAAAACATTTTTGAAAGAGAATGATTTTGGGGTTCAGATTAATATTTCGGACGAGAGCGAAAAATTACTCGACACGGGAGGAGGATTAAAAAAAGCAGCTGTTTTTTTGACCGGAGACGAGCCTGTTATAATTTATAATGTAGATATTATAAGCAACCTTTCGTTGAAAAAACTGGCTGAGTTTCACGAAAAATCAGGAGCATTGGCAACAGTTGCAGTTCGTAAGCGGCAAACACAGCGTTATCTGAAATTTGATAAAAATAATAGGTTGGTAGGCTGGATAAATAAAAAAACCGGTGAAATAAAAATATCAGTTCATGAAAATTTTGAGAATGCTACAGAAATGGCTTTCAGTGGTATTCATATTGTTCAGCCCGAAGTTTTAAAACTAATGCCGGAAGAAAATAAATTTTCCATAATAGATTTATATCTTGAATTGGCAAAAACACATATAATAAAAGGTTATTTCGATAATTCAGAAATTTGGATGGACTTGGGGAAACCTGAAGAATTGGCAAAAGCAAGACAAATACAATTTACAACTAACAACTAATAATGTTATCGGCGTCCCTCACAGTAGCCCGAATCTACTCAATAAACCAACCCGAATGGGCTAAATATTGGTAACCGCACAGCAAGCGCAGCGTTGCCTGAGGAGAAACAGAACATAATTATCAATACCTCTCCTCCTTCAGAAGCCGGAATGGCGCTTGACGATCTACATCTCAAATACTTATAAACAGTTGAAAATTTCCCATCGAAAAAAACTTATTCAATAAATTCAAAATAAATTCTTACATTTGGGTGTATCATTATATACACATATAATTTATGCCGGCATAGATGAGTTTTAGTATAATATTCGAAATTATTTTAAACATATATACATAAGTTGAGAATGGGAAGAATTACGATAGTAAAAGTAGGCGGTAAAGTAGTAGAAGAAACCGAATCGCTAAATTCGCTTTTAGACCAGTTTTACAAAATATCGGGAAACAAAATTTTGGTTCATGGAGGCGGCAAGTCGGCAACCGAAGTTGCAAACAGAATGGGTATTAAAACACAAATGATAAACGGGCGAAGGATAACCGATGCTGCCACACTCGAAGTAGTTACAATGGTTTACGGCGGTATGATAAATAAAAAAATAGTTGCAGGACTTCAATCGCGTGGTATAAACTCATTGGGCCTAACAGGTGCCGACCTCGATTTAATCAGGGCAAAAAAAAGACATGTTGGCGAGATAGATTACGGCTTTGTAGGCGATGTTGAAAATGTAAACACCAACGAACTTAAATTACTCATAAATGAAAATATTACCCCTGTAATTGCTCCACTTACACACGACGGCAAAGGCAATATGCTTAATACGAATGCCGATACTATTGCCTCTGAACTCGCTATTGAACTTACAAATTACTTCGATGTTTATCTTTTCTACTGTTTCGAAAAAAAGGGTGTCCTCATGAATCCGGACGACGAAAACAGTGTAATACATGACCTCGATTTTGACCTTTTCACGAAATATAAAGAAAACGGCATTATAAATACAGGAATGATACCAAAACTTGAAAACGGATTCAGGGCAAAGCGAAGCGGAGTAAAAGAAGTATTGATAACAAATCCTGACAATATAGCCAACGGAAAAGGAACACGCATAATTTAAAATCGCTGTACTTAATTTATTTTATTGCCATAGCATAAACGAAATTTATTTCAAGTTTAGGCGAGATGCATACACTTATGCATAATTTATATATTTGTACAAAATTTAAATATAATGACTAATCGGAAAGTACGCGTACGCTTTGCTCCAAGCCCTACAGGGCCATTGCACATGGGTGGCGTAAGAACTGCTTTATTCAACTACCTGTTTGCAAAAAAATATAATGGCGATTTCATTCTCCGCATTGAAGACACCGACCAAAACCGTTTTGTTCCGGGTGCCGAGGAGTATATTATTGAAAGTTTGAAATGGTGCGGATTACAGTTTAGCGAAGGCCCCGGCAACGGTAAATACGGGCCATACCGTCAGAGTGAACGCAAAGAAATATATAAAAAATATGCCGACTATTTAATTGATTCGGGAATGGCATATTTTGCTTTCGACACTCCTGAACAACTTGATGAAATAAGAATAGAGGCAGAAAAAAAAGGGCAGGTTTTCTCTTACGGAATACTCACCAGAAATAATCTCCAAAATTCGTTAACACTTTCGAAAACAGAAGTTGACAGAAAACTTAATTCGGGCGAGTCATTCGTTATTCGTTTTAAAATGCCCGAAGATACGTTGGTTACCGAAAATGATATTATCCGCGGCGAAGTTACTTTCAGTACTTCTGTACTCGACGACAAGGTAATTTTCAAATCAGACGGTATGCCCACCTACCATCTGGCAAATGTGGTTGACGACCATTTAATGGAAATTACCCATGTTATACGCGGCGAAGAATGGTTGTCGTCTATGCCTCTGCATGTTTTGCTTTACAGAACACTCGGCTGGGAGAAAACCAAACCGCAATTTGCCCATCTTCCACTTATTCTTAAACCCACAGGAAAAGGAAAACTAAGCAAGCGCGACGGCGACAAAATGGGGTTTCCGGTCTTTCCTGTAAGATGGGCTGATACGGAAACAAATGAAGTTTTCAGGGGTTACCGCGAAGATGGTTATTTCCCCGAAGCATTTATAAATTTGCTGGCATTGCTTGGTTGGAATCCGGGAACTGAACAGGAATTTTTTTCGCTCGAAGAACTTTCAGAAATATTCAGCCTGGAGCGTGTTGTTAAATCGGGGTCCAGATTCGATCCTGAAAAGGCAAAATGGTTCAACAGGCATTATTTTCAGCAAAAAGATGTAACAGAATTAGCTGAATTGTTTAAACCTGTGTTAATAGAAAAAGGTATTTCTGTTTCAAATGAAATGCTTTTGAAGGTAATTGCTGAAGTTAAAGAACGGTGCGGATTTACAACCGATTTGTGGGAACATAGCTATTTCTTTTTCAGTATGCCCTCGGAATACGATATTAAAACCATAAAAAAACACTGGAAAGAAGACACATCTGAAAAACTCCTGGCCATTTCAAAACTTTTTGAAAACATAGAAAACTGGAAAGCACAGCAGATAAAAGAAACTTTTTCTGATTTTTTGAACACAAAAGAATGGGCATTCGGAACTGTAATGAATCCTCTTCGCCTTTGCCTTGTAGGAGGGAATGTTGGTCCCGATTTATTTGTTATATGTGATATTTTGGGTAAAGACACAACCTTAACAAGAATAAAATCGGGTATTGAAAAAATTGAACAGATTACTATATAACGTAAAAACAGCACTTTTATATACATCACCGTAAACTACCGGGAATAACCTCCATTAAACATGGAACGAGTGCCGCTCCTGATGGAATAAAGTCCGTTTCTGCAGAAATACATCTCATTTCTATGGAAATCATATTTATTTCTGTAGAAATACAGCAAATGTCAGAAGAAATACCGTCCGTTTCCAAAGAAATGCAACTCATTTCTGCGGAAATCATATTTATTTCTGCAGAAACAGCACTCATTTCTGTAGAAATACAGTCAATGTCATAAAAAATACTGTCCGTTTCCAAAGAAATATAACCCATTTCTAAAGAAAAGCATCGTTTGTTATATCGAGGAAAAGCATATCTTTACACTGATATTTTTTTATAAACTAATTTAAAACAAAAATGCAATGGCAGGAAAATCATTTGCACAGACATTGAGCGATGCACGGCTGCTGGTGTCGGGCATCCGCAAAAACAGGCAGTTGCTCGCCAAACGCAGCATCACCGAGGATCGTGCAGTAGAAATCGAAAACCTCATCCTTAAAGTGGAGCAGCTCGACAACGAGCAGGAATCGCTCAAGGCGCGGCTCAAAAGCATGGGCGAAGAACTGAAGCTGAAAACCGCCGCACTTAAGGCGGCAGTTTCGACCGATACCCGCATTATCAAAACCGACATCCCACAGGCTATGTGGAAAGAGTTCGGCATTCAGGCAAAAAAGTAGCCGGTAGCCGATTTTACCGCAAAGGGCGCGATTAATCGCGCCCTTTGCTTTTGCAGAAAAACAGTATCTTTGCTCCCGAAAACAAATCCGAAAATTTAAGATATTGGTATGAATACCTCTTTTAAAGATGTAATGTCAAATCGGACTGACGAGGAACTGATAAAAATTGTAACCGTAGATAGAGAAGGTTATCAACCGCAGGCTGTTACTGCCGCCTATGAAGAAATAAAACAGCGGAACCTGCCTTTCACAAAAATAGAGACGATAACGGAAGAATTAAAATCAGGAATAGAAGAAAAAAATAGGCGAACCGGCACACAATGGCTCGCTGCGCTTGCAAACGCTTTAAATCCCGTTCAAAAAGAAATGCCCGCAACCGGACGAATCATAAAACTCATCTCGATTTTTCTCTGGGCAACATTCTTATACGAACTTTACGATAAGTTGAGTGTGTACGGGTTTGCATTCTTCACCGGTGATTATGAATGGCGTTTCGGTATAATGTTTCTCATCCCTCTTATCTATTTGCCTACGGCAGGATCACTGTTCTGGTTCAGGAAAAAATCAGGATGGATGCTTGCCGCAAGCTATTTTTCATATATGTCAGCAGGCGCAATTCCGATGTTCATAATAACGTTTATCCATGAGCCGTCGGGCATTCCGTCACTCGATGCCCTGTTCACTGCAGTATCGCCGGTTGTTTGGGTGGGAAGGTTATTGTTCTTCAGCGGGCTGACATGGTGCCTGTGCCGGAAAAATATAAGAACAATTTACCGGATCGACCTAAAAAAAATGCTAACAGCATTGGGGCTTGGAACAGGAGTTGTTTTATTAATAACATTTGGGGCAAGATTACTGTAATTACCCAAATCACACAAGTTTAATTAGGCGTAACCTGTGCCTTTCCTACCCACTCTTAAAGCCATTCAACCAAAAAGAAATAAAGTAATATCTTTACGGAACAATTAAAATTTATGACAGAACGCCTTTTGAACCTTCCTCAGGACGACAGTACCGAAGCCAAAAAGCAACGCAAACAGTTTATTATTGATTTTTATTCGCAATGGATTGCGGTAAATTCAACGAAGCAAATCTTCAACGGGTCGCTGAACGATTTTATCAATGTGCGTTTTCTGTCTATACAGGAAACCGCCGGACACGCCTCGCATACCTATAAATCCACCGTTGCTGTTACTTTTCTTACCGAAATTCTGGAAAAGGCAAAACGTATGACAAGCGTAAAACCCAAGCCCGAAAACAAAAATCAGCAGCGATTTTCGGAGATAATTGTGATGGAACATTCAAAACAGATTTTCGGGAAAATTAAACTGACAGTCGGAATTTTGAAAGGAAACAAACAGAAAATTCAGTACTGCATTACGGCGATAGAATAAAACAAAACGGCTGAAAACCCGCGAAACCCCGCAATAGTTATCAGCCGTTTATAAATTCGTGCAGCAAAGATACAACTACTTTTTCAATCCGTAAAAAATATCTCCGAAAAAAAACCGAAAATAATTGTGAGTCTAAAATTCAGTATCTTTGCACCCGAAAACAACTAAATTACAAACCACTAAACCCTGGATAAAACAGTATGTGGAAATATTACGCAATTCTGTCGGCAGTATTTGCAGCCTTAACTGCAATATTTGCCAAAATGGGAGTTAAAAACGTTAATTCCGATTTGGCAACAGCCATACGTACCACTGTAATTTTGCTGATAACATGGGGGATTGTAATTTTCGGACATAAAATTGCGGGCATCAAAGAACTTTCGCGTTCCAACTGGATTTTTTTATTGCTTTCGGGCACAGCAACCGGACTGTCGTGGCTGTTTTATTTCAAAGCCCTGCAACTGGGCGATGTTTCCCGTGTTGCACCTGTCGACAAACTCAGCGTTGTGTTTGTGATACTTCTCTCTTTTCTTGTTTTGAAAGAACCACTCACCCTCAAAGTCATTATCGGGGCTTTGCTCATTTGTGCAGGCAGTGTAGTTATGATATGGAAATAACACACGGCGTTTCCAACCTGTTTGTATCTGTACTCAGTACACCTGTTCATAAAGAAAATAAATCTGTACCCAACTCAAATACATGTAAATCTTTTTACCCAATTTCAACTCTACATTCTCAATTAAAAATTGTACATTTATAATTTTAAAACAGAAGAATAGAAACATGGACAGAAAGTATGCCTGCTATTGCGGTCTTTACTGCGAAAACTGTGCAGTAAAGGTAAAAGTTGAACCTGCTGCAAAAGTTTTGTATGAAGAAATGAATCAATTGGGATTTGCAGAAATTATGCAATTCTTTCCCGACGGTGAAAACTTCTGGTCGTTTTTAAAAAGCATGTCGGCAGAAGGCGTCTGCATCTCGTGCAAGACAGGAAGCGGAAATCCTGCCTGTAAAATCCGGCTTTGTGCAAAAGGAAAAAACTTGGAAATATGCGCCATGTGCAACAGTTATCCCTGCGAATATTTTACCGAATTTTTCACAGGCTATCCTGCACTTAGAAGCGATAATGCCGTTTTGCGCGAAAAAGGCTGGGAAGCGTGGGCAAAACTTCAAGACAAACGCCGAACAGAAGGGTGCGCATCTTTTTACGACAAAAACAGTAACGAACCAAACAAAATATAAACGATATGAACACAGCCATAATTTACACTTCAAAACACGGTACAACAGAAAAAGTGGCACAGAAAATTGCCGCTCAACTTTCAAACGGAACAGTTGAAATCTTCAATCTGAAAACAGACAGAGAGATTGACCTGGGAAAATTTGACACCGTCATTCTCGGCACAGCTATTTATGCGGACACGCCTATGCAGGCAATGAAGAAATTCTGCATTGCCCAAAACAATACGTTGCAGGCAAAACGTTTGGGTTTGTTTGTTTGCGGAATGGAACCTGACAAAGAAAAGCAGCAGGCAGAAATTACCGGCGCCTTCCCACAAAATTTGTGCGAAAAAGCAATCTCAACCGCCTTTCTCGGAGGCGAGTTTCTGTTTGAAACAATGAACTTTTTCGAGAAAATGGTTATCCGGAAAATTGCCAAAACCGATAAAAGCGTGTCGGCAATAAAAGAAGAGCGGATTAAGGAATTTGTCGGGTTTATGAGTTGAACAAATATGTAAAAGCAGTGTATTTACTTAAATGTTTATCGAGAATTGCTTTATCATTCTCTGTTAACGAAGCGCTCTTTATACTTGGAGTGTAAGCCGACTCCAATGAACGGGTAACAGCATTAATATCCTGTTCTGCACTGTATGGTTTAAGTTCCTGTTCTTTACAACCAAAAAGAACAAGAAATAAAACAAAAAATACATTTATTAATTTTTCATGGTTTATTTCTTTAATAATTCGTCTAATTTATTTTCAAACTCATCAATTGGTAACTTTTTATGCAATATCTTTTATTTTTTTCAAACAAACCGGAGAGGTTGCATTATTCGATGTACAACGGGTTGTTTGTAAAATGGAACAGTTATTGCCTATATAATAGGCAGCACATTTAGCCAGTTATAATCAGACATATTGTCATTAATTTAATAAAAAATGGGGGAAATAAAAAATTCAGGGTTTCAAGGCATATTCTCAAGTTTAATAAATCGTAATCCCGGTTTTATTCCGATAATTACTGATGGCGACGAAAAGGAATTTAAAAATACCGAAATACCAGACATATTGCCAATTCTTCCACTTCGTAATACCGTGCTTTTCCCCGGAGTAGTATTTCCTATTACTGTTGGAAGGGAAAAATCGCTGAATCTTATTAAAGATGTTTATCAGGGTAACCGTTTACTTGGCACGGTTGCCCAGCGCGATCATACAATTGATGAACCTAATATAGAAGATTTATATACTGTAGGAACAGTAGCCGAAATACTGAAAATTTTTGAAATGCCCGATGGTTCAACATCAATTATAATTCAGGGTAAAAAGCGTTACAAAATTCTTGAATTTATTTCAGATGTACCATATTTCAAAGCTAAGGTATCCTCCTTTAACGAAATTATTCCTGTTGATGATAACGAATTTAGCGCTATTGTTGGTTCTTTGAAAGATTTATCAATAAAGACGGCACAATTTTCGGCTAATATTCCGCCTGAAGCAACTTTTGCTTTAAAAAACATTGAAAATTCAACATTTCTCATTAACTTCATCTGTTCGAACACCGATTTACATGTTGAAGACAAACAATGCCTGCTTGAGGTTGACAATATTAAAGACAGGGGAATTCAGGCAATAAGCTATCTGGTTAAAGAATTGCAAATGCTTGAACTTAAGCATGACATTCAAAAAAAGGTAAGAACCGACATTGATCGTCAACAGCGTGAATTCATGCTGAATATGCAAATGAAAACCATACAGGATGAACTGGGCGGCAATCCGATGGATCAGGAAATAAATGATCTCAAAGAACGTGGCAAAGATAAAAAATGGAATGATGAGGCAGGCAAATTCTTTACTAAAGAAGTAGATAAACTGAAAAGGCTGAACCCTACCGCCGGAGAGTATTCCGTACAGTTTAACTTTTGTCAAACACTTCTTGATTTACCATGGAATGAATATACAGACGATAATTTCGACCTAAAAAATGCCAGTAATGTTTTGAATGAGGATCATTATGGGCTTGAAAAAGTTAAAGAAAGAATACTGGAACATCTTGCTGTACTTAAACTAAAGAAAGATATGAAGTCGCCCATACTTTGTCTTTACGGACCTCCTGGAGTTGGGAAAACTTCGTTGGGGAAGTCAATTGCCAAAGCGCTGGGAAGAAATTATGTACGTATTAGCCTTGGCGGGCTGCATGATGAATCAGAAATACGCGGCCACCGCAAAACATACATTGGAGCTATGCCCGGACGGATTATTCACAATATTAAGAAAGCAAAATCGTCGAACCCTGTATTTATTCTTGATGAAATTGATAAAGTTTCAAAACAGTTTCATGGAGATCCTGCTTCGGCGTTGCTCGAAGTACTCGATCCCGAACAAAACAACGAATTCCATGATAATTATATTGAAGTCGATTACGATCTGTCAAAAGTAATGTTTATTGCTACTGCCAATACGCTCAATACAATTTCCCCTCCACTGCGCGACCGTATGGAAATGATTGAAGTAAGCGGCTATCTTGTAGAAGAAAAAATTGAAATAGCCAAACGGCACCTGATTCCCATACAAATGGAGAATCATGGACTTTCAAAGAATGACGTAATTTTCACGAAAGAAGCTATAGAACTTATCATAGATGGTTACACACGTGAGTCGGGAGTTCGTGAACTCAACAAAAAAATTGCAAAAGTAATCAGACGTATTGCAAAAAAAATAGCGTTTGATGAAAGCTATTGTAAGAAATTAGTTAAAGACGACATACGTGAATATTTGGGAGTAACCGAATATTCAAAAGAAAAATACCAGGGTAACGATTTTGCAGGTGTAGTTACAGGCTTAGCCTGGACAGCTGTAGGGGGCGAAATTCTTTATGTAGAAAGCAGTCTGAGCAAAGGAAATGGTGCACTAACCATTACAGGAAACCTTGGTGATGTAATGAAAGAATCGGCAATGCTGGCATATGAATACCTGAAATCGCATGCTGAAATACTTAAACTCAACTCTGAAATTTTTTCCAGTTGGAATGTCCATATACACGTTCCCGAAGGAGCTATTCCAAAAGATGGACCATCGGCAGGTATAACCATAGTTACTTCGCTGGCATCGGCTTACACTCGGCGAAAGGTAAAAAAGAACCTTGCCATGACAGGCGAAATTACTTTAAGAGGGAAAGTACTTCCGGTAGGTGGAATTAAAGAAAAAATATTGGCAGCCAAACGTGCCGGAATCACAGAAATAATACTTTCAGAAGATAATAAAAAGAACCTTGAGGAAATTAAAGGCATTTATCTGAAAGGCCTAAAATTTCATTTCGTGAAAACTGTAACAGATGTGTTTGATATTGCATTAATGAAAGCGAAAGTTGAAAACAACTTGAAAATATCATGAAATGTTTATATCATGTAATTAATCGCAGAATTAATAATGCTTTAGTTGTAGATTTATTGTAAACAGCACAGCGTATTTCATTTTTTGTACATTGATATTTAGAAACTGTTGTACATTGAAAAATGCAAAACTCCAGGGTTATTAAAATTACATTTTGTATATATGTGGTTTAATTGTGCTTAATTATTTTTAAGCTTACCTTTTTTAATAATCTTTAAATAAATATTTCTTTATTCGTTTTTTTTTTATAAAAATGAAATTCTTACTTAGAATCACATATTTTTGCATTAATAAACAGTAGTTTGTTGTATTGTAGTACCTGAAGTTCGGTATTAAGGCAGTGTATTAACTTGAGAAACTGAGATTTTTTTTAAAGTGTACAGGTTCGCGGCAAATAAACCGGGGAAAGATAACAATTACCAACAGCTAACATTAATTAAAAAAAACACAGATGAAAAAGCACAATTTTTATGCAGGGCCTTCGATTTTGCCTGGGTTTACAATGGAAAAAACAGTCGAAGCAATTAAAGATTTTGCCGGTACCGGACTTTCATTAATGGAGATTTCGCACCGCAGTAAAGAGTTTGTTGCTGTTATGGAACAAGCACAGGCTTTGGTTAAAGAACTTTTACAGGTTCCTGAAGGTTATTCGGTACTTTTCCTTCAAGGAGGTGCAAGTTTACAGTTTTATATGGTGCCATGCAATTTGCTGAACAAAAAAGCAGCTTACCTGAATACAGGTTCATGGGCTTCAAAAGCTATTAAAGAGGCAAAATTGGTGGGCGAAGTTGTTGAAGTAGCATCGTCTAAAAATGCTAATTTTAATTACATCCCTAAAGAGTATAATATTCCTGCCGATGCCGAATATTTACACATTACCACCAACAATACTATTTTTGGCACCGAAATTCTGAAAGATCCTGATGTTGCCGTTCCTTTGGTAGCCGATATGTCTTCAGATGTTTTCAGCCGTCCGGTTGATGTTTCAAAATACAACCTTATATATGCCGGAGCACAGAAAAATCTTGGTCCGTCGGGTGCCACCCTTGTAATTGTAAAAAACGAAGCGCTTGGAAAAGTAGAACGTACAGTTCCTACTATTCTCGATTACAAGATACATATTGATAACGAATCTATGTTCAATACCCCGTCAACTCTTGCTGTTTATGGATGTTTACAAACATTAATATGGTTGAAAGAACAGGGAGGTGTTGAAGCGATGGAAAAAATAAACATTCAAAAAGCTGGTATTTTGTATGACGAACTCGATAGGAACAAATTTTTTGTACCAACAGTACCGAATACTGAAGATCGTTCGAGAATGAATGTAACTTTTGTTATGGCGCCGGAATATGTTGAATTAGAAAAAGAATTCAACGACTTCGCATCATCAAGAGGAATGCTTGGATTAAAAGGGCATCGTTCTGTTGGTGGATTCAGAGCTTCTATTTATAACGCAATGCCTGCTGCAAGCGTACAAGCTTTGGTTGATTGCATGAAGGAGTTTGCGAAAATGAAATAACAAAAATGCAGGATTGTTTCTGCATTTTTTTGATTATATCAGGATCATTATTTTTATTCTGGCTGCTTGTGTTTAACCTATGGCTTTTCTAAATTGTTCAACATATTTATTTATATTGTTTTGAAATATAATCTAAAATGACCATAATTTTATGAGAAAGTTATAATGGGTAGAATAATCATTAAGAACGGTGAACAAACAGAAGGAATCAGGAAAAGTTGCCGTTTGGCGGCACAGGCACTGGATCTTGCTGGGCAATTTGTTCAACAAGGGGTTTCCACAGGGTTTATTAACGCAAAGATTGAAGAATTTATAATAAGCCATGGTGCAATTCCGGCAACAAAAGGTTATAATGGTTATCCCATGTCGTCGTGTATTTCGTTGAATGAAGTGGTTTGTCATGGAATTCCTTCAGAACAAACAGTTTTAAAGGAAGGCGATATTTTAAATATTGACGTAACTACTATTCTTAATGGTTATTATGGTGATACTTCGCGTATGTTTATTGTAGGTGAAGTATCGTTTGAGGCAGAATCATTAATTAAAGCCACCAAACACTGTCTCGATTTGGGAATTCAACAGGTAAAACCAGGCAATTATTTTGGGAATATCGGTTTTGTTATAAGTCGTTATGCACGGGCAAATGGATATAGTGTTGTTTACGAATTTTGCGGCCATGGAGTAGGTGTCAATTTTCATGAAGCACCCAATGTTGACCATACTTCAAGAAAAAATACAGGACAACTTATGAAGCAGGGAATGATTTTTACTATTGAACCTATGATTAACCAAGGGAAACCTTCGACCGATATAGATAAAAAAGACGGATGGACAGCTCGTACTGTGGATGGTAAATTATCGGCACAGTTCGAGCATACAGTTTTAGTTACCGGAACCGGTTTTGAAGTTTTAACTGATATTCACGGTGATTATCCAATTACATAAAAATTGTTCGTTTGGTGGTTATTTTACACTTTTTATACTGTTCCGAAAAAAAAATATAATGTTTTGTATTTGTAGCCTTGTTAAGCTAAAATGTTATGTCATTAATAATTGAAGAAAAAGATCTTGAAAAAATTATAATGGTAGGCGACCGTGTTTTGATTAAACCTAAAAATCCGGCAGGTAAAACAAAAACAGGTCTGTATTTACCTCCAACAGTGCAAGAAAGCGAGCATGTTCACAGTGGGTATATTGTAAAAGTTGGCCCGGGTTACCCTATTCCTGCGATTAGCGAAGATGATGAAGTCTGGAAAGAAAAAAAGGAAGAAATTAAATATGTGTCACTTCAGACCCACATTGGTGATCTTGTTGTTTATCTTAACAAAAACGGTTGGGAATTAGAATTTAACAACGAAAAATATATCATCATGCCTCATTCTGCAATCCTTATGATTATAAGGGATGAAAACTTATTTGAGTTATAAAACAAGTTACATTAATGTATAAAGCAAAAGCATCATGAAAACACTTCGTTTTCATGATGCTTGCTTAAAAGGGACAATAAATTGAAATAACACAAAGGCTTATTATTCCTCTAATTGCCCTTCTTTTATAATATTCTTAACTGCCTGCTCTCCCAAGCGTTCTTTTAACTGTGAAAGGTAAAGGCTTCTGGGAGTAACATGTTTATCCATAGATTCAAGATGACCGTTTGGTTTGGTACGATCCTGTAAAACAGTATTAAAAATTACAGAATTTATTCCTATATGGCCAAATGAATAATTTTGTGCTGTAGGTGGTTTTTGCATCATATAATCACCTTCGCAATTCCAAAAAACATTGTTGGCACCAGCCCATCCAATGCCTTGAGTCCAAAGTCTTGCAGAAAGAGGTGCCTTTACATTATCGTAAAGTAACCCTGTTAACCATTGAGAATGTGGCTCGCTTGTTGAAAATGGATTTATTGCTTCGCAGTCAAGAAATACATTTCCGCTGGATCCAGTACCATTAACAAATGAGTGTCTCCCTTTTTGAGAAAAGCACCTCTGGACGAACGAAAGTTGACCGCTAAGCTGAAAAGTAAAACGGCGCGCGCCTGCTCTGATTGAAACGGGTTCCCACGATTCACAATCTTGTATTGTTATCCATTTTGTTCCATTAGCTGCATGTATAACACTACTGCCAAAATGAAGACCGCTGATGTTCCGTGCCCATCCGTTTTTTACATTTGTAATACTGATAAACGTAAAATAATGGTTTTCATCGGCATAATATTCTTCACCTTCATAATGTAGTATGTCGGGAGCATCCCAATTCCCACGGTCCATATTCCCATACGAGGTTATTCTTACAGAAGGGTCGTATTCTGAAATTCCTCTCAAATTCTCGATACCTACTTGTTCTAACCGTCCGGCATCGTCATATTTATAAACTTCGCCGCCTCCCCAACGAGTTTCGATGGCACAAAAAATAGGTGCATCAACTGTTATGGTGTTTCCGTTTATACCTGTAATTACTCTATCGTAATCGGTATTGAAAGGCCTCAATGCTCTTCCTGTACTTTCGCTGTCAGGGTAGAGTTCTTTAAAGAAAGCATCGTTTCCTATTCTTCGTACAAGTATTTTGTCGCCGGTTTTGAATCCGCTGGCTGATGTTACTGTAAAACTGAAAGCGCCTACAGGTACATAATTGTCGGTAATTAGTTGCTTTGTATTTTCCTGTATAGTAACACCCGATTCACCACTTATATTTACAAGCGCTGACCTTCTTTGAGAAGTAGTTTGCCTTTCCATTGGTAATCCTTTGCTTTCGTTAGATAAATCTTCAAGTTTACCAATAAGAATTGTTCCTGTTTCGCCCATTCCTTCACCGCGAAGAACAACCCCCGAAGTTCTAATATATATAGGCTTTGCAAGTTCATAAATCCCCATTTTAAGCAATACTGCCCCCTTGAATCCTGATGCATCGGCAGGCAATGAAGAAACCTTATCGATAGCTGCCTGTATATTTGCCGAATTGTCGCCACGTACAGGCCACACAATTTCTTTATTTGCCACATACGGGATAGGTACGCCGCCGCCTTTGTAACCTGCGTTTGAAAAATCAGGAATTATATTCCCTAAATTATCGGCAACATAAACCATTTTACCGTCAGTGCCGGGGTAAACTAACGATGTTGTAGGAGGAATATCCTGAGCATGGAAATCATTTGAGAGTGGTGAGTTCCCATTAGATGCACCTTGGCTGCTTTTGTAAGGTGCGTTTACGAAGAACATTAACACAATAATTGCGTAAAATAATTTTTTCATGTGTATAAGTTTTTTAAGATCATATTTTTCAGATAAAATTTTCTTCTTAAATTGAAATCAAAAAATATAATTATCTATTTAATGCAGAATGTTTTGCAATGTGTAAACCAATAATTATTCGACTGTTTGCCCTTTTTTAATCACATTTCTAACAGCCTGTTCTCCTAAACGTTCTTTGAGTTGCGTAAGATATAAACTGCGTGGTGCAACATGTTTGTCTAACGACTCAATATGTCCGTTTGGTTTTGATGTGTCTTGCAGGGCCTTGTTGAAAATTACAGCGTTTATTCCGATATGTCCAAATGAATAGTTTTGCGCTGTTGGTGGTTTCTGAATAAAGAAATCGCCTTCGCAGTTCCAGAAAACTATATTAGCACCAGCCCAACCAATAATAAAATCCCAAAAACGGGCTGTAAGTGGCGCTTTTATGTTATCATAAAGTACTCCGTTAACCCATCTGTTGTGAGGTTCGCTGGTTGAGTAAGGATTAACAGCTTTACTGTCGAGAAATACATTACCGCTCGCTTCCGGACCTTGTAAAACAAATGAGTGCCTTCCTTTTTGTGAGAAACATCTTTGTACAAGACAGAACTGTCCGTTCATTTGATATGTAAACCGTCGTCCTCCAACGCGTGGTGCAACAGGTTCCCACGATTCACAGTCCTGTACGGTAACCCATTTTGTTCCTGCACTACTCATAATAACACTGTTTGCGAAATGCAGAGCGCTCATATTGCGTACCCAAACGTTTTTTGCATTGGTTATATTAATAAAATTAGAATAATGGTTTTCATCCGAAAAATATTCTTCGGCTTCATAACCTTCACGGTCCATGTTGCCGTAATTTTTTGTTCTGACTGTTGGATTATATTCCGAAATGCCCCGCAGGTTTTCAATACCTACCTGCTCTATTCTTTCGTCGGTATATTTAGTTATATCGCCACCGCCCCAGCGAGTTTCGATGGCACAAAAAATAGGCGCATCAACGGTAACAGTATTTCCGTTCACAGCAGTAACAATTCTGTCGTATGTTATATCAAATGCTCTCCACTGATTTCTTCCTACAGCAGCGCTGTCTTGTCCTATTTCTGTTATCCATTTTTCGTTGCCAATACGTTTAATCAATACTTTGTCGCCGGGTTTAAACCCGCTTGCAGTTCTTACGTTGAAACTGTGGGCGCCAACCGGTACATAATTGTCGGTAATAGCCTGTCTTGTTTCTTCCATAAGTTTAATGCCAGAATCTCCGCTTATATTAACAAGGCCTCCTCTTGTTCTTTCTGTTGGAATTTTACCAATCAGGATAGTTCCAATATCATTCATCCCTTCGCCGCGAAGTACTACTCCTGAAGCTTTTATTGTTAGTGGTTTGTTAAGAATATAAGTCCCCATTTTTAAAAGTACGGTACCTCTAAACCCTGAAGCATCTAAAGGTAATGCCGATACACGGTCGATGGCCGACTGTATATTGTCTGAATTATCGCCCGGAACCGGCCAAACAGTTTCTTTTATGGCTACATTTGGAATGGGTACACCACCACCTTTGTATCCTGCGTTTGAAAAATCGGGAATTGTATTCCCTAAACTGTCGGCAACATAAACCAGTTTGCCGTCGGTGCCTGGATAAACCAGCGAAGCAGTTGGAGGAATATCCTCAGCTTTAAATTCAAAATCATTATTCTTGCCGTTTTTTGTTACAGTTCCTGCATTAACCGAAACATGGCTTAACCCGAATACCAATACTATTGCAGTAGTAAAAATAAGTGAATTTTTCATTTGTTTAAGTTTTATAGATTCTTTAAATGTGTTAAAAATAGACTATTATTAGAAAACCGCTATAAAAGTAAAAATATATATTTCACTTGCAAAATATAAACCGATGTATATTTAGTATTATTAAGCATAAAGCCGTTTAAATTTATTGAAACAATTAACATGGATAATTGATAACTGTTAATTGTATTCGGACGACCGCGAGTGTCGCCCCTATATCGCTATTAATTGTTAATTTTTATTGTCTATTAAAACAGTTTTTCATACCTTTACGGTGGTACTCTTTTGAACAAAAAAGAACATTTATGAAAGCCATTCTGAACATAAACTTATTACCTGCCTCCTTTGCAACACACGTTGCAAACTGCATCTTACCCTGTTGGGTATTTGCAGAAACTTCTGCAAACCTGAAATTTTTAAACTAATTATATAGAACCATGAAAATCATTACACGATTCAGCTATGAACACCTTCGTAACATTGATGATGGACAATTGTTGTTGTTGTTAACTGTCAATTAAAATATTTATGAGAAATTTTTATTTATTGGTATTTATTCTATTTGTATTTGGGTGCAAATCGAGTAACAACGAGGAAATTGATACAATCAGTATAGAAAACAATATATCGGACGCTATAAGCATCGATGATATTTTTAAGGAATATAAATTTATCAGTTTGGAAGCTACCACTGACTCTTCACTGGTAGGCGTTCCAAGAAAAATTGCTCTGAAAAATGATGTTATTTTCGTTTCTGACGGGAGAAGACTGTTTCAATTTAACACTGACGGCAGTCATATAAGAACTTTAAACAAAGTTGGAGGAGGCCCTCAGGAATATCTGGGCATTTGGGATTTCATCGTTTCCGATAAAGAGATACTTATATGGGATCAGAACAGCAGGAAACTGATCAGATATACGCTGGATAATGAATATATA
The DNA here is from genome assembly GCA_031285325.1 of Bacteroidales bacterium. Classification (GTDB taxonomy): domain Bacteria; phylum Bacteroidota; class Bacteroidia; order Bacteroidales; family Prolixibacteraceae; genus Draconibacterium. Next base: position 39,684 of record JAITWJ010000148.1, read on the forward strand.
AACAGCTATGTGATAGACAACTTTGCTGCCACAATCCATCTTGTTGACAGAGATAAGGTTTTATTCTCTTCGTCGTATCAAAGTAATGATGAGTATAAATTTACGGTTCGCGATTTGGAAACAATGAACATTGTTGCAAGTTTTCATCCTGTAAACAAAAATCAAATAACATACAGGCATTTTGCGGAACAGGATAATTATTATGTGTATAAAAACACTCTTTTGTTTCATGAACCCATGAATAATTATATTTACGAAATAGGCAACAATAAATTTGAGCCGGTACGTTACCTGGACATATACGGTAAAAATCCGCCCGAAGAATTTTTGGAAGAAAAACATGAAGATATAATGGATATTATTGTAAAGGCGCAAACAAACGGATATTGCTATGGTGCTCCGATGTATGCCGAAAGCAACGATCAGATTGTTTTTTCTTTTCGGGCAGAAGACAGAACCATGCTGTGCAGCTATTCAAAAGAAACAGATAAATCAATACAGTCTGAAAAAATAGTTTTGTACCAGGATGTTCCTCCAATAGAATTTATGCGGGTAAAGGTAAACACCGATTCCGATGAAGCCTTTCTCTTTGCCGTGGGTAGTGAAACGTTTTATAAGGATGTTGACAATAACATTCCTTATGTAGAGGACTTGTCATATCTCTCAAATAACGGTAATCCTGTAATTTGTTTGGCTAAACTAAAATAAATGACCAAAAACATTAAAGAAATCAGGCAAACAAAAAAAAGATTAATTTTTAAAACTTTAAGGTTTTGGTTGTTGAAATGATAAATACAACCACTATAGTTATTTTTTTTATTAATCCATAAATCTAAAATTTATGAAGAAAAAAATTTTATGCGGCGTTGCCGCGGTAGCTATTTCAGCTACAATTGCATTCAATATGAGTTTGAATGCTAACAGTAACAACTTGTCGGATCTTTCTTTAGCTAATGTGGAGGCGTTGGCCAGTGATGAATTATTGGACATAAAGATGTGGTCAGTATATGCGGAATCATCTGTGCATTGGAGATGTGATCCAAATGGTAATTCAGCCTGTCCTGCTCCTTAGGTACAGTAATAAAAAACAGGAGAGAAAGATCTCTCCTGTTTTTTAAAGTTTTAAATAATATAACTTACACAAAATGTATAGAATATTAACTGTTATTTTTGCTGTTTTGATATTTGCAGGGTGCCGTTCAGAAACAGATACAAGTGATAAAATTCCCGTTAATTTTGACGACAACGGACATTTTG
>JAITWJ010000050.1 GCA_031285325.1 Bacteroidales bacterium
AGTACAGTTCACTGGGGTGGTACAATTACTATTCTTTAGACGAAGCGTACAATTTCCTTGATTTACAAACATGGCAAATTCTGGTTAATGAAGCTAACTCAATAGGCGCTTCTACCGAATATACCATTGTTGCCATTAAAAGTACTTATAATCCTAATTCATATACCAAGGGACCTTTACTTACAACAACATGGGGTCAGGATTGGCCATTTAATGCAGCCTGCGGCCCTAATGGTACCCCATCCAACCCCACTCTAAGTGTATATCCATCCAACCATAAGGTTGGATGTGTAGCTGTGGCAGCTGGGCAGATAATGAATTATCATAAAGAACCCAAGTCTTATTTTATTCCTTCAAATCATCCCAATGCTGACCTTTTCCATCCAACACCCGGTTGGGACGTTATATTCAATTGGACTAACATGTCTATCAGTGCCACAAGCAGTATGCCTAAATTGTTAAGAGCTGTTGGTGAAGTTGTTTATATGAATTATGGATTTAGCACCTCAAGTGCATTTCTTAGTGGTATTTACGCTTTAGAGAACAAATACGGTTATACGGACGTAACTGAGGCTTATCATGATGCTGCTATCGTAAAAGCTAACCTTAGCGCGAACAAACCTGTTATTATGTTTGGTGTTAAACCAAGTGCTGTAATAGGTCATTCGTGGGTTTGCGATGGGGTAAAATATAACACAACAATAACTGAGTATTTCGTTAATTTTTCTGTTAATAATTCATACGGCAGTTATTACGCTTATACTCCTTTTAATCCGGGGAAATTAAGTGCAATTGCAATTGACGGTGAAAATTACAATATGAACTGGGGAGAAGGTGGTAAAAATAATGGTTGGTTTTATGATAATAGTTTTCCAAGTGGATATAATTTCTATAATTCTCGAATTAATTATTATGTAACACCTTAATAAAAATAAAGTAATGAAAGCATTAAAATTTATGGTTTTAATTTTTACCATATTAATAATAAATGGTTGTGAAGATGAAAGCAAAAATATCAATAATAACACAACGGATTTTACAGACTCTGTAAAAGGACAAGAAGAAAATAAAAATCCCGTAGGAGAAGTGTATCCTTTTTACGAATATTGGTTACATTTAGCTGTAACTGACGCTTCGGGTAATGATTTAACAAAAGGAATTGGAATTGAAGTCGCAATGTATGATCCTAATTCCAGTTATATAAATGGCAGATATTGGGTTACAGGTAACGAAGAAGAATATACCGAAGGCCGTATAAAGCCTGAGTTATATACATTGGATATTATTTTTGAGGACGGTATTCCTAATCCATTAAAACCCGAACCTGCACCCTTGATTAATGGCCGCCCTGCTTATGTATTAGGTGAAATACCTCCGCCAACTGTAGGTTTAAGGAAAGGTTCGTCAATGAAAATGTATTCCCATTCAACAGAATTGCTGCCAGGGGTGAATCCTGATCTTAATTATTTAATATTTAATTTTAGCAGTTACAGGATATATGGCCTTCCAATGTCATTGTTGTATGGTATTCCGAGTAGGGAAGTTCCTTTTACAGAAAAGGTTATTTTCAGGCTTACATGCCCTTATCTATTTGGTGATAACGAAGCGCATGATATTATTACCTGGTGGGAACTATCAGGAGAAACTTTTGCTGCAAATTGTTACCGTATGGAGTTTGAAGGTAATGAATTTAATGTAAAGGAGGGATATGCAAAAACGGTAATATTAGACAGATAACTTTGTTGTAACATTTATACAATCCCTGCAGGTTTAAAATAGCTTGCGAGGCTTTTTGTTTTAAAAAACAACGCTGTTGTTATGTTTTTGTATAAAATACATTGATAAAAGTTTAGGGCTTGTTTAATCGAAACGGATAGATTTTTCAGGAGTTATTTTACTAACTAAATAACTCGGTATTACCAGCATGAGCATTGTAATTAACATACTCGCCACATTAATAAGTAAAAAATGTAAAACAGAGAAGTTTATCGGAACAGCATTTATATAATACGTTGCAGAGTCTAACTTTACAATATGAAAATATTTCTGCAACAGCATTACGGTAACAGCAAAAATATTTCCCCATAACATACCCCTGATGATAATAAACCCCGACTGATACAGGAAAATCTTCCTTATGCTCATATTTTGGCTTCCCAATGCTTTTAATATACCAATCATTGAACTCCGTTCTAAAATAATTACAAGTAATCCTGAAATCATATTAAATCCGGCAACCAGCGAAAGTAGAATCAGTATTACCCATACATTCATGTCGATAACCGAAAGCCAGTCGAATATTTGCGTATACTGGCGTACAATATTAATTGTTTGCAGTGTGGGTTCGTTATTTTTCCTGTAACTTATAATTTGTGCTTTTACCTGCTTTTCGAGTTCATCAATTTTGCTAAAATCGCTGATTGAAATTTCAAAACCGCTTATTTCGTTATCTTCCCAGTTGTTCAGACGTTGAATATACTTAATGTCGCCCATTATAAAAATATTGTCTAACTCATCCAAACTGGTACGGTAAATTCCACAAACCTTTAACTGTAGTATGCGTGGCAACGATTCGGTTTCATTAAGGAAATAAATAACAGCGCTGTCGTTTAATTTTATTTTGAGCAGTTTGGCTACCTGCTGCGATATAATTATTTCGTTTACCCGTGCTGAATCGTTAATTAGCGGCAGTCTGCCTTCTACAAGGTTTTTACTGAAAAAATCCCAATCATAATTTTGGTCAACTCCTTTAAAAACAATTCCTTGTATGTATTCTTCATTTTTAATCATGCCTGGTTTCGTGGCAAAGGCTTCTATGCGTACAATACCGTCAATTTGCTCAATCAGGGGCAAAAAAGACTGATTCTTAGAGATTGATTGAGTTTCGTAAGAATTATTCGAGTCGTAATTAATTATTTGAATGTGTGAACCAAATCCAATTACTTTCTCGCGTATTTCTCGCTTGAATCCGGTAACAACAGACACCGAAACAAGCATAACTGCTAATCCCAGTGCAATGCCAAACAAAGCAATGCGAATAATTTTGTAGGATAAGAAATTCTTGTTTGTCTTATCGAAAAACAATTTCTTGGCAATAAATAATTCGGTGTTCATCCGAAACAAATTTATTATTCAAATATATATAATTCAATACAATAGTAGTTATTTATTCTCAGATACCAAATCATTTCTGCGGTTTATGAACGGTAAAACGAGCAACGATATTATCCCAATTATAATTATCATAAGCGTCATGGTAGAATGCGCTACAAAGGCAAAAATAATTCCGTTTTCGTTTGATACACCATAAAGTGCAAGCGCTTCTTTGGCCATAAAGTGCCAAGCGCCTATTCCTCCCTGAACAGGCGCAACCATGCCAAAACTGGCCATTACAAAAGTTGTAAGCCCCGCTATTGGATTTAGAGTTTTAGTAAAGTCAAATGCATGAAAATTGGCATATAACATCAAATAATACATTAACCAAATAAATGCCGAGTGAAAATAAAACCAGAATTTCTTTTTTATGGAGCCTATCGAAACAAAACCTTCCTTAAAATTATTCAGTATTTTTATAATTTTTGCATAAACGGCCGTGTTCTTGTAGGCTTTTCTGAACAATAACAACAAAATAACCATTACGGCAAGCCCTATTAGTAATATCGGAGATGAAACAACGGCTGTCAGTTTTTCTTTTATTTCAGGATTACTGTTTACAAACCCCATAACTTTGCCAAACTGAGCAAGAATAACCACAACAAGCAGTATTAACAAAGAAAACATATCAACAACCCGTTCAGCAACCACAGTTCCAATCAATTTTGTAAACGAAACCTTTTCATATCGCGAAATTATGCCGCACCGCGAAATTTCTCCCATTCTCGGGAAAACCATGTTCATAAGGTAGCCAACCATAACAGCAAGAAACGTATTTGTGAATTTTGGTTTATGTCCTATGGGTTCAATCATTAGCCCCCAGCGCAGTGTCCGGCTGATATGGCTTAACAATCCGATAAACAGCGACATAAGCACCCAAAAATAATTAACGTCGTTTTTTAAAACCGATTTAATTCGTTCAATATCTTGGTCTTTATATATCAGCCAGAAAATAAACGCACCCAAAGAAAAAAAGGATAAGAATTTTATTATTTTTAATAAAGTATTATTCAATATTAATTTATTAAGGCTGTAAAGATTGCTGTTAACTGTTTACGGCATAAAAGTATAAATTTATTCAATAAATTGCGATTAAGGTAAAATTAGGTTTAACTGAAATGTGTTTTTAAAAATAATGTAATGGACGCAGTAAAACCAAAAAAGAATTTGGGTCAGCATTTTTTGAAAGATCAGAACATAGCCCGAAAAATTGTTGACAGCTTAGGTACTAACACTGTAGATGTTTTGGAAGTTGGCCCTGGTATGGGAGTACTTACTCGTTATTTGCTCGAAAGAAACGAATTAACTGTTCATGCAGTAGAAATAGACAATGAATCGGTTGAATTTATTCAAAAAAATTATCCTGAAATCAGCGAAAGACTGTATGCTGAAAATTTCTTAAAGTTCGATTTTTTGAGTCATTTCTATGGAAATTTCTCAATTATCGGAAATTTCCCTTATAATATTTCTTCTCAGATATTTTTCAAAATTTTTGATTACCACAACCATATTTCCGAAGTGGTAGGAATGGTGCAAAAAGAAGTGGCCGAAAGAATAAGTAGTGTGCATGGCAGCAAAACGTATGGCATTTTAAGCGTTTTATTACAGGTTTTTTACAATATTGAATATCTTTTTACTGTTTCGGCGCATGTTTTTATACCTCCTCCAAAAGTTAAATCAGCAGTAATAAGAATGACCCGTAGCAAAAGGCAAACCCTTCCATGCGACGAAAAATTATTAGTGTATGTAGTGAAAACAGCGTTTAATCAGCGGCGTAAAATGCTTCGGAATTCACTAAAGGAATTTAATGAAAATATTCCTCAGCAATTCGCTGAAAAGCGTCCTGAACAGCTTTCTGCAGATGATTATATTTTACTTACAACTGCTATTACAAAATCTTAGAGATCGTATTATTCAATTTTAATTTATGTAGCAGTTATAACTTATTTTGAAATTTATTTCATGAATTATCGATCCCTCTGCTCAGGGATTTTATCAGTAATGTATATCTACTGATTTTTCATGATATATTTTGCTGCCATTTCCAGCTCCATAAACCATTCGTGTCCATATTTTCTAATAAGAGGTTCCTTCAGGAACTTAAACAATGGTAATTTGCTTGATGAACCACAAATTATGCCTGGCTTGCAGATGTCTAATTTCTGGTAATTTACAGCGTCAAATTTTTCATATTCCGTTATTCTTATAGGGAACAAATGGCATGAAACAGGTTTTCGAAAGTTTGTCTTTCCTTCAAAATAAGCTTTTTCCATGCTGCATTTTAATATTCCTTTTTCATCATTAAACGAGTACACACATTGACGGTTGTTAACCAACGGGGTTACAAGGTCGCCGTCATTATCTATAACAGAATACCCCTGTTTTTTTATTTCTTTAATATGTTCTTCAGGAATATAAACTTCAAAAGATGAATAATCTTGTTTAATAATTGCAGCTTCATTACTGGTAATAAAAGCTCCTGAATCACCCTCAATACAACAGTTACCTTTGCACTTCAGTAAATCGCACATGAAATATTCTTCAAATATGTCGTCGCTGATTAAAGTTCGGCCAATTTCAACCATAGTAGCCTAAAAGAAATTCTATTTATGGAGAACTATTTATTATTTTATCAAAATTTTTCCTGTCATTTCCTTAGGAATTTCAAGTCCCATAACCGATAAAATAGTAGGCGCAACATCGGCAAGTACACCATCTTCAAGTTTTATGTCTTTTTTGTTGCTTATAAATATACACGGAACTGGATTTAATGAGTGTGCCGTATTTTCAGAACCATCGTTGTTAACAGCATTGTCGGCATTTCCATGGTCGGCAATAATCATTATACTGTACCCGCCCTTGATGGCTGCTTCTACTACTTCTTTGGTGCATCTGTCAACAGTAGTAACGGCTTTGCAAATTGCTTCGTAAACACCTGTGTGCCCAACCATATCGCCATTGGCAAAATTAAGACAAACAAAATGGGCTTCGCCATTTTTTAATTTAGGGACAATGGCATCTTTAATTTCAGGCGCCGACATTTCAGGTTGTAAATCGTAAGTAGGAACTTTTGGCGATTGAATAAGGATTCGGCTTTCACCTTCAAATTCGGCTTCGCGGCCTCCGTTTAAAAAGAAAGTAACATGGGCATATTTTTCAGTTTCAGCAATTCGTATTTGTTTTAATCCTGCTTTCGAAACAATTTCACCAATTGTATTTATAACATTTTCTTTATCAAAAATCACATTCACTCCTTTAAAATCAGCCTTATAGTTTGTCATGGTGTACCATTGCAAATTCATTGTGTGCATGCCAAATTCAGGTAAATCTTTTTGAGTAAATGCTATAGTGGTTTGGCGTAAACGATCGGTACGGAAATTGAAACAAATTACAACATCGCCTTCTTCAATTTTTCCTAAAGGTTCTCCGTCTTCATCAACCATAACAATTGGGTTCATAAATTCATCGGTAATTCCATTGTTGTACGAATTTTGAATCGAAACTAATATATCGGTCGATTTTTCCCCTTTCCCTTGTGTGTATAAGTCGTAAGCAAGTTTTAACCTGTCGTAATTTTTATCACGGTCCATTCCGTAATACCGGCCAATTAATGAGGCAAACCTGGCATTTGTAGATTTCAGAGTTTCGAGGTCGTTTTTAACAAAACCATATCCTGAACGTGGATCGGTATCACGGCCATCGGTAAGCCCATGTATGAAAATATTTTTTAACCCCATATCAGTTGCTATCTGTGCAAGCGCAACCATGTGTGAACTCAAAGCATGAACGCCACCGGGGCCAATCAACCCTGTTAAGTGTACCTTCTTATTATTATTTTTTGCATATTTATAAGCTTTCACGATTTGTGGATTTGTCCACAACGATTTATCACGGATTGCTTTGGTAATTTTTACCATATCCTGATAAAGAATACGTCCTGCGCCAATATTAAGGTGGCCAACTTCAGAATTTCCCATTTGCCCATCTGGAAGACCAACATCTTCGCCTGATGTGAACAATCGTGAATTTGGGTAATTTGCGTTTAAATAATCCATAAACGGAGTGGGCGCAACAGTAATTATATCATCTTTTGAACCATCGCCAATTCCCCATCCATCGAGGATCATTAGTAATACTTTTTGTATTTCAGCCATAATAATATTGTTTTGTAATTTTTAAAAAAACAAACAAAATTACATTTCCCCTGTTCATTTATGAAATAATGGACATATAAACGAATCAATTTAACCATTTTTTACGCTAACTTATTCTGTATGCTTAAAATATTGAAAGCATAAATGAATTTTAGGGTTTGTTAATACACACGTACTCTTGTGTTATCGCACGTTCATTATTGTTCTTCGCTTATATTTATGCACTTGCATTATCTCAAAACACAACCTAAATATTTTTATATATTCCACAAAAACAAAATTGAAAACACCTCCTTAATTTATAAACGTCGTTGATTATATCAATAATATATTGTTTCAGTAAACAAAATTAATTTAACCAACGGGCAATGAGGTATTTTAATAAAACTTTGATCTTCTATCGACAATTTTAACAGTGTTTTTCCGTGCATTGAACGTTTTTTGTAGTGTTCCGAAAATCAAGTCTTGTTCGAGCCTTGTTTTTTCCATTTCAATGTCCTGATCGTTCATTTGGTTAACAGAAATTGCTTTTACAATAAAAACGCCATTGTTACCAACTATAGGGTTTGATATTTTATCGATATCCAAAGACACAGCAGTTCCGATTACTGCCGGCTCGAGCCCTACTCCTGTTAACTGTGGTGAATTGAAATTTATTGATGATGCATTTTGAACGGTAACTCCCAGCTCAGTAGCAATTTCGTCCATATCTGTTTTATCTGCTACTGCTTTATTTATTTTTTCTAATAAAAGTTCAGATTTTTTATTCTTTACAACACTAAGCTCAACTCTTGCCTTAACGTCTTCAAATGGTGCAGTCCCTTTGTCTGTTTTTCCGGCAAGTACAGCAACTACATAGTTGTTGCCGAGTTCAAAAATTGGCGTGTCTTCAATACTCTGTATTATGTCGCCAACCTCTGTTTCAAATGCGGCACGCACCAGTAATCTTGCATTTTCGAGACCAACAATCTGCCTGTCGTTTTCCAAAACGGTAGCAACATTCTTCGTAATTTTTTGTTCTATAACCGCAGCATCAAAATCTTTTTTCGATCCGTTTTCGCTTGCAAATCTACTTGCCTGCGCATACGCTTCCTGATAAGTACGGGTTCCCGGAACTACGTTTTTTATCAAGTAAGCCACCTGTACCTGTCTGCTGAGCCTACTAAGGTTAGTTGTTTTAATAATGTGTATTCCAAATTGCGATACAGCAATTGAGACTTCATTTCTTGCATTGTTGAAAGCAGCATCTTCAAATGGTTGAACCATTTGCCCACGGCTAAACCACCCCACACTGCCACCAGTAATAGCAGAGGCTTGGTCTTGCGAATAGAGACCGGCAAGTCTGGCAAAATCACTGCCTTTGTCAATTTCAGTTTTTAAACTGTCGGCAAGTGCCTGCATAGCAAGCAGTTCTGGCTGGCTGTTGAATTGAAGTAAAATATGACTGGCCTCAACCGAATCTGGCATCATCTTGATGGTATTAATTTTTACCAATTTATATGATTCTTCCTCAAAATATGGACCGTATATTTGAGTTGTGTCAGCACCTTCTTCAAAAATCCAATTTCCAATAGCTTCCGGTAAATTCTCTTTCTTATACCAAGTTCCATCAAAACTTATGTCTGAATTAGAATTAACAAATTGTTCATTCTCAGTGGTGGCCTGAAAATCATCTTTTATATCATTAATCCAGTTTTCAGCTGTTTTATAGTCATCTGTCGATGGATTTACGGCGAAAGTAACATATTCAATTCTTCTTGTATTTTCTTGTAGAAATTCATCCTTATTATCATTGTAGAAGTTTCTCAAGTCGGTTTCAGAAACAACAATTTCGTTGTCGGTTACTGAATTATAATTCAACATTACAAAATCAGCATTTACCTGTTTGTTTCTTTCCTCAAGGCTGCTTTGAGCTTTTTTTGATGTTACGTACAAACCTTTTGCAACCATGTTGCTGTATTTTAATTGGATACGTTCTTTAATAATTTGTTGTTCAAGATAAAGCCAATATTGTTTTTGACTTGGATCAACTGAATCAAGATTTCTCAGAAAATTCATTATATTACTTCTGTCAACCTGACCTGTATTAGGATTAATAAACAATTGCTGGACATAGGGATGAATATTAGACCCTTGTATTAAATCAAAAAGTTCTTCCTGACTAACGGAAATGCTTAATTTCTCGTAAACATCGCCCATTACTATGTCATTTATCATACTTTGCCAAGTTTCTTCACGTAGCTGAACCCAAGTTTCTTCATCGATTTGGTTTTGTTGGGTATTTACCCTGTAAATTTCCCCTAATTCTTCAACTTTTTGCTGAAAATCGGGATACTGGATTGATTCACCATCGATTTCACCAATTTTGAGTTGTCGTCTCTGAAACAGTGAATTTCCTTGACTGAATATATCACCGAGAACAAACACAGCAAGCGAAATGCCTATAACTATTGTAACTAATAAACCTGCTTTTGTTCTAATTTTTTGTAAAGTTGCCATTGAGTATCAATAATTTTATTATGTTTCTACTTAAATTTTTCGAGCTGCGAAGATAATAATTTTCGATGTTATACTTGAAAAAAATATTAATTTTATAATATTTGGGCAGTTTTTTGTAAAATAGTTGATTCTAATTAATCCGTAATTAAAAACCGTTCAAAGGCTTTGCGATGTTTTTCACTTAGCCTTGCCGGACGCATAGAAATGGTATTTATAAATAGTCCTTTTTGTTGTCCTGTTGCACAAAATTCACTATTTTCGTTAAAAAACCGGAATTCCATAATTACTGAAGCATTATTTAACTTTGAAATCCAAAGTTCAATTTTAACCTTATTGTAGATAAAAAATGGTTTTTTATATGTTATGGAGGTGTTGTTTATAATGGCGACAATTCCATGATTATTAATTAAATCGGCCACAGGAATTCCTATAGCTTCAAGCAAGTGGGTGCGGCCGTTTTCCATCCATTTAATATAAACAATGTTGTTTACATGTCCGACAATATCAATATCATACGTATATATTTTTTCCTCAAAAATAAGTTTGTTCATTTTATTATTATAAAAAATTAATGTACGGTGGCTTTCCTAATTCTTTGCTTGTCGTTACAAATCAAAATCAAGTTCAGAAAACTTCTGCTTTTTTTGAATGAAGAATTTCCACATGATGTTTTTCTTGTATATTTCGCGATGTTCTTTTACCTCAACTGATTTTTGTGTTTCTTTTCTTTTTTTAACAAGCAGGGGAAGATACCGGTAAAATGATACATGTGCCTTAACTACTGCCCAAAAACTATAAAATTGTAAACCGGCAAGGAATTTTACGGCAGCAATTCCATCCAAAACCATTCGAGTAAAAAATATGCGTTTGAACTTATATCGAGGCAAGTTTTTGAAAAGCATGAAAAGATTGTTCCTGAAGTTAAGGTATATTTTTTTCGGGCTTCCATACGAAAGTGTTCCACCTCCCAAATGGAAGACCACGCTTTCCGGTTGATACCAAATTTCGTAACCTCTGTTTTTTAACCTCCAACACAGGTCTATTTCTTCCATGTGCGCCCAAAAATCGCCGTCGAAGCCGCCAACTGCACGGAATATTTCAGCTTTTACAAACATACATGCGCCACTGGCCCAAAAAATAGGAGTCGCCTTATCGTATTGTCCTGTATTGGCTTCTACTCTGTTCAGAATCCTTCCTCTGCAAAACGGGTAGCCAAAACGGTCTATGAACCCACCTGCAGCGCCTGCATATTCAAAAAAATGTGGCCTTTCGTAACTAAGAATCTTAGGCTGAACAGCAGCTATTTTCGGATTACTGTCGAATAGTTGTATTATTTTTTCAATCCAGCCTGTTGTTACTTCAATGTCAGAATTCAGCAAAATAAAATAGTCAGCTTCTATTTCCTTCAGTGCCAGGTTGTATCCCTCTGCAAAGCCATAATTTTTTTTCAGATTAATAATTTTAAATTCAGGGAATTTAAGATTAAGTAACTGAATTGAATTATCTGTTGAACCATTATCAGCAATAAACAGCTCCTCATTTCCAACTGATGAATTACGGATGACGGAAGGCAGGTATTTCTCGAAAAATTTGGCCCCGTTCCAGTTTAGAATAACAATTGCAATTTTACGGTTTTCCATAACTGCCGATTTACTGAACCAATAGTTTTGCCATTGTTTTTAGAAGATTTTCTTTCTCTATGGTTTCGAGAATTTTGGATATCTTTTTTGCATTTTCGGGATTTCCCGATTTTATTAGTGTTTCAATTTCTTTCACCTGTTTCCCGGTGAGCTCATCCTGAAGCAATTCCCAAAGCTTCTGTTTTTCACTTACTTTTTGTGGAAGGCCGAAATTTTGGAGTTCTGCAATTGTTGCTTTTAGAATTTCGTCGGCTTGGAGCCGAACCGGATCTTTATCTTTAGTTTTTCCTGTGGCAGCGGTGTCGCGGAGATTCCAACTCGAATAATCATAATGCAAACTATTTATCATTTTTATTTTAGAACTGTTTTCTCCGAAAATACGCTCCAAGAGTATTACAGTATGATTTTTCCATGCATCTAAATCGAATTTGTTTTCATCGAGCCCTGCAATCTGTTCCTGCAAAAGGGCAATTTCTTTTTCAGCCATTTTGTTATAATTTATTCAGCAAATTACTATTTTATTTTTCAAACAAAAAACTTGTTTACAATTACCGCAAAAAACCTGCGATTTAAATCAAATATTAAATATTGTTTTGTACACAGATTCGGTTTGCAATATGTTTGTTAATCAAGAAACCTGGACAAATTTTTTATCATTAAGCGTTATATAACAATTTATGGTAATTTAAATGTTATTTTTTAAAAATCCGTTGTTCTGTAAAGGTAATTATTTCGTTCAACTGATGCGGTTCGAACCATGTTACTGTTTTATCTTTATTGAACCAAGTGAGTTGTTTTCGGGCGTAGCGCCGTGTATTTCTTTTTATAAGCCCAATTGCGTCTTCACTGGTGGTTTTTCCATCGAAACAGTTAAACCATTCGCGGTAACCAACTGTGTTTAGCGAGATAAGTTCTTTGAATCGGTAAACTTGCCGGGCTTCATCTTCAAGCCCTTTATAAATCATTTTGTCAACACGTTTGTTAATAAGGCTATGTAATTGATCGCGGTCGGTATTAATCCCTATTTTTATAATTCCGAATGGCCTCTTTTTATTTTGATTGCTTAGAAACGAGGAATATGTTTTGCCTGTTGTAAGGCAAATTTCAATTGCATGTACTATTCTTGCATGATTTTTCAAATCAACTTTAAGATAATATTCCGGGTCGAGTTTTTTTAATTGCATTCGAATGGCTTCTATTCCCTCGGAAACCAGTGTGTTTTTAACGTGTTGCCTTATTTCAATATCGACATCGGGCATAATGTCGATTCCTTTGCAAACAGCATCAATATACAACATTGAGCCGCCAACCATTAATATTGTATCATATTTCAGAAAAAGACGGGTTAACAGTTCAAGCGTTTCATATTCGTATCGGCTTGCATTATAATTTTCGTGAATGCTGTGCGAATGAATAAAATGATGTTTTATTGCTGAAAGTTCTTCGGGTGATGGCACAGCCGTACCTATTGAAAGTTCACGAAATATTTGCCGCGAATCAGCCGAAACTATTTCAGTTGAAAAATGCTGGGCAATTTTAATACCTGCCGAAGTTTTGCCAACACCAGTGGGGCCAACTACAACAATCAGGTTTTTCGACATTGTGTTTCTGTTAAAATATTATGCAATTGTAATGATAAATCAAAATTTTCACCTTCAAATTATGTTACTGTAAATGTTTTTATTGATTACATAATACAGAATTGATTTTTTGAATTACGAAAATTAAAGAGCAGAAAACTCGAAATAACTCCGCACATTGCAGCTGCAAATATTATTTGGTAACAAAACAGGTTAGGTTAAACCGGTTGTGCAATTTATTATCCGGCAAACACAAAAACGATGATTTCACTGCTTGCAGAGTTTCTGCAAACACCAAATGACAAGATTCACTGCTTGCAGAGCTTCTGCAACGGCCAAATGACGAGATTCACCGCTTGCAGAAGTTCTGCAAACAAACGGGTTGTTAATGCTCAACGGGTTATATTAAATAGTTTTATAACACCTGAATATGTAACGTTGAGTAATAAAAATATCAACAACAAAAAAATAAGCCTGTAAATGAAGTTTTATTTATTATATTGCGGAAACAAAAACGGCACATTTACTTGTGCCGATAACGTGTGTAATAAGTTTTAAGGCTTATATTGTTTTGAAAGAATGAAAGGAATTAAATATTTACTTATCTTTATTATAGGTTTAATCGGTTTTTTCTGTTTACGGCAGCAGTATATATTTTCTGCTGTTGAAAGTAATATATTAACAGATTCGTTAATAGAGTTAACGGAACAAAAACCGCCGGAAATCGAACCGGTTATCAGAGAGTTCGACAGTATAATAAGTTCTGAAATTCAACTGTCAGGTACGGTTGGGACAGCTTTGGCAGTTACTTTTAAAGACAGAATTGCATTGTTGAAATGTTATGGAGTAAGGAAAATCGGAGAAAACGATTCAATAAATGTTCATACTGTTTTCAGGCTTGCTTCCGTTTCAAAATCTCTTTCAGGAACACTGGCCGGCATACTTGCCGAGAAAAATATAATTAATCTCGATGATAAAATTATTGATTACATTCCCGAATTCAAACTGAAAAAAAACGAGAACACACAAAACCTGACTGTTCGTAACGTACTTAGCCACACTTCGGGGCTCATACCACACTCGTACGATAACTATGCAGAAATTAAAATGCCGATGCAAAAAATAATTCCAATGTTGGAGCAAGTAAATATTTTAGCTCCACCGGGCGAAAAATACGATTATCAAAACATAATTTTTAGCCTTTTAGATACTGTGCTGGTTGAAAAATTACAAAAGCCTTTTGATTCAATAATACGGGAAAATGTTTTTTCACCATTTGGCATGGCCGATGCATCAACAGGATTTGCCAAATTCGAAAATAATCCGAACAAGGCATATCCGCACTCGGGAGGAAATGGTAAATACTATCCAATTAAAATGAACGACCGTTATTATACCACATTGCCTGCAGCCGGAATTAACGCAAGTATTTTTGATTTAGCTCAGTTTCTTTTACAATTTACATCAGATAATCAGGCATCAGTTAATCCCGATGTTAAAAATATTATATTCGAACCGCAGGTTATATCCCCACTTAGCAGATCGTATCTGAGTTATTGGGATAAAGTTGATTCTAAAGAATATGCCCTTGGTTGGCGTATGATCGAGTATAAAGGCCGTACCGTAGCTTACCACGGCGGATATGTGAGTGGTTATAAAACTGAAATTGCATATTGCGACCAGGAAGATATTGGAATTGCATATCTTACCAACTCCCCGAATTCAGTGGCCTCAGTGAGTGTTCCAACATTGTTAAATCTGCTTTTCGAGTTTAATGATGATAAAAAAATGCTGACTAACAATGATGATATACCCCCTGCCCCTTTGAAAGGAATTGACAATTGATAAATAAGAATTTCTTGGCGCCGGTCATGAACATCCGGATGTAGATTAATAATTGTAAATTGAAAGTTGTCAATTATTATAACAGTAAGTAATATTTAATTCAAAGAAAAGATAAACCTGAGCATGAAAACAAAAACCAACATGTTTATCATTCTGAAACCATATAAATTGTTGGTATTTCTACTTGTTATATTCGCACTTGCAGGTAATTTGGCTAATCTGGTGATTCCAAAAATAATCTCAGAATCGATTGATTCGTTTCTTGGTGGTAATTACAGAATAAATTCTGTTGTAGTGGAGTTTGTTACTGCCGTTTTAGTTATTTTCCTTTTTTCTTTGCTGCAAAGTATTGTTCAAACCTATGTTTCGGAGAAAGTAGGTTTCGATTTCAGAAAAAGAATAACAGATAAGATTTCGCGCCAGAGCTACGGTTTCATAAAAAAAGCAAATCCGTCGAAACTTCTAACAAATTTAACCTCCGATGTAGATTCTTTGAAGATGTTTGTTTCGCATGGCGTTTCGTCAATAGTATCTTCGGTTTTTATGATAGCGGGAGTTTCAGTATTTTTGTTAATTATTAACTGGAAACTGGCATTACCTGTACTGTTGGTGATTCCTGCAGTTGGCATTACGTTTTATGTTGTTCTGAAAAAAGTGCGTGTGCTCTTTAAACGTAGCCGCGAGGTAATAGATTGGCTGAACAGGATTATTAACGAAAGTATTTTGGGAGCTGCAATAATAAGAGTTGTAAACTCTCAGCATTTTGAGTATCGCAAATTTTTAAATGCCAGCGTAGAAGCACGTAACATAGGCATATCAATAGTTACGCTTTTTGCCACGCTAATGCCTGTTATAACTTTTATGGGCAATATTGCCGCACTTATCATACTCTGTCTTGGCGGGCACATGGTTATTTCAGGTTCATTCTCGCTTGGTAACTTCGCGGCATTTAACAGTTATGTGTCGATGATAATTTTCCCCATCACAGTAATAGGTTTTATAAGCAATTTAATTGCGCAAGCCACCGCATCGTTCGAAAGAATTAACTCTGTATTGAATACCGAAGAAACAACCAGTACAGGAACTGTAAATAAACCGTTAAACGGCGCAATTAAACTCAACAATGTTTATGTTTTGTATGATGATAAACCTGTTCTGAAAAATGTTTCACTCGAAATAAAACCCGGAACACGCACGGCAATTATTGGCCCTACGGCAGCAGGGAAAACCCAGCTGCTGTATGTTCTTATCGGTTTAATTAAGGCAAATAAAGGCGAAGTTTTGTTCGATGAAGTAAACATAAACGAATATTTAGCTGAAAATTTCTATAATCAGGTTGGTTTTGTATTTCAAGACAGTGTGATGTTCAACATGACTCTACGCGAAAACATTGCATTCAGCATAAAAGTAACCGACGAGTTGTTACAGAAAGCAATAGAAACAACCCAGCTGAAAGATTTTATTGAAATCCTGCCCGAAAAGTTAGATACTTTGGTTACCGAACGCGGTACTAACCTTTCTGGCGGGCAAAAACAGCGTATTATGCTGGCCAGGGCGCTTGCTCTTAACCCCAAAATAATACTTCTCGACGATTTTACAGCCCGTGTTGACCCACAAACAGAAGAAAACATCATGAAAAATATTTCAAAAAATTACCCCGAACTCACACTTGTTTCGGTAACACAAAAAATAGCCAATGTTAAAGACTTCGACCAGATTATTTTGTTGATGGACGGTGAAATTATCTCAACCGGCAAACATGAAAAGCTGTATGTAACATGTCCGGAATATGTGCAGATTTACGAATCGCAAAAAAGCACAAGTAGTTATGAAATAAATTCAGTTTATTAATCATCTAAGGTAGCAGCAATTAATATTAATAATGTGAATTACAATCTTAATAATCACAAACAGGAAAACAGGAAGAAACATTTGGGTTTTAATACTGTTTTTAATTTGGTAGTTCACACAGTGCATCAAAAAAAGAAACTTGTTATAGCTTTCATTACAATGATAATAACCGCTTTGCTGAATTTGGCAGGCCCTATTTTAATAGGCCATACTGTCGATGAGTTTATTTCTACAGGTAATTATCGTGGTTTGATAATTTTTAGCCTCATTTTACTTGTTACATACATAATTGCGCTATTTGGTGGTTATATCCAAACAAAACTCATGGGAAATATTGGACAGCAAATGTTGTTTACACTGAGAAACATGGTTGTTGAAAAAGTTCAAGAACTGCCTTACGACTTTTTTAATCAAAATAAAGCCGGCGACCTTATCTCGCGCATTAATAACGATACCGATAAAATCAATCAGTTCTTTTCGCACTCTTTAATGCAGTATTTAAGAGTAATACTTATTATAATCGGGTCGGGAATATTCCTGCTCACAATACATTTTAAACTTGGGCTTGCAGTTCTTGCACCGTCGCTTATTATTTTTATATTCACAAAAGCAGTTTCTCCCTGGGTTAAAAGAAAAAATGTTGAAAACATGAAAAGCACCGGTAACCTAAGCGCAGAAATACAGGAAAGTTTGAATAATTTTAAAATAATTAAGGCCTTTAACCGGAGCGATTACTTCAGAGAACGGTTCCAGGTTATAAATAAAGAGAACTATATAAAATCGCTCAAAGCCGGAATAGCAAATAATATTTTCTTGCCGGTTTATACATTCTTTTCGAATATCGGTTTGCTCATTGTTTTGGTAGCAGGTATATATTTTATATCAGAAAGACAATTTACGGTAGGCTTATTAATAAGTTTTATAGCTTATGCCCATAGCTTTTACAATCCTTTCAGGCAACTTGCCTCGCTTTGGGCAGGGTTTCAGTCGGCACTGGCTTCATGGGAGCGTATCAAAAATATACTTGGAACAGAAAATAACCTTAAACAAATACCCGTAACCGGAATCGACGAAACTGCGGCATTGGTTTCGTTTCGAGAAGTTTCATTTGAATATAAAAGCGGGGTAGAGGTACTGCACCAAATTACATTCGACCTCGAAAAAGGAAAAACTTACGCTTTTGTGGGGCCAACAGGTGGAGGAAAAACAACAATTGCATCGCTCATTTCGCGATTATACGACACAACTAAAGGAATGGTACTCTTAGAAGGGAAAGATATACGCTCTTTTTCGCACGAAGAGAGAGTTAAGAAGATCAGCTTCATATTACAGGATCCCTTTCTGTTCAGTGGAACAATACGTGAAAATATTTTATACGGCAATTACAACAATGTTAGTAACAAACAAGTTGAAACAATTCTAAAAAATGCAGAACTTGAATCGTTGTTATTACGTTTTGAAGGCGGCCTCGATACCAAAATAGATATACTCGGCGATGGTATAAGCCTTGGGCAGAAACAACTAATTGCCTTTATGCGTGCCGTTCTGCGAAAACCCGAATTACTCATCCTCGACGAAGCCACAGCAAATATCGACACAATTACCGAATCGCTTCTGGAAGAAATCCTAAAGAAACTCCCCGAATCTACAACCAAAGTTATAATAGCCCACAGATTAAACACAATTGCAAATGCCGATGTAATATATTTTGTCGATAATGGTAAAATAACACATGCCGGATCCATTAACGACGCCGTAAAAATGCTTATGGAAAATAAAATAACAAGTTGAAAAACTTTTAGAAACTGTTTTTGAACTTACAGGCGGTGCGCACTGCGGTTACTTTGAACATCATCGCAGGCGTAATTTGGGTATATTTCGTCTGTTCCTTACCTGCAAAGGCAACATTTTTAACAATCGTGCGCACGTTTGTGCTTTCGCGTACTTGCGAAACCCCCATGCAACCCTGCACAATACTTTCGCGAACCTGCGAAACCCCCATGCACCCCTGCACAATACTTTCGCGGACTTGCGAAACCCTCATGCAACCCTGCGCGATACTTTCACGGAGTTGTGATCCCATCACGTTCTTTGCGAGCCGCCCTCGGCGAAGCAATCCACAGCTATTTACCCCTGAATCCCCTGAAGAGGACTTTGCCGCCCAAATGTTCCCCTTTTAGAGGGCGGGGGGTAATTGTCAACTGTCAATTGTCCATTGTTTTTCTGTGTTTCTCCGAAATTTTAACCGGTTTCTTAACAATTATACTATTCTTCTGCCAAATGGCGTTAACGCCAGAGAAGCCAGTTTAAAATGTTGCTTTGCCCATGGAATACCAACAACAGTAACACCAAGTAAAATTCCAAAAAAGAAATGCGTAAGTGTTATCCATATTCCACCTATAAAAAACCATATTACATTCATAACAGTTGATAAACAACCTGGAGCATAATTCATATACTCAATTCTTTTTCCGAATGGCCATAATGCAAGAATACCAAGTTTAAACGATTGTATCCCGAAGGGTATTCCAACTATTGTAATGCAAAGCAACCCTCCGGCAACAATATACTCTAAAAAAATAGCCAAACCACCAAACAACAACCAAATCAAATTTCCTAATATTTTCATTTAAAAATGTTTTTTGAACCCGAAATTACATAATAATTACCAATATTAATAGATGAATAATGTTTTAACAGGATTTGTAAGATTAAAATATTAGCTATACATATAGCCTCAATGCAGAACCATGCTAAAAGAGAATAACTCTTTTATTAAGGCTGGGTTTTTTTCACTTCATTTCAACTATTATAACTCCGTTTTTACCTTTGTCTCCGTAAGTGCTTACAGCTTCTACGTCTTTAATTACCTCAATAGATTCTATTTCGGCAGGATTTAATGCCTTATACGTGTCGGGCGATACCTCTTTGCCGTTTACAATCAACAGTATTTCTTCAAGGTTATCACTTGTAACATTAACTTCATTACCTGCAAATCTAATTTCTTTCTTCGTACTTGCAGTTTCAGGTTGTGTGTTTTTCACATACTCTTTAGTGCGTATAATAATAACTCCGTTTTTCGCATCTTCGCCATACTTGGCTACCGCTTCGCCATCTTTAAGAACTGTTATACTTTCAATGGTATTCGGATCTATCTTGTCCATTTCCTGATTGCCTATTTTCTGGCCGTCTAAAATAAATAATGGTTTGTTTTTGTTTGCAATACCATTTGTGCCTGTGCTATTCTTGCTCTGTGTGCCATATCCTATAACATTAATATCTCCGCTTAATGTAGCGCCTGTTATGGTATCTTTAACTGTTTCCGTTTCAGTAACAACAAGAGGTTCTTGTGTAAATATGTAATTAGGCGTAGCCGATGTCCATATAAACATGCCGAAAACAGGAACAATGGTGAGTGCTCCGATTCTTTTCCATGGCGAGCTTTGGGTTTTCTTAATCATTTCTAACCTGATTTGTGGCTTTGTATAACTGAACGAATTTGATAAGGAGAATACTTGTTTCTGAAAACGTTGGTTAATGAGCACAGCCTGATAAACAATCGGCGATATACCCGAATCGATAACAGCCTTATCTGCCAGAAACTCGTGATTTTCTTTCAGCAGCCTTACATATATCCATGCTAATGGGTTGAACCATTGCAGGAGCAATATACATTCGCTGCAAAATAGGTCTATCCAGTGTTTTTGGTCTATGTGTGTGATTTCGTGTTTCATAATCAGGTCTTTTTCTACGTTACTCAGGTTCTTAGTGTTAATTATTACATAGTTCAGTACCGAAAAAGGCGATGTTATATCTATGCTTTCAATTATCTTACAACTTCCGGCATCCGATTTTTCGCCATTACTGATTAGTTTTTTTAACTTCATATAAGAAAACATATTTATTACTATCAACGTAATAATACCTGTAATGTACATAGCGAATGCAATTATCCAGATGCTTATTGATGTGTCAGGGGTACTTGTTTCCGGTACTATACCTGTTGTATTCGTTACAGGAATAAATACATTGTACGTGTAGCGTATAGACGGTACTATTAAAGAGGCCACTATACCTGTAATAAGGAATGCCCTGTTAAACTTGAAGAAAGTGGTGTTACGCAGTAATAAAGCGTATATGGTTAAGAATACGCCCAGGCAAAGCCCCGATTTCAATGTGTGAATAATAAAATTTTCCATGTCTATTTGGTTTTAAATGTTAGTTCTTTTTCCAATGCTTGCCGGGTTTCTTCCAGCAGGCGATCCATCTCTTCCATACTAAGATTGTTCTCTTTGGCAAAAAACGAAATCATTGAGGAAAACGAGCCGTTGAAGTAATCTTTTACAAAACCGAAAAGTTGCTTCTTTGAATAATTTTCCTTCGCAATGAGCGATTTATATACATTCACACGTCCTTCGGTGCTATGGGTAACAAAGTTTTTGTTTTCGAGTATGTTCAACACTGTTGCAATAGTGGTGCGGGCAGGTTTGGGTTCATTAAATTCTTTCAGTATATCCTGAACAGTACCTTCTTCGATAGTCCAGAGTATCTGCATTAATTGTTCTTCGGCTTTAGTTAATTGCATAATATTTTAGTTTTGCAACAAATATGTGTCTAATTTTTTAGACATGCAAATATTTTGATATTTTTTTTTAAAAAAATATTAATCCCATATAGTAGCATCACCTTCGTGAATAATAAAAAGCTATAAATTTGTTTTCGCTGTTAGAATTTTATACGTTTGTTTTAACAAAAATAGATAAGGCATGAATAAATTTATTTCAATCACAGTTTTGGTTTTGTCGGTAATCTTGTTTTGCGCAGGTTGCGACAAGGAAGATGACTTATTATTGGAAGGATTCACGGTCGATAACTATCCAAGAGTAGATGGTTCAACCTCCACAGCGCCTTTGAATACGCTGATTGGGTGTAAACTGTTAGGTTATAGCTATGAATGGAAAACCATGACGGTTGGAAACGGTATGTGGATATTACAGCCAAAGTATGGGCAAAATATCCCGGAAGACTTTTTCTACGACCGGATAGCATGTTCTCAAACGCATAATGCCATCATTAATTTGATAGACAATCGGCGCGATCTGATTATTTCGGCACGTAAAATGTCGGCGGATGAAAA
Organism: Bacteroidales bacterium; assembly: GCA_031285325.1. GTDB lineage: Bacteria > Bacteroidota > Bacteroidia > Bacteroidales > Prolixibacteraceae > Draconibacterium. The sequence goes on from JAITWJ010000050.1 coordinate 21,860, forward strand.
AACGTATGCCGAAAATGTCGGAGTTTCCTTAATCGAAACCCCCATTGCGTTGGATGCGCTCGATTTTCTGGTTAATAAAGAAAATGAGGTTAATTCGCTGACCGTTCAACAGATTCAGGATATTTACAAGGGGAATATTACAAACTGGAAAGAACTCGGTGGTGCCGATGAAGCCATAAAACCGTTTATCCGGAATGCAAATTCGGGCAGTCAGGAAATGATGAAGGAAATAGTGATGGACAATGCAGGCATGCCCGACTGGGAAAAGGCTTATCTTGATGAGGAAACCGTTACGACAATGGCTTTCGTTTATGGCGAACTTGCCGAAAATAAAAACGGGATATGCTTTACACCGCATTATTACAAGGAATATATAATTCGTAACACTACGGTTGGATCGGATAATGTAAAAAGTATTGCCGTAAATGGTATTTCCCCCGAGGCTAATTCCATTAGAAATAAGTCGTATCCTTTTGTTGCCGAAGTATATGTTTCTATCCGTGCCGATTTAGACCGTAATTCGATGGCATACAAACTGTACGAATGGTTGCAGACCGATGCCGGAAAGCGTGTAATCAGTGAAAGCGGATACATTCCCAATTAAGATTAAAACTCTATGACATAACATTTTTTCAATTCTGTTAGTGTCGTGAATTTTCGACAGACTGTTAATCATGCAAATATTGTTTCAAATATTCCGTGAGAGTATATTTTACACATTAAAGTGCAAATTTGAGGGTTAAACACTGAACTCGCCTCTGTTATTTTACGTATTTATTCTTTAGAATTTATATCCTATCTGTATGTGATACAAATCGAAACGGGTAAGAAGTTTTTTGTCGCTGGGCACCCCGAATACCCATGGGGCAACAGTTACGGTAGAGGGACCTAACAATAGAGGGGCAAAGCAAATTTCCATCCTTTTGCATGGACGCAATACCCATTGCAGTTTCATTTGTATGTAAGGCGCAATTTTATCATTATAAATATCGGTATCAGCTTTCTTGATCGAGTGATATCCGATACCAAGCCCTGCACCGCTACGGAATGCAAGCCACCTGGTTGCCGGAAGTTCGTAGTATATCATTCCAATAAGTGTGGAAATGTCCATATCAATGGTGTTCCTGTATGGGTTTTTGTATGGGCCTGGCCCAGATGTATTTAAGTCATACGCTGTATGAGTTCCCATATTGTTGTTGAAAGATGCTGTTAATCCCCAACGCAGCCGGTTTTTAATTAACCTCGTATATTCGGCTGAATAAGAATAATAAATTCCGTTGTTGTTACCTAAGCTGAAACCGAATCCAGCGGCTACCGTATTAATGTAAGAAGCATGTTCGTGTGTTTGAGCTTTGGCGTTCGATACTGCAAAAAGTATTGAAACAGCTATAAAATACAATATGCAATACTTAATTATAAATTCGGTTTTTAATTTTTTCATGGCTTAAAAATACAATTTTATCTATATTTGGGTTTTACACAAATTCATTAAATTAAAATAACATGAGAAAATTAATTTTATTTTGTTTCATTATTCTTTTAAGTTCAGTTGTTTATGCTCAAAATGTAGGTTCAACACCCGAGCAAATTAAGGCAATTACATCGCTTTGGCAGGGAGAACGTTTCCCCGATGGAAGGCCTAAAGTATCGGATGAAATGCTGGAAAGGCTCAAAAAAGTGGCCATTGAAGCAGCATGGTCGGTTTTACGCAACAGAGGTTATGAAAACCAGTTCGAAGGTTCGTGGACTGTGCTATTCCCTGATAGTGCCATGACCGGCCGCGTGGTAACCGCTCAATATATGCCGCTCAGGCCAGATCTTGACGAATGGGTAAAGGCTCAGGGTAAAATTGAAAAAAGGACAGATCCGCCAACAAATTCATGGCCTATCGATATTTTGAAAGATGGAGATGTTTATGTGGCCGATTCATACAAAAAAGTAGAAGACGGTCCTATACTTGGCGATAATCTTGCAAATGCCATTTATGCCAAATCGAAAAGAGGGATTATTGTTTACGGGACAGTACGCGACCCTGAAGGAATGAAAATGATCGACGGGTTTAATAGTTGGTCGAAAGGAATTGACGCATCGTTTTTGCAAAGAATGATGCTTACTTCAATAAATGCCCCTATCCGGATTGGCCATGCAACCGTACTTCCAGGAGATGCAGTTCTTGCAAAAAGTCATGGCGTGTTGTTTATCCCTGCACATCTTGTTGAAGAGGTAATTACTACATCAGAAGTAACCCAAATACGTGATGAATTTGGTTGGCAACGTCTTAAGGAAGGAAAATATACCTCCGGGCAAATTGACAGTCAGTGGTCTGACGAAATCAGAAAAGACTTTCTTGAATTTGTTAAGAGCTATCATGGCGAATTACCTATGACAGAAGCAGAGTTTGAAAGATATATGACGGAAAGGAACTGGTAACAGGTTTTTTAATAAAATTTGTTACTGTTTCAACAGTGAATATCACAAGTTTTATCAGAATATTATTACATTCTACATGTAATACATAATATTCTTGGATGAATATGCAATATTCTATATAGAATACATGAAATTCTTAATAGAATATACAATGTTACACACTGAATATACAATATTCTTGAATGCGTATGCAATATCTATATGGAATATACGATATTCTTGATTTAATATGCAGTATTCATATAGAATATACAATATTCTTGATTGAATTTTAAATATTTTACATTAAATTTATAATATTATTGAATGAATATGCAGTATTCTACATGGAGTACTGTATATTCTACATCGGGTTATGCATATTCTGTAAGGTTTTTTAACATTAAATTATAGAAATATTAATAAACACAGATAGTGGTATTTGTATAGCCCGATTGTTCAAAAAATATATTACGGCTTTACAAGAATGTTAACTATCGGTGATTTTGTTGCTTATATTTTTAAACATCGTCAAAGTCAATTATATTTGGAAATATGTTTTAAAACATATTTTGTTTTGTAGCTTTACATGTTATTTTGTTCCCCGCAATGGCGCGTTTACTGTTTTGTTCAGCGTGTTATTGCGGGGAACAAAGCAATCGAAGGTATAATGAGTGTAAATATTTTTTTGAAAACTGTATAATAATTAATATAAATCCGTTATAATAATGAGAGTAACTGTTGTTGGTGCCGGAAATGCAGGTTCTACCTGTGCACAAATCATAGCCGGAAAAAATATTGTTCAGGAAGTAGTGTTAATTGATATTAAGGAAGGAATTTCGGAGGGAAAATCTCTCGATTTATGGCAAACAGCCCCTATCAATTATTACGACACCCGTTTGGTTGGATGTACCAACGATTATTCTAAAACTGCTGATTCGGAGGTTGTGGTAATTACATCAGGTATTACGCGTAAACCAGGGATGAGTCGCGACGATTTAATTTCAACAAATGTAGGAATTGTAAAAAGTGTTACAGAAAACGTTTTAAAATATTCGCCGAAAGCCAAAATTATTATTGTTACTAATCCGTTAGATGTAATGACGTATGCTGCTTACATTATATCAAAAAAACCGAAAAATGAAATAATGGGTATGGCCGGTATTCTCGATACAGCCCGTTACCGTTCTTTCTTAGCCGAAACATTAGATGTTTCTCCACGCGATATTCAGGCACTGTTAATGGGCGGACATGGCGATACTATGGTGCCACTGCCGCGTTATACGACAGTTTCAGGTATTCCGATTACCGAACTTATTGATGAAGAAAAACTGAATTCTATTTTAGAACGCACAAAAATAGGCGGAAACGAATTAGTCAATATTATGGGAACATCGGCATGGTACGCCCCTGGCTCGGCAGCAGCACAAATGGTAGAAGCAATTGTTTTAGACCAGAAACGTATTTTTCCATGCTGTGTGAAATTGGAAGGCGAATATGGTTTAAACAATGTGTTTGTAGGTGTACCGGTTAAATTGGGTAAAAACGGTGTTGAACAGATTATTGAGGTGGCCCTGAATAAAGAAGAACAGCAATTACTTGTTGATTCGGCAAACTCGGTAAAACATGTAATGGACGTTTTAGACGGAATGAACATTCTGTAAAAAATACCAAGCCTATATATTCGAGTATTGAATTACCTTACTAAACTTATTCACCAGTTTAGAAGTAAGATATTTTGAGTTTTTAGAAACCTTCAAAAGGAATGATTTACAGTTTATATGAAAATTAAAATACCGTTGCAGGTTATTGAACTCGAAAAAGGAAATTATCACCTTATTGTAACAGGCAAGTTTCTTGATGAGAATATTGGTTGCTGGGCTTTAGATACCGGAGCTTCGAAAACTGTTTTCGATAAAAATCTTGAACAGTACTATGTTTTGGAAGAAAATTGTGAAGATGTACAATCAGTTGGTATTGGCGAAGGACTCATGTTGTCAAGGTACGCTGTTATGCGGCCTTTTATACTTGGAAAATATAAAATAGAAAACCAAAAAGTTGCTTTGTTCGATCTTACGCACATTAACGAATTTTATCGTAGAACGATAACACGCACAAGTATTTGTGGATTAATAGGCAGCGACGTTTTACTCAAATACAAAGCAGTTATTAATTACAAATACAAGACCCTTACTTTAGCGTATTAACTTTTTGTAAATACCTTATCCATAATTTATGAAACACAGGAATCATGAGTAAATAAACATGGCATTTTTAAAAATTATGAATTATCGCCAAATTACCCGTTGCTCATTTGTTGACCTAAACAAATTAAGTATATTTGCCCGTCTAAAAATTAAGTAGTGAACATTAGGGTAAAAATATCGAAAAAGCAATTATTAAGATTATTCATTTTTGTAATTTTTTTAGGTTTTACTTTTATTCTTGACAACTATTTGGAAAAAAAAGGATCGATTGAAATTGTTGGAAACACACAAAAAAGCCATGCCGGAGAGCCGCGTATTGTTTGTTTTTTCCAAAGCACTATAACATTTAGTACGAAAGTTGTTATGCAAAAAATATCCATCCGTAAATTTGTGCGGCAGTTACACAATAAATTGATTCAAAAATACCACCAATTAAAAAATTATCAGTTATTAAAATGCGAAGTCGAAAATTTTAACAAACCGGTCATTTTAACCTCTCATTTTTTAGGACTCAGGAATTATTTTCATAGTTCATCCGATGACGTTCCATACAATTCTTGATTGTAATAACACTCGCTACAAAATTTAAATTTGTGGTATGAAGTTTTTTTGAACTCAATATTTTTTCGTAAAATTCTAATTATTAAAAACAAATATCAAAATGCAAAACAGAGGTGCAATTTTAACATTTGCAATTATTTTAGCTTTAGTTTGTTTATATCAGCTTTCGTTTACATGGAAAGCCAAACAAATTGAAAAAGACGCTATTGAATATGCACAAGGGAATCCTGATCTTGAGTATATTTATCTTGACTCTATTTCGAGTGAAGTGGTTTATAATTTTATCGGGATAAAAAAGTTTACCTACAAAGAAGTTAAAGAACTCGAGATGAATCTCGGACTTGACCTCAAAGGAGGAATGAACGTTACCCTTGAGGTTTCGGTTGTTGATTTAATAAGGGCATTATCGAATTATAACCCTGATACTACCTTTAATGCAGCATTGGCACGTGCAACGGAAATGCAAAAATTGAGTCAGGAAAGTTTTGTAACACTTTTCGGACAGGCATTTCAAGAAATTGATCCGAATGCTAAATTGGCATCAATTTTTAATACACTCGAATTGCGCGACCGTATTAACTTTAACTCGTCGAATAGTGATGTTTTGAGAATCATCAGTCAGGAAACCGATGCAGCAATCGACAATTCATTTAACATATTACGTACTCGTATCGACCGTTTTGGAGTTGCACAACCTAATATTCAACAACTGCAAACCAAAGGCCGTATCCTTATTGAGCTGCCTGGTGTTGAAGACCAGGCAAGGGTTCGAAATCTTTTACAAGGGACTGCAATGCTCGAATTTTGGGAAACATACGATAATATGGAAGCATACCAGTACTTGGTACTGGCCAACGAGAGAATTAAAGAAATTGAATCCAGTGTTGCTGTTGCTGACAGTTCTGAAGAAGTAAGTGTTGCAGAAGATATTGAAGGAAATGTTGTTCCCGACACAATGCAGACAGGTTCGCTTCTCTCGGAACTTGAATCATATTCAACTACCGATTCTACAGGTACTGTTATAGATAACATGGAGGATTTCAAAAACGATTATCCGCTTTTTTATATTCTTAACTCGAATACAGATCAGGCAGGTCAACTTCTTAGAGGTCCTGTTGTGGGTATATCCCATTCCAAGGATACTGCGAAAGTAAACCAGTACCTTAACATGCCGCAGATAAAAAATATTTTCCCGAGAAATATGCTGTTTTTCTGGACTGCAAATTCAGTTGATGTTACAGGAAATTATTTCCAGTTAATTGCTATTAAAGTAACTACTCATGATGGTCGTGCACCGCTCACAGGCGATGTTATTACCGATGCACGACAGGATTTCAGCCAGATAGGTTCTACTCCTGAAGTTTCAATGAGCATGAACGCCGAAGGTGCTAAAACATGGCAACGCTTGACTAAGGAAAATGTCGGAAAATCAATTGCTATTGTTCTTGACGGTTACGTACGTTCATATCCGAATGTTATTAATGAAATTTCAGGAGGTCGTTCAAGTATAACAGGACTCGAAAGTATTGAGGAGGCAAGCGATCTTGCAAATATTCTAAAATCAGGAAAAATGCCTGCCCCTGCAAGAATAGTGGAAGAACAATTTGTTGGCCCTTCTCTCGGAAAGGAATCTATTACGGCTGGTATGTATTCATTCCTTTTTGCATTTTTGATGGTATTGGCTTATATGCTTTTCTTTTACAGCAAAAAAGCCGGTTTTTCAGCTAACATAGCCTTGCTTGCTAATTTATTCTTCATATTCGGTATTTTGGCGTCACTTGGGGCTGTACTAACTTTACCGGGTATTGCCGGTATTGTTCTTACCATGGGTATGGCTGTAGATGCCAATATAATTATTTATGAAAGAATACAAGAAGAAATCAGGGCAGGGAAAGGTATAAGATTAGCGATTTCTGATGGTTATAAAAACGCATATTCAGCAATTATCGACGGTCAGGTTACTACTTTCCTTACAGGTATTGTGCTTTACATTTTCGGTTCAGGGCCCATTAAAGGTTTTGCTACTACGTTAATGGTTGGTATCGTAACTTCTTTATTCACGGCAATTTTCATTACGCGTTTAATTTTTGAATGGCAGTTGAAACGTTCAAAAAATATAACTTTCACTTCGAAAATTACAGCTAACTGGATGGTTGCGCCAAAAGTTAAATTTCTTGAAAAGCGTAAAATTTCTTATGTCATTTCCGGAATACTGATAATAATTTCAATTTTATCTTTTTTTGTACGTGGTTTCAACCTTGGTGTTGATTTCCAAGGCGGGCGTACATACAATGTTCGTTTTGACCAAAGCGTAGAAGTTGCTGATGTTCAAAGTGCTCTTGCTGATGTATTTGGATCAGCTCCTGAAGTAAAAACATTTGGAACAGACAATCAGGTTCGTATTGTAACCAAATACAAAATTGACGATTTATCGGAAAATGTAGATAATGAAGTTGAAGAGAGTTTGTACAGAGGCTTGGTAGAAAATGGTTTAATAAGCGATAATGTTTCGTTCCAGAATTTTATCGAAAATTACAGGCTAAGTTCGCAAAAAGTGGGGCCTACTATATCTGACGATATTAAGAAAGATGCTGCAATTGCTATTATTTTTTCTCTAATAATGATTTTCCTGTACATAATGTTGCGGTTCAGCAATTGGAAATACGGGTTGGGAGGTGTTTTATCGTTGGCGCACGATGCCATAATAACACTTGGAGTCTTTTCCATGTTTCACGGAGTGTTGCCTTTTTCGTTAGAAATAGACCAGGCTTTTATTGCTGCAATTCTTACTGTAATTGGTTATTCTATTAACGATACAGTTATTGTTTACGACCGTATTCGTGAGTACTTGAAATTGTATCCCAAACGTGAACTGGATTTAAATATAAACAATGCTATTAACAGCACACTTCGCCGTACTATAAATACATCGTTTTCTACTATTGTAGTATTGTTGGTTATATTTATTTTTGGCGGCGCCAATATAAGAGGATTTATTTTTGCCCTTCTTGTTGGTATTGGTGTTGGAACCTATTCGTCAATTTTTGTTGCTTCGCCAATTGTTTATGAGGCACAAAGCAGATTTAAAAAATTGATATCCAAAGCAAAGTAATCAAGAAAAGACAAGTGTAAAATAAAGGTTCAAAACAACTTTACAGACTATTTATAAGGTTGTTTTTGAACCTTTGTTTATAACCATTTTTGTGTATTTAAAAGACTTAAAAGGCAAAAGCATTTAAACAGCAATTAATGCGTATTAATAACCTTTTTTCAATTATTGGTTAATCCACACCGGCTGTAAAATCAACTTCGCCAGGATGAATTATGCAATCGTACCGGAGCAGTATAGAAAACGATACGTACCGTTTGAGTAAAGCGTATGTACGTTTTGTCCAAACGGTACGTATCGTTTTTTCAATTCAGATATTTGGTTTCAGAGGCCGCATTTGCCGGCGTTTTCAGAAGGCTTTGCCGTATTCGGTATATTCTTTTGTTTTTGTTTGTGAGAATTTACATCACAATCAAATATAGAAAAAATTATGTTTTTTTGATATTTTCCATTTTAAAAAATAATTTTTATACCATGAAAAATTCAAAATCACGGTTTATTTTAAGAAAATACAAGAAATTGCGAGAATCTGATATTAATATGTTGGAATCTGATATTTTTTTCTTGGATATTACAAAACCCACTTTTATTTTTACTCGAAATTAAACTTAAACTTTTATTATGGTTTTTATTTATTTTCCAAGAAGCGGCACTGAGGTTTGCTCCTGATAAAAAAGGCGGGAGCATATAAATAAAATCAGTATTCAATGTATTGAAAATGTTTTTTTGAAAAATATTTTGTTTAATTTTTCAACTTTAAAAACATATTGTAATGTACAAAATAAAATACCATAGGCATCCTGACATTGTAAGTAATAATGGTTATACTGTAGATTGGTATGATCTACCTAACGCACTTGATCTGAATAATAATACTACCAACTCAGTAAAAGCCCTGATAAAGCATGCAGCGGACAAAGTAAACATGCACTATGGGCTTTTACACTTGGGAACATTTTCGTGGGCAACGCCGCGTGCTGTGAAAAACGGGTTAATCAATATGGGTTATACTGTTAACCTTACAACTCATAACATTTCTGCCTTGACATCTCAGCTACTTAATGAAAATCCGGTTATTATGGTTGGTAATGACAAGAATTGGCCTCTTCCCAGCCCATTAGATCTTTTGGGCGAAGGCCATTATTGGGTTTGTTCGGGAATAGATTATTCTTCAAATACCTTAGAGTATTTTGTTGAATTCTGGAACGGCAGTTCATACGGCAATTATGGTTATTATACTCCTTCTAATCCGGGACTTTCTATTACAAGTTATAACAATTTTACATGAACTGGGGATGGAGAGATAGCGATGGTAATGGCAATGGTGATGGCTGGTATGTTAATAATGTTTACAGTCCGCGAACATCCAGTAATTATAATTTTATAAGCCACAGGGAAAATTTTTATATCAGTAAGTAAATCTGAACAGATAAATTTGTGAAAAAAATAAAGTTGATATGCCTGTTTGTAGCTGTTGTAACAATAAGTATTAATGCCAACGCACAGGAAAAAGGCGATATGGCTGTGGGAGTTTATTTGGCTGTTGGCTCTGGATTAGGGTATAGTAAAGGAGGTGTCGGTACTAAGATTTTATATAATGCAAGCAATCGTATCCGTTTAGTTACCGGATTTGATTATTGGCGTAATAATGGTAGTTATATAAATCGGTATAACGTAAACGTATATGCTCATTTATTGCCTTCAAATCGTAACAGAACAGTTGTGTTTTATCCTTTTATTGGTATTGGTAGAGAACATTATAAAAGATCATATTCTGTTATTATTAATGATATCGCAAAAACACAAGTTCATAATCAAATTGCTCCCTTATTGGGTGCGGGTATCGACATTAAACTATTACCAAAGTTTACACTTAACGCTGAACTGCGAAACGAACAAATGATGATATTTACGAGAGGAGCTTCTTACTTAATGTTTGGTACCACCTTAAATTTAGCTTTAGGGTTAACATATAAACTTGGGCAATAAAAAATCACATGGCATAAATAATAAATTGAGAGATTAAACATAGATTATTATGAACCGGCTAAAATTAGTATTGCATGTATTGTTTTTAGCATTAGTAACAACCTCATGCGAATGGATGGTTTCTCAGGAACCAATTACGCATTGTTATCCTTTAATATTGAGTTTTCGAGATACATTGGGTAATGATTTAATAAACTGTATTGAACCTGAGTATTGTGATAACGGTAAGCCTTACGGCGCAATAATCAATGAAGATATTTTTAAACATAGATTTCGTTTTGGGAGCCATTACAGGACTGTTAGTGGTGTTCAAATAAGCAAGGTATCAGATTACTATTATCTTGGATTTGAATCATATCTTACTGATCCGAATATTAATGATTTGGGAGTAATGCCTGAAAAGGTTTTCTTTGAAATTACAAGTATGCATATATTTGGTGATTATGTCCCTCGTGAAATTATTACTTATTGGGAACCAGAAGGTAAAGTTGCCGATAAAGGTAGAAGTTTTTACCATGAATGTTATCGCGTTGAGTTTAATGGAGAAGTATTTCCTGCAGAGAAGATAGGACAGGAACTATATACTCCTTATTGTGCCACCATAATCTTAGACAGATAACTTTATTGTAACTCTTTTTCTAAAAGCCCTGCAGGTTTAACAGCTTGCAGGGCTTTTTGCACATTACAAACAGGTTACTGTTATATTAAACATACAGCAGTTAATTTATAATAATTGTTTTTTTCGAGCTACACATTATATAGTTTATAGATTTGTAAACTTTTAGGTTTAATTATACTACTTTAGCAAAAAAACATTATGCTGCCTAAACTTACTAAAATTACAACATTAAAGGAAAACAATTCTGTTGCAATACTGTTAGATAATCCTGAACAACTACCGGAAAATCTTTTAAATGAGAGCGAGTTTATATATCTGAAAAATAAACTTGAGAAAGACGATAATTGCACAGTTTACAAATATCCCTGCATCTTATTTTTCGAAAAAATAATCGACAGGGAATCATACCTTAAAACAGAAGCAGCCCGCATAGCCGGATCAAAACTTTTCGATGTACTGAAAGTAGAAAATATAAAGTCGGTACAAATTGTAAACCTTAGCCATACTAAGTTAACCTTAAGTTTTTTGGAAGGCCTGTTGCTTTCGCAATATACCTTTGCAAAGTACAAAAAAGAAAAAAACTGTTTCAGTTTAGATGAAATATTTATACTCGATGAAACGGTTTCCGAAAATCAGTTTAACGAAATGTTAAACCTTATACAGGCTGTATTTTATGCCCGCGATTTAGTAAACGAGCCGCTTTCGTATTTAAGCGCTGTAAAGTTATCTGAAGAAATTTCAAAAATGGGTAAAGAAGCCGGTTTTGCAGTTGAAATTTTTAACAAGAGTAAAATTGAAACTTTAAAAATGGGAGGATTGCTTGCTGTAAACAAAGGCAGTATCGATCCGCCAACATTTACTGTTATTGAATGGAAACCGGAAAATGCTATAAATTCCGACCCTGTTGTTTTGGTTGGTAAAGGTGTGGTTTTCGACACAGGTGGGCTGAGTTTAAAACCTACGCAAAAGTCGATGGATTATATGAAAAGCGACATGGCCGGTGGCGCTGTTGCGGCAGCTACTGTTTATGCTGCCGCAAAAAATAAACTGCTGGTTCATGTAATTGGCCTTATTCCGGCTACCGATAATCGTCCTGATGGAAACGCCTATGTGCCGGGCGATGTAATTACAATGTTTGATGGTACTACAGTAGAAATTAAAAGCACCGATGCAGAAGGGCGTCTTATTCTTGCCGATGCACTGAGTTTTGCAAAGAAGTTTAACCCTGAACTGGTTATTGATATTGCAACATTAACAGGTGCAGCCGCAATTGTTGCCGGACAGCACGCCATTGTGGGAATGGGCAATTCAAAAGAGAACATAAAGAAATTAAAGAAAATAGGTTTTGAAACATGCGAGCGGATTATTGAAGTTCCACTGTGGGATGAATATGCAAAATCACTGAAATCGAAAATTGCCGATTTGAACAACCTTGGAATACGGGAAGCACAATCAATTACTGCCGGAAAATTTCTTGAACATTTTACAGATTATAAATGGATACATCTTGATGCAGCAAGTGTTTCGTTCCTTTTTGAAAAAGACGCATATAGATCTGAAGGCGGTACAGGTTTCGGCATCAGGCTGCTTTATAACTTTCTGAAAGAATCAATAAAACGTTAACATTACCATATTTTCCAGAAGAATATTTCTACTATAAGTTGAAAATAATTAGAAAATGACAAAACAAAATACAATAAAGATTGGAATATCACACGGTGATATTAATGGAATTGGCTATGAAGTAATCTTGAAAGCACTTTCCGATTCGCGAATTCTTGAAATGTGTACGCCAATTATTTATGGCTCACCAAAAGTAGCTGCTTACCATCGTAAGGCGCTGAATATAGAAGACCAGATTTTAAATCACATAAAATCTCCTAATGAAGCAGTGTCGCAGAAAGCATACATAATAAGCTGTGTAGATGAGGATACAAAGGTTGAGTTTGGAAAATCGACAAAGATAGCCGGCCGGTCATCATACATGTCGTTAGATGCGGCCGCTTCAGATCTTGAAAAAGGACTCATAGATGCTCTGGTTACAGCTCCAATCAATAAAGACAATATTCAAAACGACAGCTTTAATTTTCCGGGGCATACCGAATTCTTAGCCGGAAAGTTCAAGACCGGCGATTACATCATGCTCATGGTAGGAGAAACAATGAAGATTGGCGTTGTAACCACACACCTGCCCATTTCGCAGGTGTCGCAAAATCTGTCAAAAGAAATTATTTTAAATAAAATACGCATAATTTCCCGTTCGCTAAAGCAGGATTTTTCTATTACCAAACCACGCATTGCTGTTTTTGGGCTTAACCCGCATGCCGGCGATAACGGCCTTTTGGGTTCCGAAGAAAAGGAAATTATTATTCCGGCTATCGACCAGGCACGAAAAGAAGGCATTATAGCGTTGGGGCCATATCCTGCCGATGGTTTTTTTGGTTCAGACGATTACATGAAATTCGATGCAGTACTGGCAATGTACCACGACCAGGGGCTTATACCATTTAAGATGGATTCGTTTGGCCGCGGCGTAAATTATACTGCCGGATTGCCGTATATACGTACTTCGCCGGCACACGGCACAGCATACAATATAGCCGGTGAAGGCAAAGCATCGCCCGAATCGTTTCTGCAGGCACTCTACTTAGCCATAGATGTATATAAGAACCGTAAAATTTACAAAGAGATAACTAAAAACTCTCTGCGCAAGTATGATGTTAATCCCAATCAAGAAGACGAGAGTATTGATATTGCATACATTGATGAACAAACAGTGTAAAATATTTCAGAATGTACGAATTTATCAGAGGGAAAGTTGCAGAAATTAATCCGGCAAGAATTGCAGTCGAAGCAGGAGGAATAGCTTATTCCATCAATATTTCGTTAAATACGTATTCAAAACTTAACGATAAAAATGAAGTTAAAGTTTACGTACATCTTGCTGTACGCGAAGACGCCCATGTTCTCTACGGTTTTGCTGAAAAAAACGAACGCGACCTGTTCCGGAACCTTATATCAGTTAATGGGGTAGGAGCCGGCACGGCAATAATGATGCTGTCGTCGCTCAGTTACGACGAAATTGTTGCTGCCGTTGCTACAGAAAATATTACTGCTTTAAAAAGCGTTAAAGGAATAGGCATCAAAACAGCCCAGCGAATTGTTATCGACCTGAAAGACAAACTCGGAAAATATCAGGAAAATACTCACAGTTTATTTATAACAGACAGTCCTGTACGGAATGAAGCATTATCTGCACTGCTAATGCTTGGATTTGCTAAAAAGGATACCGAAAATGTAGTTTCTAAAATTATACAGGAACAACCCGGAATTACTGTTGAAAACGTAATTAAACAGGCATTGAAACGCATGTAGTACAATATAAACCGGTTTGGATTTCAGGAAACACAGCAAAACAATTGACAATGTACAATGGGTTGTTTCGTTATTGCGAACCGCGAGCCTGCGAATCGGGAAACAAACCGGAGTGTTCGCGCCTGTGAGCGCCTGCAAGGGCAG
>JAITWJ010000067.1 GCA_031285325.1 Bacteroidales bacterium
TTAACTGGTGCTGAAGTAAATCTTCACTCGAGGCCGATTTTACAAGTTTATAAACTACAAAAAAATATATTATCATTCCCGAAATTGTGGCCAGTGTTGTGCCTAAAGGAATTGACCGTGAAGGTTTTTTTAAATCGCCCGAAAGTCCGACACCGGCAGTCATCCCTGTAAATGCCGGAAAAATAATTGCAAATACAACAAAAAAGTCTTTCGAGTTTCGAAATTGGGTATTTTCAAAATTAAAAACTGAATATTCAGCATAGCTTTGTTTTCCTAAAAAAAAGAAAATCAGCGAGATCATTAAAATTGCGGTAATAAAATACAATGCCTTAACACCAAGATTAGCTCCCTTTTTTACAATCAGAAAAGTTAGCATAAACATTGTAACTAAACTAATAGCTTGGCGTGGAAGGATAAAATTGAATTTTTCTTTAAGAAGATCAAAGAGGAATTCGAAAGACTCGGTAAAAGCGATAACGTAAAAAGCGACACTGACAATTTGAGACATGAGAAGAGCAATGCCGATGGTAGCACCAATGTTTAACCCAAACGAACGTGAAATGATGAAATATTCTCCACCTCCTTCAACTCTTTTATTGGTAGCTATTTCTGAGATAGCTAATGATGTTGGAATTGTAACCAGGTGTCCCAAAATAATTATAAGGATAACACCCCAAAAGCCAAGTGTTCCAACAGCGTATCCAAAACGGAGAAACAAAATTGCACCAAGTATTGTAGAAATTGCAGTAAAAAATACTGGTGCAGTACCAAACTTTTTAGTATTGTCGTTTCCCATACTGTACCTGTTCTAATATTAAAGACGCAAGTTAGAAAAAACCAATAAATAATTTCCTTTGTAAACTAAATATTTCAATACTGCTCATTTCACATTTAAATTATGTTTGTGCTTTAATGAGATTTACCCGTAACCGTTACATTTTACAGAGAAACGCTCAAATTGCACTTTCTTCATTTTTATCCTATGTTAGAAATAAACCCCACTGTTATTTATGTAGTACTCCGGTTTTTATAATAACAAATAAAACGATACGGATTAAAAACTATTTTTATTTTTGTGTAGTTTGAAGAAAATAATAAATGGCTGTTATTTTAAATATTGAAACATCAACAGAAGTTTGCTCTGTATCGTTGGCAGAAAATGGTAAATCACTTTTTGAAAAAGAAAACAATCAAGGGATGAATCATTCTGCTTTACTCACCGTTTTTATTGATGAAATATTTAAAGAAAGCAAATTGAGTGTAAAAAATATTGATGCGGTTGCTGTAAGTAAGGGGCCAGGTTCATACACAGGGCTTCGTATAGGTGTTTCGGTAGCAAAAGGTATATGCTATGCACTTGAAAAGCCGCTTATAGCTTTAAATACACTTGATGTTATGGCCGATTATACTGCCGGAAACATTAACAATTTTATATCACTTTATACAGATAACAATGTTTTGCTTTGCCCTATGATTGATGCCAAGCGTATGGAAGTTTATACGGCGTTGTATGATAAAAACGGCGAAACTGTACGACAGGTTCATGCTGAAATTATTGACGAAAAATCATTTTCGGGATATTTTGAAAATAACAAAATATTGTTTTTCGGTAATGGGGCAGAAAAATGTAAGAACCACCTTGTTCATAGTAACGCATTATTCTCAGGACCGTTAAAAACTTCGGCACGGTTTATGCAAGATATGGCTGAAAGAAAATACAACAGAAAAGAATTTGAAGATGTTGCTTATTTCGAACCTTTTTATTTAAAAGATTTTGTGGCAACGGTACCGAAAAATAAAATACTTAAATGAAAAAAATTACTGGTATAGCTCTTTTTATACTGATGTTCGTTGTAGGAGTATCGGCAAAAAAAGAAGAAATAAAATACGATCTTAAATTTGGAATTATTAAAGGCGGAGAAGCAAGTCTTATAATAAGCGATACTAAATTTAACGATAAAAATGCTGTTCATTACTACTTAATAGGCCAAACCACAGGAGTTACCAACGTATTGTTCAATGTTTATGATATTTATGAAACGACCGTTGACGCTGAAACCATGCTGCCATTAAAAGCCATCAGGAACATAAAGGAAAAAAAATACAGATGGTATAACGAAACGCTTTTTTATCACGATGTTGACTCTATTGACAGTCAACGGACAGGTTGGCAGGCAGTTCCCAAAAACCTTGTTGATATTGTTTCCGTATTTTTTTATTTTGTAAACAAACATATGTTCGATGATATTGAAAAAGGATATACAGTTTCTCTGCCAACATACCACGCTGATAAAATTTCGGATATAACTGTTAAATATTCAGGTGAAGAAAAAATAGATACCGATTTAGGTAAAATTGATTGCTATATTTTATCTCCTATTGTTGACAAAGGCAAGTTACTTAATCGTTCCGATGGTCTTAAATTGTATATTTCTAAAGAAAATAAGATACCTGTTTTACTTGAATTCGATATGAAGGCCGGCACTTTAAGGGCGGTATTAAAAAGTTATAATATTGACGGAGTGAAACAAACGGCAATATAATTGACTTATGCACAATGATTTAAACAGTGTGTTTTTGCAATCAATCAACTATATAAATCGGTATAACATAAATAATGTTTAATATAAAATCGAGAATGTCAAATTTTATTAACTTGTACCGGAATAAAAATTGTTAACTTTGTGTGTTATTTCACCTGCATATAAACTTTTATTATGGATAGTTCATATACCGATAATAATCAGAAAACTACGATGAAGCGCAATAATATAATTGTAATTGTTTTATCAGCGATTCTTGTTTTTGTGGTTGTTTTGTTGCTTATTCAAAAAAGTGAATACCGAGTTATTGTTTCAGAATTAAGAGCCGAGAAAGATTCTATTCAGGTTGAACTGAACCAGATTGCATCTGATTACGATTTGCTGCGTACCGAAAACGATACTATTAATGAACAGTTGATGCTTGCCCAGTCTAAAGTAAAAGACTTGCTTTTAGAAGTTGAGCAAACAAAGAAAATAAGTTTGCAGAAAATTACTGAATATCAAAACAGTGTTAATACCTTACGTGGTATTATGCGTGATTTTGTTGTTCAGATCGATTCGTTGAACAGGAGAAACGAGCAGCTGATGGCCGAAAATGTTGAAGTTAAAGAACAAGTCAGACGAGTTGAGTCGGAAAATATACAACTAAGCCAAGAGAGAGAACGGTTACAGCAAAACCTCCAGAGAGCAGCAATGTTGGAAGCACGTGAAATGCATGCAGAAGGCTTAAATGACCGCGACAAGGAAACAAAATTTGCCCGGCGTACTGAGAAAATAAGAATTTACTTTGTACTTGGTAAAAATGTAAGCGCCAGACGAGGAGCAAAGAACATATATGTACGAATTATGCGTCCCGACCAGCTTTTACTTTCCAAGTCGACTGATGACAGATTCCCATTTGAAGATACAAGAATTCCGTACTCAGCTATGCGTGAGGTAAATTATGAAGGGCTTGATCTTCCGGTTGCAATTTTTTGGGATAACGCTAACGAGTCTGAGTTAATTACCGGAGTATATACCGTTAATATTTTTGCTGATGGCAATATGATTGGCGAAGTAAAGTTTGAATTGAGATAATTCAATTCATTTTAATTTATCATTCCCGTTTATATTAATTGTTTTTATACAATGAATGTCTGGTACAGCTAATTTAAAAGAAACAGCAGTTAAGGGCTTAATTTGGAGCGCTATCGAACGAATCGGCGCTCAGGGAATACAGTTTATATTTGGAATAATTATAACCCGTATCCTTTTTCCGGCTGATTACGGCTTGGTTGGAATGATTCTGATTTTTGTCGCAATCGGACAAACTATTGTTGACAGTGGTTTCGGATCGGCGTTGATTTGGAAAAATGATTTAAGCGAAACCGATCTTTCCACAGTCTTTTATTTTAATATTACTGTTAGTCTAATCCTTTATTTTATATTATTTTTTTTGGCTCCGTTTATCGCAGTATTTTACGATGAACCCCGCCTAATAAATCTAATCAGGGTAATTTGCCTAAATTTTTTAATTATTTCGTTTAGCCTTATACAACAAGTTGATTTGCAAAAAAGAGTAGATTTCAAATTATTGGCTGTTGTTAATATTTTTGGGAGTATAATTGCCGGTATTATTGCGTTGATTATGGCATTTAGAGGTTTGGGGGCTTGGGCGCTTGTAATGCAGATTCTGGTAAAGAGTTTCGTAACTTCACTACTGCTTTGGATTTTTAATAAATGGCGTCCGGTGTTTGTATTTAGTTTAAGTGCATTGAAACAACTTTTCAGTTATGGATCGAATCTGCTGGCAGCAGGTTTACTTTACACTGTGTTTCGAAATTTATATTTTAACATTATTGGGAAATTGTTCCCTGTAACTTCTTTGGGCTATTATACTCGAGCTGTTCAATTGCATGATTTTCCGGTAACAACTATCGGGCAAATATTCAATCGTGTGGTTTTTCCTGTTTTTTCCACAATAAAAGACAGTGATGAAAGATTAAAAAATGCTATTCGGAAAACATTAAGAACAATGGTTTTTATAACATTCCCTGTACTTATCGGATTAATAGCCGTAGCTGACGAATTGATAGAAGTTGTGCTTACAGAGAAATGGTTACCTGCTTCCGGTTATTTTAAATTGTTCTGTTTAGCAGGATTGTTTTATCCTTTCCAGGTATTAAACAACGAGGTGCTGAAAACAAAAGGAAAATCAAATTTGGTTCTCAGGCTTGAAATTATTACAAAAATTGTTTTGATAATTAATATCCTAATTACTTGGCGATGGGGTATTACCGTAATTATCATCGGGCAAATGTTAAGTATATTCTTAGCCTGTGCAATCGGATTTTTTTATGTTTTTAAACTGATTGGCTATACATTATGGGAACATTTAAGAGATATATTCCCTTATTTAGCTGTATCAACATGTATGTATTTTGCTTTATCGGTTATTTCCATTCAAATAAACAAACCTTTAATTTCGTTAATCGTTATGTCATTTTCGGGTTTTGTTTTCTATTGTGTTACCGTATGGTTTCTAAAACTTGATGAAATAAAAGAAATACAGGTAATTGTAAAAATGATAACGCTTAAAAACCCAATTATAAAATAGAAAATCCCCCATAAACACTATCATCAAAATAGTTCCCCTAAAATATTTACACTTATTTGTTCTCTTATATTTAAAATTAAGAAACTGTTTTGAATTACAAATGACATTGTTGCAACGTAAACAAAACAAGTAAAAATAAAGGGCTTATTGATTTATCTTTGTATTAGCAAAACCAAAGATTAGATACATGAGTACCACATCAATAAACCCGGTCAAA
>JAITWJ010000146.1 GCA_031285325.1 Bacteroidales bacterium
TGTAATTATTAATTGCCTGGGCAGGGGGTTGTTCAGATGCAGGTTTTTTATTTTCATAATGAATAGTATAAATGTGAATAAAAGGCAGGGTAAACGGGCGTCCGGAACTCCGGAAAGTATAACCGAGGGGTCGAACAGGGTATCCGGAACTCCGGAAAGTATAACCGAGGGCTCGAACAGGGTGTCCGGAACTCCGGAAAGCATAACCGAGGGGCAGAACAGGGTGTCCGGAACTTCGGAAAGTATAACTGAGGGCTCGAACAGGGTATCCGGAACTCCGGAAAGCATAACCGAGGAGTCGGCGGGGGTAAGGAATAAGTTGGGAGAAGGTAAGGTTTCAAAAAAAACTTATCCGGTAAATTCAAAACAGTTTCTTAATTTATTTTGGGAAATACAGTATTTTCATATCGGTTTAATTTTAACCTTACTCAACAATTTTTATAACTTTGTACTCTTGTTATTTTTTATAAAAAATAAACTTTACTCCATGAAAAAACCGGTTATCATACTTATATCGTTTTTTGTTTCCATTTTCGTTTATGCTCAAAACAATCAGAAAATCACACTTGATGATTTATTTATAAAAGGTACATTCTATACACAGTCTTTTGATGGAATGAATTCTATGAACGATGGCGAACATTATACAACTCTTAATAATATGGGTACCCGTATAATTAAGCACAGTTATAAAACAGGTGAAGAAGTAGATGTTATTTTCGATATAACAAAAATACAGAATGCACCAATTTCGGCTTTCCAGGATTATGAATTAAGTGCCGATGAAACAAAAATATTACTTATTACCAACACTCAGGCAAAACACAGGCATTCATACTCTGCCCAATATTATGTATGGAATTCTGTAACTAAAGAATTAACTGCTTTATCAGAAAAAAAAGCACAACAGCTTGCCACTTTTTCGCCCGATGGCGATCGTGTTGCATTTGTAAGCGGTAATAATATTTTTATTAAAAACCTTCGGTTTGGCAGCGAAAGCCAGATTACAACCGATGGAGAAAAAGACAAAATCATTAACGGAACATCTGACTGGGTTTACGAGGAAGAATTTGGACTAAGTAAAGCATTTTGGTGGTCGCCCGACAGTAAATTTCTGGCTTACCTGCGTTTCGACGAAAGCGAAGTTGCCGAATACAGCTTGACCATGTTTGCCGGTGCAGTACCCGAACTTGTGGATAACAAACTGTATCCGGATATAAAAACCATTAAATACCCTAAAGCCGGAGAAAAAAATCCAGATGTGAAAGCAATGGTTTACGACATTGCATCAAGAACCAGCATTGCCGTAAATATTGAAGTAGAAAAAGATTTTTATATACCCCGCTTAAATTGGGCTCCAAACAGTAATGATTTAGTTGTAATGCGCCTTAATCGCCTACAGAATATACTGGATATTTTTTATGCAAACCCATATACAGGCGACACACGTCCACTAATTACTGAGAAGAATAACCGTTATATTTCATCAAATTTTTTTGATGACTTTACTTTCCTGGATGATGGCAAATTTGTTGTAAACAGCGAACGTAACGGATGGTCGCATTTGTATTTATACGACAAACAGGGATTTGAACTGGGACAAATTACTAAAGGTAATTTCGATGTAACTGATTTTTATGGATACGATGCTACAAAGAAAGTATTTTACTATCAGGCTGCAGCTGAATCGCCACTACGCCGCGAAATATATTTCATTAGTTCTGACCTTAAAACAACGGGCAAAATTTCTACACTTACAGGAACTAACAGTGTAGTTTTTAGTAAAAATTACAAATACTATGTAAATTACTACAGCAACAATACAACGCCTACATTAATTACTCTACACGAAAACAACAAAGGAAAACAAATAAGAGTATTGCAGGATAATACGGTACTAAAAAATACAGTTAAAAATTTTAACGTACCTAAAAAAGAATTTTTCACCTTTAAAACACACGAAGGTATTGAATTAAACGGATATATGATGAAACCATCCAATTTTGACGCTTCAAAAAAATATCCGGTTTTAATGACCCAATACAGTGGACCAAATTCACAGGAAGTAACCGATTCGTGGAAAAATGTAGGCTGGGAAGAATACATTGCTCAAGAGGGTTTCATTGTTGCCTGTGTTGACCCCAGAGGAACAGCAGCACGTGGTGAAGATTTCAGAAAGGCAACATATATGCAGTTGGGCAAATACGAGTCTGACGACCAGATTGAAGCAGCAAAGTACCTCGGAACACTACCATTTGTGGATAAAAACAAAATAGCTATTTTTGGATGGAGTTATGGTGGTTTTGTGGTTTGTATGAGCATGGAAAAAGGCGGCGAAATTTTTAAAGCCGGAATTTCAGTGGCTCCTGTTACCGATTGGCGTTTTTACGACACCATTTACGCTGAACGGTTTATGCGTACTCCAAATGAAAATAAAGAAGGGTACGAAGAAAATTCTCTTATTGAAAATGCCGGTAATATTAAAGGCAGGCTGTTAATTGTGCACGGATTAGCCGATGACAATGTTCATGCACAAAATACTTTTGAGTTTACTGAAAGATTAGTACAGGCCGGTATTCAATTCGATATGGCTATTTATACTAATCGTAATCACAACATAAATGGAGGAAACACAACAATGCATCTTTATAAAAGAATGACTGATTTTTTGAAGATTCAATTGTAATAAAAACAAGCCTGTTAATGCATTTTAAACTACATTTATAACAGTTAAATTATAATTATGAAAAAAATTGGAAACTATTTTTTAAAAGGTATATTGTTTGTTGCTCCGGTTGCCATTGTTGTTTATATACTTTATGCCATATTTGTTACAGTTGACGGTTGGCTTGGAAACACAATAAAACCACTCATTGGGTTCCATATTCCGGGGCTCGGTATTGTGGTTATTTTTATCAGTTTAACAATACTTGGGTTTATTGGACAAACCGCACTGGTAAAGCCGATAAAAAAAACTGCAGAAAAATTTATTCGTAAAGTTCCGATTTTAAAACTTCTTTATTCTTCGTTAACCGATCTTTTTTCGGCTTTTGTAGGTAAAGAAAAGAAATTTAACGTTCCGGTCAAGGTCCTTTTCAATAGAGAAAACAATTTATGGAAACTCGGGTTTATTACCAATGAAAGTTTAACGGAATTTGACTTGAGCGATTTGGCTGCCGTGTATTTTCCACATACTTATAATTTTTCAGGCGAATTATATTTGATCCCCAAAGAAAGGATTGAGAAACTGGAACTTTCTCCGGCAGAAGTTATGAAGTTTATTGTTTCAGGAGGGGTTACACGAATTGAGAGTCTAAAAAAATGAGTATTGAAATTATTTCTACGGCAATTTTTCTGATTTTTATAATCGCAGTTTTATTAATCGATTTACTTTTTATCGGCCGTAAGGTACATATTATCTCAATACGCGAAGCAGTGGTATGGAGTATAGTATGGATAACGCTGGGGCTATCGTTTTATTTTGTATTGCTTTATTTAGGCCATCTTTTACACGGAATAGATTCGCTGGAACGACTACAGGAAATAGCAGGAAAGTATAATCCTTATCTTGAATTTAAAACCGATACTTTTGAGGAAATGCTGAAAGAATACAGAAAATCACAAGCTGTAAACTACATTTCAGGTTACTTTATTGAGAAAACACTTTCTATCGACAATATTTTTGTAATGCTGATGATTTTGCAAAGTTTTTCGGTACCACAGAAAAATTACAAGTTAGTGTTGTTCTGGGGCATTTTGGGTGCTATCGTTTTACGTTTCGTATTCATTTTCGCCGGTGTGGCTATTATTCATAAATTTGAATGGGTAATTCTTGTTTTCGGCGGATTTTTATTGTTTCAAGGATTAAAGATTTTTTTCGAAAAAGAGAAAAAGGGAAAAAATCCAAAAGATTCGTGGTTTATCAAAGCTATCAGCCGGCATATCAACATATATCCAGAAAATACAAAAGACAGTTTTTGGTTCCGTGAGAATGGCAAACTGTTTTTTACTACGCTTTTTTTAGTCCTTTTAATGATTGAGTTCTCCGATCTTATTTTTGCTTTCGATTCAATTCCGGCAATTTTCGCGGTTTCAATGGATCCGTTTATTGTATTTTTTTCAAATATTTTCGCAATTCTTGGTTTACGTTCACTATTCTTCCTTGTGGCCAACATGGTTAATAAATTCCGATTCTTAAAACCCGGTATAGCCATTCTTTTAATTTTCGTCGGGTTCAAGTTGCTATTTCACTCAAAACTAAAACTATATGGTTTCCAACCTGAATATTCGCTTTATTTTATTGCGTTTGTAATGGTGGCAAGCATACTGCTCTCAATAGCATTTCCATTAAAAGAAAAACACGACAAATCAAATAATGATTTCTAAATTTACATGAGTATCGGTTCAAACAAATAATATTATGTTATGGTAGTGTTTAATCAACAATTCAATTAATTTTCAATGTATCTTAAAAACCTGATACTTAATAATTTTAAAAATTATGAACTTGTTGAAATTGAATTTTCTTCAAAGATTAATTGTTTTGTTGGTGCTAATGGAGTTGGAAAAACAAACATTTTGGATGCAATTCATTATTTGTCGTTGACCAAAAGTTTTTTTAACAGTATCGACAGTGTAAGTATTCGTAATTGTGAAGATTATTTCACTATTAAAGGTGATATAAAAAAAAACGGTGACGAAGATCAAATTTATTGCGCTTTTCAAAAGCAAAAAATAATGAAACGTAATGGGAAAGAGTATAAAAAACTCTCTGACCATATTGGTCGTTATCCGGTAGTTATGATTTCGCCTGCCGATAGTTCTATTATTACCGAAGGCAGTGAAGAACGCCGTAAGTTTATGAATAAAATTATAAGCCAGTACAACACTCTTTATCTCAGTTCGGTTCTTCAGTACAATAAAGCCGTTTTACATCGTAACAAGCTGTTAAAAGATTTTAAATCATCAAACAAAATCGATAATGATATGCTTGCCGTGTGGGACTCTCAACTAATTAAAAATGGTTATTATATACACGATGCACGGAAAAAACTTGTTAATGAACTGAAACCCGTTTTTCAGGAATATTATTCGCTTATTTCGTCATCGAAAGAAACGGTTAAACTGGAATATATTTCGCACCTTAACGAAGGTGATTTTGAAAAAATATTAGTCGATTCTCTGAAAAAAGACTTATATTTAGAATATACTACCGTTGGAGTGCATAAGGATAATCTGTCTTTTGAAATGAATGAATTTCCAATAAAAGCAATTGGCTCGCAAGGACAACAAAAATCGTTTATTACAGCTCTTAAACTTGCAAAATTCGACTATATAAAGCGTATGTCCGGATATGCACCCATGTTGCTACTCGACGACATTTTTGACAAATTCGATGCCGAACGTGTTGAACAAATTATACAACTTGTTAGTGGAAGTATGTTTGGGCAGATTTTTATTACAGACACTCATTACAACAGGGTACATAATATACTCGCCTTACACAATATTGAATATAAGTTGTTTAATATATCTAATAATATTATTGAAGAGATATATACACATTAGTACTTTAGACAATGAGACGAAGTAAAACTATAACACTTGCCGAAGCCATTAAAGATTTTGTCAGTGAAATGGGGCTTAATGACAAACTCGACGAAACATCGTTGATTGCCTCATGGGAGGAAGTTGTGGGCAGGATTATAAGCATTCGTACAACAAAACTTTACATAAAAAACCATATTCTTTATGTTCATCTTAATTCATCTGTTGCAAGAAATGAACTTCAAATGCTCAGAAATCCGCTTAAAAACAAATTGAATGAAAAAGCTGGCAAACAACTTATTGAAGATATTATTTTTAGATGAACATGCGCTTAGTGGGAAAATGAATTGATTGAAAATACAAAAAAGCAAATATAATATGGATGATGACATAAAACTGGCGTTAAGAGCAATAAAAATTGCTAAAGAAAAAATAGGACATGGATGCGGTCCTTTTGGAGCTGTAATTACAAAAAACGGCACAATAATTGCCGAAGCCGTAAACAGGGTTACGCTTAACCATGACCCCACCGCTCATGCCGAAATACTTGCAATAAGAAAAGCAGCGAAAGTCATTAAAAGTCATAATTTGCACGGCTGTACACTTTATTGTTCATGCGAGCCATGTCCAATGTGCCTTGGCGCAATTTATTGGGCAGGAATTTCACGTGTAATTTATACATGCGACAGGCACAACGCTGCACAGGCAGGTTTCAGCGATAAAAATATTTATGACGAAATTATTCTTGACGCCAAAAGCAGAAAAATCGTATTTAAACAAATCGCAAATTTGAATGGAGAAGAAGTATTCAGAGTTTGGGAGAAAAATGAAAGTAAAATACCATATTAAAAGTGCAGGGATATAAAATTTTTTGCGATTTTTATAAAAAAGATTAAATTCGCAGAACTTTTTTAATGCGGGGTATAGCGCAGCCCGGTAGCGCGCGTCGTTCGGGACGACGAGGTCGTCGGTTCAAATCCGGCTACCCCGACTAAAACAGCAGTTTAACCGGTTTTTTGTTTTAGGATGTTTTGTTAATACACAATAAACATCCTGCAGAAGACGATTCTTGTGTATGAGTACGTTCAAAAGAAATCCTACTTTTTCTTAAAAATATCTTTGATGTGTGTCCAAATACGTTCTCTTTGGGGTTTCGGGTCTATTTCAACTTTCTTTTCGGCTGATTTCTTATTATCATTATTTTTGCTGAAAATTGCAGCAAAATTAAACTGTTTTCGTTCCGTTTCGAGTATCTCTTTGTAATCGGGTAATTCAAGTATGGCTAAATATTCAGGATCTGGTTCATTGAACGTACTGTATTTCAAGTTCCTGAATTTTGGATCACTGTATGTTTTAGCAAAGAATTTACCAACTATGGGCAAAGCCATATATGCTCCCTGTCCATAGTTTGTTGTCCTGAAATGTACTCGATGATCGTCGGCACCTACCCAGCATCCGGTAACAAGATCGGGCGAAATACCTATAAACCATCCATCTGAGTTGTCTTGTGTGGTACCGGTTTTCCCAGCAAAATCGCCTTGTACGCCATAAACTGAGCGTATTCCATGTCCGGTTCCATTTTCCACAACAGCTTCCATCATTTGAATAAGCATTCTGCAATTTTCAGGTGATACCACAGACCGTGTATTTGTTTCATGGTTAAAAGTTTTTAATACATTGCCGGCATTATCAGTAATTTCAACCAAATAGTTTGTTTTTACCGGAATACCATCGTTTACAATTCCAGCAAAAGCTTCTGTAATTTCTTTTAATGAAATAGAAGCCGTGCCGAGAGCCAAACTCGGATAAACAGGCAAATCAGTTGAAATCCCCAAATCCTTTGCAACATTTATGGTTTTCGAAATACCGGCCTCTAATAAAACGTCAACCGAAACCGTATTTATCGATTTTGCCAATGCACCTTTCATTGTATAATAACCACCGTATTCATTATTAGAGTTTCGTGGCGACCAATCCTTATATTCTGAATATATTTTATGCCGGTTTTCAAAATATTTGTCAGGACTTATTCCGTTTTCCAAAGCAGCAAGATAAACAAAGGGCTTAAATACCGACCCTGTTTGTCTCGGCGAGGTAACATGATCGTATTTGAAAAACCTGAAATCTATTCCGCCTACCCAAGCTTTTAGCTCGCCCGTACCAGGTTTAATAGCTATAAAACCGGTATTTAATAATTTTAGATAATGTTTTATGGAATCGAGTCGTGTAATTTTGGCATCTTTCACACCATTCCATGTAAACAAGCCTGTATGAATATTTTCATCAAGGTTGATTTCTGTTTGTCCTGTTTGCGATTTTAGTTGCCGCAAGGCCGTTTCTATAATTCCCGGCTCTTCTTCGAAAATATCACGCCCTTTCCAATGGTTATCAAAAACGTTTTGCAGGTCTTTCATGTATTCTTTTACCGACTGTTCGGCATAATACTGGAGGTTGTAATCTATGGTAGTTGTAATTTTCAGTCCATCGGTAAATAGATTATATGGTTTCCCTTCAGCATTAGTATTGTTACGGCACCATTCGAGTAATTCAGGTTTCAACATTTCAGTAAAATAAGGGGCAGGACCTTGATTGTATGTAATTACACGGTATTTAAGCTGTAGTGGCTCAGCTTTGTATTTTTCAGCTTCTTCTAATTTTATATATTTGTTCTCGGCCATTTGGTTGATAACCACATTACGGCGTTTTTTTGCCTGTTCGGGGTGCAGCCGCGGATTGTATAAATTATTGGCTTTTAACATTCCAACCAAAACTGCAGCTTCAGGTATAGAAAGGTTTGCAGGCGATTTTGAGAAGAAACGCTCAGCTGCTACTTCAATTCCAAATATATTTTCCGAAAATGGAACAGTATTCAGGTATAAAACAAGAATTTCCTGTTTTGTATAAATACGCTCAAGGCGATAAGCTATTATGGCCTCACGAAATTTGTTAACCGGCAATGAAATAGGCCCTAATTTTTCGCGCGGAAATAGATTCTTTGCAATCTGCTGGCTTAATGTACTTCCACCGCCGGCACTTTTATCTTGTAACAAAATCGTTTTTATCAAAACCCGCAAAAGTGCAATCTCGTCTATTCCACGGTGTTCATAGAAACGTGAATCCTCGGTGGCAATCAGCGCATTTATAACGTTTTTGGAAATTTCATCGAATGCAACGTTGCTGCGGTTTTCTACATAATAGCGGCCTAGCAATTTCCCATCAACCGAAAACACTTCTGAAGCAACAGGAGTATTTATCTGTTTTAATTGGTACGAAGAGGGCACAGGCCCCAACACACCAAGAACAATAAGTATAAAAAACAAAATGCCGAAAAGAAACAAAGTAGCAGCTAATTTGAAAAAAACTCCCCAAAAACTTATTTTACTATTTTTTTTTGTTGAACCTTTACGCTTATTACTTACAACCATAATTAATAAATCAAACTTATGTACTAACTCAATAAATTCAAAATTAGCACGATGAAAAAATTATCAGTTTATTTTTAAAGTACCATCTTTATTTAAGTAATTAATAATTTCTTGAAAAAATACCATGTCATCAGTCCCGAAACAACAAGTTTTAAAAGTGTTCCAAGTAAAAATCCGAGAAACGAACCGAAACCTGATTTTAATGCAGTTTCTGAATTTTTTCCTGATAACAGTTCACCCGTAATTGCTCCAAGAAACGGCCCCACTATAATTCCAAAAGGTGGAAAAAAGAACAAACCAAAAACTAAGCCAATTACGCTGCCCCAGACACCGGCTTTACTGCCACCGAATTTTTTTGTTCCCCATACCGGAATGATATAATCAAGCGCATAAACTATAGCAGTAATAATAGCCCAAATAATCAGAAATTTTGTTGAAAACTGATATTTTGAGGTAAAATGCAACAGCAGTAACCCTACATAATTTAATGGCGGCCCAGGAATTACAGGCAAAATACAACCTAAAATTCCGGTAATCAATAAAATAATGCCAAAACTAATTAAAACGTAATCCATTTTTGTTTTTTTATTTAATGATAAAATTAGTTTTTAAAAAGTTCTATAATTCTGCGTTTCCATGAAATAACCATCACTTTCGATTCATTCTGAACCAGGGCATACTGAAAACATAAATCAATACAAGCGAAATAATCGCAACCACAGCGCTAATAAGCATAACGGTATTGTTTTCGGACGAGAAAATTTGCATTGTACTTATTTCATCCCAATAATTAATAGATAACAAAACCATCAGGTTATTTATTGAATGCCCTATAATAGCAAGCAAAATATTATTGTTCATTACCGTTATCCAACCTAAAAGTAACCCTAAAATAAAAGTTGCAGGAAATTGCCATGGATTTAAATGAAATAGAGCAAATAATAGCGCCGACATAAAAACAGAAATAAATGCACTGTAATTCCGGCGCAATCCTTGTAGAATAATTCCTCTAAAAATTAATTCTTCAACAACAGGAGCTATTATTGCAACTTTCATAAAAGTACCAAACCAATTACCGTTACTTTCAAAAATATTGTCAAACATCTCCCAAAACCACGAAGGAGGCGGAATTACTTTTTCAATCCACAAATTCACTTCATTAAGTATATTGTGCATTCCCCAAAAAAATATGACGACTGAAATAACAATTAACGGATTAAAAAATTTGAGCGGAAATACCTTATGAAATGGAATTTTCATTTTTTTGTAACCGTAAACAAGAATAAAAACTGTTGATACAACATTTAACAGTACCTTTTTTAACGGATTATACATATATTCCGTGTCTTTGTAATAATCGATTAATGCTAAAGGAAAATCAACCAAAGTTTGTATAAAAATATAAAGAATAATCAGGTGAATTGACTGTAAAATACTTGGATAATATTTTTGTACTGTTTCGCTCATAATATTGTCAAAAATAGCCAAAACAAATAAAACCATTAACATGGTTACCTGATGTAAATATAAAAATTTTGTTAATTCCCGAAACTTCAGACTGTCGGTATTATTATCATTTGAAATGATGTTGAATTACATAAATACCATAACAGTAATTAGTATTTTTCAAAATATAATGTTTAATAACTTTAAAAATACAATACATAAAAAAACGTGTAAAGAAAAAATATTAGTTTTAGAGAAATTAATAAACCATAGCTGTAAATCGACGTGTGATGTGTTTTTATGAATAATGATGATATTGATATAATTGCCGGTTTTAAGCTTAATGACAAAAAAGATATTGCTTTTCATATTTTAGTCAAAAAGTATAAGGAAAAATTGTATTGGCATATACGTAGAATTGTACTCGACCACAACGATGCCGACGATGTACTCCAAAACACGTTTGTAAAAATATGGCGAAATATTGACAGTTTTAGGGAAGAATCGAGTCTTTACACATGGATTTATCGAATTGCAACAAACGAATCGATTTCATTTATCAATTCAAAAAAACGCATGAAATATATTTCTATAAACAATTCGCACAATTCACTTGAAAAAAAAATAACGATGGAGCCTTACTTTGAAGGCGATAAAATACAGACAAAACTACAGGAAGCCATTTTAAAACTTCCAAAAAAGCAAATGATAGTTTTTAATATGAGATATTTTGATGAAATAAAATATGAAGACATGTCGAAAATACTTAATACTTCGGTAGGCGCACTGAAAGCTTCATATTTTCATGCTGTAAAAAAGATTGAGGAATATTTAAATAATACACATTATTAACTGATTGAAATTAAACTTTTTTATTTAATATTAGTCTTTTGAATCAAAGATATGTAAATGGATGACTTGAAAAAAATTGCACCAAAATTATCGGAAATAAAAAAGGAAAATCCTTTCGTGGTTCCACCACAGTATTTCGATAACTTTTCAGCCCGCCTGCAAATAAGAATTGAGGCTGAAAAAGTAGCTGCTATGCCCAGTCGCAAAAAACAGATTATATATTTTTTAAAACCGGCATTCAGTTTGGTAGCAGGTTTAGCGCTCATATTTTTATTGGTTTATTTCCCCTTAAAAAATCATAAAAACGGCCAGTTAGCCAATAATACAAACCAAAATACCGAATTAACCGACGAAAATTACATTTCGTTGATAGAAGGAATTGATGAGGAATTATTATATGCATTTATAAACGAACCTGTTATAAATGATGAATACAGCGACGAAGAACTGGTTTCATACCTTAGTTCAGCTACATCTGATTTCGAGATTTATATGGAAATTGATTTTTAAAACAGACATGAAACGACTTATATTCATATTATTTTTATTGTTAACCATAACCTGTTCTAATTTTTTGCATGCTCAGAGTAGCGATAGAAACGACGACCGGTTAGATAGATTCCGTTCCGAGAAAGTATCATTTTTGACTGATAAATTACAACTTACACGTGACGAGGCACAAAAGTTTTGGCCATTATACAACGAATTTGAAAAAAAACGATGGGAAGCGCAAAGACTCCGCCGCGAACTGGAGTATAAAGTTCAGTCTTCATCAACGCAATTGTCAAGTAGGGATGTAGCTCAGCTCACTCGCGACTTTTCGGGAAGCATGCAAAAAGAAGCTGAATTGTATGTAAAATATAATGAGGAATTTTTGGAAATAATACCACCCGAAAAAGTGCTATTACTTTATAAATCGGAA
This sequence comes from Bacteroidales bacterium, assembly GCA_031285325.1. Classification (GTDB taxonomy): domain Bacteria; phylum Bacteroidota; class Bacteroidia; order Bacteroidales; family Prolixibacteraceae; genus Draconibacterium. The sequence goes on from JAITWJ010000146.1 coordinate 12,193, forward strand.
AATGAATTCAGAATTCACTTACTCCGGAAATACAGAGAAAATATTAGGCAATAGTACAAAATCTTTCCATGTTTTTGTATTTAATACATTTGTTGGAACACTATTTCGCTTATTCCTGCAGGTTTGTTTTCTACCGTGTCAACAAATATTCTTACGGTTAAGCGCCCATCAATAACCTTTATTATTTGTTCGCCGGTCCATTTATATTCTCCGGGCGAAAGTTCGGTAGTCATAACTTCAACATCTTCGAACATAATTTTTTGCCACGAGGCAAGTTTAATGTCGCCTAATTTTGCACGGATACGGTAAGTGCCGTTCGGAACACTAATTTCGTAATCGTAAAATCCGTCTGGATTGATACACTCGGCCGAAGTGCCTGCAAAAAGCCTATATTTAAGCCGTGCATTTCCCGTATATCCATCGCTTGCGTATTCAACTCTGTCAACTGTATTCCACTTTCCAAGAAGCCAACCTTTTCCTGAATAATCTTCGAAAGCATGTATATTTTCTATTGCACCGTTAAATATCCCAAGTTTTATAATACCTTTCGAAAAACTGCGCGGAAAAACATAATTCTGCCTGTAATAAAGCTGAAAAAGCTGCGGAAAAAAATTAATCGTGTTACAGTACCTGTTATCATAGGAAGGAACTGTGTCGGATTTAACCACGGCAAATTGCAAAAAGCCGTTATTATCTTCAGTACTTGCTGTTCCAATAATGTCGCCCTTTATAAGTTTTTGTCCTGTTTTGATTTCTATGTTTTTCGAATCCAGATTATCGTAAATATAATAAACACCTGGCTGTAAAGCGCTTTCTATCAAAACACACGAAATATTCGTTTTCTCTTCAACAACTGTACGATTAATCCAAACCACCCTGGAATTTTCTATTGCTGTAAGCCAGTGTTTTTCTGTGCTGTCTGTATTGCTCATATCAAATACAATTCCTTCATGTGTCCAGTCGGAATTTTCATCCTGCATTTCATCTTTCCTTAATCGTGAAAACAGATACATATCAATGTCGAAATTCCATAAAAAACCATTATTGAAATTTACAGGAAAAACATATCTACTGAAATCAAGCAGGGGTTTATTAAAATAAGATACTGCAATAAGAGCATCTTTTTGCAGCAGCCTGTTAATTTTTGAGAAAGAGGCAGGCGATTTTACATTTTTATTATCGGCAACATATATTGTTATATTACCAACAGTAACCGGTAAATTCCGGCGGCCGGCTTTTATCCAGAGCGTATCGGTACCAACCTTAATTTTATTGAAGTTGTTTTCAAGTTCAAGTAAACGTATCTCTTTATTCCCAAACAAAAAACTCTCGCCAACATCCAAATTAAAAAAAGATACGTTTCCCCACGTAAAACCGGGCATACTTTCCTGTGCAATAACATTAAGAAAAAATGACATAAAAAACAATATCAATACAGCCTTTTTTGTTTGTTACAATTTTTAATGAATTACCAATATATGTAAAAAAAATCTCCCGCAAAAAAAATTGCGGGAGAATAATATTATCATACTAACCTAATGCTATTCAGTTTCAGGTTCTGGCGTAGGCGTAAGACAGGCAGTAACACCTTGCCAATTTAATACCTTGTCGCTAACTCTAACCTCGAACAAGCCAACTTTGCGATTACTAACTGCATCGGGACAATCAGTAGCCGGAGAAGATGCCTGCAATTCTATATGCGTTCCTTTTTCGTCAACAAGAACATACTGATATTGGTAAGAATATACAGTATTACCATTCTTTACATATGGGTCTTTTGTTGCTGTTTCTATATCATCCAAAGTAACTGTAAGTGAATATTTACCATCTGAATCTTTATTCATTTTATATGCACTGTTTACTTTAAATTCATTCATGTCGCCCACAAGATAAACATCTCCTTCAGCAGTTGGAGCTTCTAATGTAAATTTATGCGCTAACTGGCCGTTAACAGTAATGCCTGTCCAGTTTTTCACTGTATCGTGGGCAGCCCTCAAGTCGTCAAGTTTGTGGTTTGGAACGTCATTTGCCTGGCTGTTAACATAAGGATATGTTCCACTGGCGGCACTCGCTTCCGTGTACTCTTGTCCATCTACTACTACTATATATTTATATTCGGTGCCAGGCGCCAAATTTGTCAAAGTAATAGAATACTTTCTGCCGGCTATAATATCGTCTGAATTACCTTCAATAGTATCCAAAGCGTATCCAAAACTACTCATTTTGAACGCTTCAACTATCTTCCAGTCATTCATGTCGCCTACAAGATAAATGTCTGCTCCGTTAAAATACGGAGTTCCAAAGGGGACGGTTGCAATTATTGTCTGTAATTTATTATCGTTTTCATCGTCTTTACACGACACTAAAACAACTACACACACTATGAGTAATACTCTAAAAATATATTTTAATTTTTTCATTTTTACAAATATTTAGATTAAATAATTGTTATGCAATTTATTTTGGCATATTAGGATTGTTCTGTTCTTCTGATAACGGAACAGGAAGAGTAAGCGATTGGTAACCCTGCCAGTTTGACTTGTACTTAACATAGTCGGCGCCTTTTTCCCAACGTTTCAAATCTTCTTTATTCCATCCTTCGGCATATCCTTCAACATAACGTTCGTGTTCAATAACCTGCATCAGATTCCATCCTTTGGCAGCCATAAGTTCGCTAACGGGTGGTAACTGGCCTTTTACGTCAGGGCGGGCGCTGTAAAGATGCGATTGGTCGCCCATTGGCTTGTTAGCCCTTTCTCTGACCATGTCAACCCAGTAAGCGGCGCCGTCAGCTCCTGTAGCGCCCGGATTTATGTTGGCCAAACATTCGGCATAAAGCAGCATAATATCTGCTAAACGGACCAATCTTATATTTACTTCTGATGTTATAGTACCTCGGCTTGGGAATTCGGCATCGCTGTCAACAGCGTACTTACGCATTCCTAAAGCGCCTGCAATACCCGAAGAACCTGCAGATTCCGTATGCCATAATTGTTGTACCCAGTCTTTAAAACCACCATTTCTTGGTGATGCAGTAAAGTTCGCACCATTCGGAACACCCCAAAATGTTTGGTAGGCCCTGTAGTCATATACCGTTGTAGTTTTTCCGTCAATTTCTTCTGTCCATGTTTCAAACTCATCAAGTTTAAATTTAGGAATTGCAAAGTTCCACCACTGATCGGGCTGTGTATTACGGCTCATTGTCATATTCTGAAGAAAATTGCTGGTCATATTTTCCGACAGGTCTTCGTAGTAAATTTCAAAAATTGACTCAGTGTTAACCGAACTGTTTGTATTTTCTCCCGCAATGGTAAAGTTTCTCCTGTAATCGTCAGCAAGCGCGTATGTACCATAAGCAGCGTCGCCAACTCCGGGAAGTATTTTTTTGAACTCGGCAGCGGCTTCCGTGTACATTTTCTTCATCATATACAACTTGCCTAAATATGCTGCAGCAGCGCCACGGGTTGCTCTGAATTTTTCATAATTTCTGGTAGTACTAAGGCCCTTTACAAGGAGTTCCTGTGCATTTTTCAAATCAGATTCAATAAATTTGAAAACTTCATCTGAAGTTGACGGAGGGAAAGAATAATCTGCTAAGGTTGTAGGCGGCACTGTACGCAGTACAATCTTGTCTTGAGGATAATACCAATACAAATAGTAATAATTAAACGCCCTCAAGAAATAAGCCTGACCCATCATAAGGTTATAATCGTCTGGAGATATTTCAGGGTCTTTGTCCCTTGCGTTGGGTATTTCCTGCAGGGCAAGGTTTGCACGTAAAATATTGGCATAAGCCATATTCCATATATTAGCAACATTGCCATCGGAATTCCTTATGTCGAAATTTAATGTAGCCGGCCACGGCATAAAACCTGCTGCATAACCGGTTTCAGCAAAGTCGTCGCCAAAAACAAAGTGCCAATTAAAAAAATTATTGTTACGAAGTCCTGCATAAATTGCATTGATCCCCTGATTGGCTTTGGCTTCAGTGTCGTAAAAAGTACTGGGAATATAGCTTCCCTTGTCTAAATCTCTTGTTATAAAATCCTCAGAACAAGATGCTAAAAAAAGTACCCCAATAACAAATAAAAATATTTTAGTTTTCATCTTCATAAATTTTTAATATTAAAAGTCGAGTTGGATACCCATAATAATTGTACGTGCCTGTGGGTAATACCCGTTATCAATAGCTCTGTTCGTTGCAGAACTGCTATTTCCTCCCACTGCTCCAATTTCAGGGTCGAAGAATGGATATTTTGTAAATGTTAACAGGTTGCGTCCTGTAGCATAAACTCTTAAATTGCTAATCTTAATATAATTCGCCCATGCTTGCGGGATAGTATATCCCAGTGTAGCGTTTTTCAGTCTTAAGTACGAACCGTCTTTAATAAACCTGTCGGAAGCCTGTCTGATATTTCCGTTCGGGTCGTTACGAACTGCCCTTGGTATATCTGTATTCGTATTTGTTGGTGTCCAACGGTTAAGCGCATCAGGGCTTGAGTTAAAATTATTGTGCATACCCTGAGTCCATCCTACCAGTGCGGCAAAAATATCGTTGCCATATACGCCCTGGAAGAAAAGCGAAAGATCGAACCCTTTATATGCGAACGATGCATTAAGGCCATACAGAAATTTCGGGGCCGGATCTCCAATATAATCACGGTCGGCTGAAGTTATGCTGCCGTTATTATCCAGGTCTAAAAATTTTACATCACCCGGTTTTGCATTGGGCTGTATTTTTTTGCCGTCTTTTACATAAGCATCAATCTCAGCCTGGCTCTGGAATATACCATCAGTTTTGTAGCCATAGAACTTGCCTATAGCGTGACCAACTTCGGTACGGGTAACATTACCGCCGAAGTCGCCAACGTTTCCTGCATTAATAATTACACCGTGCAAATTGAGTACTTCGTTGTAATTGGTTGAAATGTTGCCGCTAAGTGTATATTGAAAATCGCCTTTGTTTTGACGGTAAATAGCCTGGAATTCCCAACCTCTGTTCAAAATTGATCCAACATTTCGCTGAATATTTCCATTTGAACCGCTTGACCCCGGAAGTGGAATACCTACAAGCATATCAATTGTTTTGTTGTTATACCAGTCGGCTGTTATTTCGAGAGCTCCGCTAAACAGGCCAATATCGGCGCCTATTCCGGTTTGTTTTGATGTTTCCCATGTTAAAGCATCGTTACTAAACCCTGTAAGTGTTTGCCCTGTGAGTATAGAGCCCGAATAATTGTAATTTTGACGTGATAACCCTGGCAGATAGGCATAAGCATCTATTGGCCTGTCGTTACCTACAACGCCGTAACTGCCTCTGAGTTTAAAATTGCTCAGCCAATTACTGAAATCAGCCATAAACGGTTCGTCGCTTACACGCCATGCAATAGAAGCCGAAGGGAAAGTACCCCATTTGTTGCCTGGCCCAAATTTTGAAGAACCATCGTGACGTACGTTGGCTGTTAACATATACTTGCCTTTTAAATTATACATTGCACGGGCAAGATACGAAATACGGCTTTGTTCGTTTTCTGAACCGGAAACGCCATAGTTTCCTTCTGTCATTGAAAGTATATCGTTTACATCGGTCTGCAGAACTTGTCCGCTTCCGCCCAAACCATGAGATTTACTATATTCTACCGTATAAGCGCCCATTACATTAATATCGTGGTCGCCAAATACTTTATGGTAAGTAGCCATATTCTCCCAAACCCAGTTAAACCTCCAAGTTGCTCTTTCATCAAGAATGGTAGTTTGATGTGATTTCGGAGGCATCATGGTTCTAAGTGTAAGATTGCGTGATTGCGAATCGTAGTTGTTAAACCCAAATGTACTTCTTACTGTAAGGTCGTTAATTACTTTATATTCGCCGTAGGCGTTAGCCGCAAGCCTTCTGCCGTAATTCATATTTCTCTGGCGCATTTGCGCAGCAACAGGGTTATGGGCGTCGTGCCCCACATTATACGGATAACCCTCAGCCTGATAATTTGAGCCGGCAAATCCTCCTACTGTATTTGCAGGATCATACACAGGTATATTCGGCGTAATTTTTAGCGACTCCTGAAGAGCGGCACGCCCTTCAAACGCATCTTCGCTTTCATTTTGAGAAATGTTGAAAGAAATGTTTTCTCCAAAACTGAAATTTCCTTTTTTCCAGTTAGAATTCATACGGATTGAATATCTTCTGTACGGCGTTTTAATAATGATACCGTCCTGATAATAATGTCCGGCAGAGAAGAAATAATTACCGCTGTTTGTTCTGCCCGAAACATCTACATTATTTTCGGAAATTATACCGGTTTGGAAAACTTCGTCTAACCAAGTAGTTTCCTTTCCTGTGTATCTACCGTCTTTGTTTTCCATAATGAACCTGGCGAGCGCCGGAGGAGTCTGCCCTGCGGAAGTGTTGGCTTCATAAACAGTCTGCGCCCATTCTTCGGTACTCATCATATCAATTAAATTCCAAGCCTTTTCCACACCGTAATAACCGCTGTAGCGTACGTTAGGTTCTCCTGACAATACTTCTGCACTACTGCCGCTTTTTGTGGTAATAAGAATTACGCCGTTTGCACCGCGCGAACCGTAAATAGCGCTTGATGCAGCATCTTTCAATACCTGCATGCTTGCAATATCGCCGGGATTAACAGTTGAAGCGTCGTCGTAAGGAATACCGTCAATAACATACAAAGGTTCAGTTCTTCCGCTGATACTTGATGTACCGCGAATTGTTACCGATCCCATAGATCCCGGACGCCCCTGGTTGGTCGATACCATAATACCCGGAGCAAGTCCCTGCAGTGCAGTAGCTACATCACCAACTGGCACTCTCGACATTTCTTCGGCGCTAACAATTGTGATAGCAGAAGTAACGTCTCTTTTCCTCTGCGTACCATAACCGATAGCAATAACTTCGTCAAGTCCGATTGCATCCTGCGCCATGGAAACGTTAACGGTAGTCCTGCCGTTTAACGCTACCTCCTGAGGAACCATACCTACAAACGAAAACTG
>JAITWJ010000006.1 GCA_031285325.1 Bacteroidales bacterium
GTTCAGTATATTATTCATAATTTAAAGTATTTAACAATATTTAAGACAGAATAACACGGTCAAGGTATAAGTATTATTTGATATTGCAAACAAAATTTATGAAAATTATAAAAATTTATTTTTAAAACTTTCCCAATACCTGTTGTCTGCATGCAGTAACCCGTGGGGGCGCGTTGTTTAATGCACAACGGGTTAATTTAAATAATATCATAACTTTGTTCAAGGCTATTAGTTTTATTTAATCGATTTAAACTTATAAAGAATATGAAAAAATAAGTATTATTATTACTGCCGCGGTTTTAATACTTACAGGCTGCGACGCGTGGTACTACGTTTATTTCCGTGTAGAAAACCTTACCGATAAAGAAGTACGTGTAGAAATGTATTACGGCAGTACGGCAACACCCGGCAAAATTTTTCGTATAGCGCCCGACGAACTCACAGAGATATACACCGAGCGTACCCCATACACAATAAGAGAATCAGGAGTGCCACCCGATAACCATGTGCCAGACGCCCTGCTTCCACATGGAAGAATCTATCCCTACACCGGCGGAATCAAAATATACGCCGGCGATGTACTGTTGCCCGACAACATACGAATGAGGAAGAACTGGGACTTCACCGATGTAAAGGAACTTGGTGAATATACGCTACGAATTACGGAGGAAATGATACAAAATAAATGAATAATAATGGATACGGTTCATTCATTTATACTAATAAATGTGTATTCAGGTTGAATTTATCAGAGGTAACAAGTTAGTAACCGTGCATATTTCAGCGTTTTGCTGTGCTATACTGTAAAATCACTTTGGCATGCGCTGAAACTTGAAATTGCTGTGTTTTAGCAGTGTCTGCGAGGTTTTAAATACAATCTTTTTCAGTTTGATTGACTCGGCGCGAATGTCGTGCTGCTGTTGTGCTTCGCGTGTTGCCTCCGCACTTACCGAAAAAGTACCGAAACCCTCAAAACACACATTGTTGCCGTCGGCAAGTTCGTTTAAAATGCCTTGTGCCAGCATTTTTGCCGCTATTTCTACTTCAAACGCATTGAAAGTAGTTCCTTCGGCAGCGCGTTTGCACAGTTCGTCCAAACCAACGGTTTTGCGGCTGATAATGCGGGGGTAAAGTCCCTGTTTGCGGTTGCCGCCGGCATTCAGGTTGTCGTTCTGTTCGTACAGTTTGTAGTATATACTCATTGCCTGTGTTTTAATATTTTATATGCTGTTTTTAATCAATTGTACAGTATGTTTTGAGTTATCGCACCTTACTGTTTATTTACATGATGTACACTATGTTCTAATATGTTGTACAGCATAATTTAACATGCTGTACATTGTATTTATTCGTACTGTACACTGCAAACATAATGCATTCTCTTGAATTACATAAGATATAGCGCGTAAAATATTATATTTAGTGTTCTTTCCTGTAATATGTTTTGTGGAAATTGTTTTTTCCCGTTCTTCTTCTTTGGTTTTATCTATCTGTTTCATAATTTTTTCAAAGTCGCCTACATAATTTCGGCCTTGAACAACACGAAATTCGGCTAACGCTTTTACAATATTCATGCCTGTACAAAATTATCTGCCAAGTTGCAAGATTAAAATTTCAATCTGCTTGCGTTTTGACGGTAAAAATTCGATTCTGTTAAAAACTTTCAATATTTGAACATTTTTTTTACATTACTTTGAGAATAATTTCGCAACTTTACGCCATACTGTTAGTTACAATTTTTAATTTAATTCAATCAAATATGCGATTTATTTGCCAGCAAAACGAGTTCTTTTCATTCTTTTATAAATGCAAAACAGGTTATTTTTTATTAAATTAGTTTTTTAGAACAAATTATTTAGAGAATATATTTATAAAGCAAATACACATAAAAAATATGAAATTAGCTCATTTCGTATTGATTTTGATAATCATTGGACTGCCGACTTTAAGTAATGCCCAGCAAAAAGAAGTTATTGCTGAAAAAGGAGATGGAATATACAAATTATTAACTCGGAACGGTTTGTCTTTTTCAGAATATAACAATGCGTTTATTGAACTGAATAAAAATAAATTAGGAAAAAACAATACGCTTTTGGCAGGAACAAAATATGCACTGCCTGATGTAACTGCAACCAAAACTCCAAAATTAACAGAATCAGCAACTTTAACAACAAATAACACCAAAACAGTAAAAACATTTGATATTTTTGGGGCTGCGTATAAAGATGTTGAAATTACGGGCAATGAACTTAACGGTGCTGTTTATTATCTTGTATCTGGACACGGAGGCCCCGATCCGGGAGCGATAGGTAAATATGGAAACCAAACATTATGCGAAGACGAATATGCATACGATGTTACACTGCGTCTGGCAAGAAGTTTAATTCAGCAAGGTGCAACTGTTTACATGATTACAATAGACCCTAATGACGGGATACGCGACGATAACATAATTAAATCTGATAATGACGAAGTTTGTTATCCAAATCTTACAATACCCCTAAATCAGCTAAAACGCTTGAAACAACGAACCGATGCAGTAAATAACTTGTACAACAAAAATAAAAACGCTTTTCAGAGGATGATTTGTATTCATGTCGATTCAAGAAGCCATGGCGAAAATATTGATGTATTTTTTTATCATGACAGGCGAAGCAATACAGGCGAAAAAACGGCGAGAATACTGCAAAAAACTTTTCAGGACAAATACAATACAAATCAGCCTGGCAGAGGCTACAAAGGAACAGTTTCAGCACGAAATTTATACGAATTACAAAACTCTTACCCCGTTGCTGTTTTTATTGAACTTGGCAATATAAACCACTTGCGCGACCAGCAACGATTTATTATTGCAAACAACCGGCAGGCGCTTGCAAACTGGCTTTTACAAGGATTAATAACCGACTTTCAGACGAATAAGTAATTTATCCTCAATCATATCAGTTATTTGTTGAGATGTATTAGTTGAGAAAAATTTTAAGAATAACACTAAATATTTAATACATGTAAAACAGATCTTATTTTTAAGATTTTGTCTTTTTACAAAATATTTTACTACTTTTGGATGTGTCATTTCGTTAAAAAACAGGCAGGATAATGTTATTACACAACGACAACGGAAATAAAAAAGATCAAAACAAGGAAAATATTTTAGAAATTGCCCGCGAAGTCTTCAGCAAATACGGTTATAAAAAAACAACATTAGATGATATAGCCAACGCTGTAAGGAAAGGGAAAAGTTCGCTTTATTACTATTTTAAAAGCAAGGAAGACTTGTTTCAGGCGGTAGTTATGAAAGAAGCTGAAATTTTGGCTCACGAGCTCGATATTGTAATTAACCGTAATACAGGTCCTGCTGATAAACTCCGTGATTATATATTAACAAAATTAACAAACTTTCGTAGCCTGGTTAATTTTTACCATGCTATTGAATCGGATATAACTGCTGTTGGTTTTATTGAAGAAGTAAAAAGAAAATACGAACAAGATGAAATACGTATGGTAAAACGCCTTCTTATAGAAGGTGTACGCAAAAACGAATTCGAAATATACGACTTTAACCTGACTGCCATTGGTATAGCTACAGCCATTAAAGGATTGGAAATGCCTTTAACTGCTGGAAATTACGGTAGTGTAAATCTCGAACAGAGTGTCGATATTATCCTTAAAATTATGTGCTATGGCATTATGAAACGGTAAGCAAATTTACCATATACATGAATACGTTGCCAAACAAAATATTGTTGTTTGTTGGAGCAACAAACCGGCACATACAGCAAAACAGTATTCTACACAAATAAAACATTATAATATTCATTATGAAATAAAAAGTATGGGAATAAACTTTGAATTTGCAACAATATCGAAAATTATTTTTGGGAACAAATCCATCGAAAAAGTACCAGATATTATTTCGTCATCAATGAAAAATGTTCTGCTTGTTACCGGAAAGAATATACAGCGCGCCGAACTGCTGGCTGAAAAAATCAGAGAGAAAAACAGTAAGGTGTTAATTTTTTCAGTAGAAACAGAACCAACAACCAATATAATTGAAGATGCAGTTCGCCTGTCTGGTGCCGAAAACTGCAACCTTGTTGTTGGATTGGGCGGTGGGAGCGTAATAGACAGTGCCAAAGCTATTGCTGCCATGGCAACAAATAAAGGTTCGCTTTTTGATTTCCTGGAAATAGTTGGATCAGGAAAACCATTGGTTGAAACTCCGCTGCCGTGTATAGCAATACCAACAACGGCGGGAACAGGAGCCGAGGTAACAAAAAATTCGGTCATAAAATCCGTTGAACACAAAGTAAAGGTAAGCCTGCGGAGCGATAAAATGTATCCTGACTGGGCAGTTGTTGACCCTGAACTTACGTATTCTATGCCGCCTGCATTAACTGCCAGCACCGGAATGGATGCCCTGACTCATTTGCTCGAAACTTTTGTTTCAAACCAGTCGAATCCATTTATCGATATGATGTGTCGTGAAGGTATGCGGCGAATTTCGGCCTCTCTTCTAAAGGCATTTAAAAATGGTAACGATTTTGAATCCCGAGAAAATATGTCTATGGCAGGAATGCTTGGCGGAATTGCGCTGGCTAATGTGAAACTTGGTGCGGTACACGGCTTTGCAGGGTCTATTGGAGGAATTTACCCCGTTTCGCATGGCAAAATTTGCGCAAGTCTGCTTTCCGCTGTACTTGAAGTCAACATTAAAGCTGCAAAAAAACAAAATAATGTCAGCATTCTTGAAAAATTCGTTGAAATAGCACGCATATTCTCAGGAAATGTTGAAGCAAATGCTGAAGATTGTATTGAAAGCATTAAACAATTAGTTCAAGAGCTAAATATTCCAAGGCTGGGAATTCTTGGTTTAACTTCCGACAATTTTCCTGAACTGGTTGCGAGTGCAAAAAAATCGAGCAGTATGAAAGGGAATCCGGTTACTTTGAGTGATGATGAACTGTATTATATACTCGAAAAATCGTCATGAAACTTGAAAACAATTTATAAACTGTTTTGAAATTCAGAAAACAGGGAGAAACAATTAAGAGATGCGAGAGTAACGCCCGAAACAATTAAGAATGATAAATTTTGAAAGGCTGGAAGTACTTCCCTGAGTTTGGGATACCCCCGCTGAGCCCTCGGGGAACCTTTCCCAAGTTTGGGACACCTTGTCCGAACCCTCGATGATACTTTCCCAATTTTGGGATACCCCCGCCGAACCCTCGGGGAACCTTTCCCAACTTTGGGACACCTTCACCGAGCCCTCGATGGTACTTTCCCAAGTTTGGGACGCCTGTTTACCCCGCCGTTTATTAACTTTTATATACTATAAAAGGATGGAAGTACTTTCGGGAAGTTCCGCCGTCTGTTTCAAAGGTTAAAAACTGCTTTCAGGCGTGTAGGAAACCATCGCAAAACATTTCATGGCAGGGTTCAAACAACTTATCAGGTAAATTTAAACAGTTTCTTAGTTAGAGAATTTTACGTTCTGTAATAACGCTTAATTTTAAACTTGACAAGAATATTTATTTTACAACAGCAGTTACTGTAAGTACCGGCATCAGTGCGAAAGCTATTAGGTTTTGATTTTTATTTTTCACGCTTGGAAAACAGTATAAATTCATGTACTTTTGTTGAAATAAATTCAGATAAAAGTGATTGGAAAATTTTTTCATACACCACAACCCAAAAAGTTTTATATACCTCCGCGTTACCACGATCCATACGCAGAAGCGCGGGATAATAGAGAACGATTGATAAAAGAAGAATTGGGAATTATTGATGAAAAAATTGATACCTGTAAACCTTTCAGGCCAAACATTAAGGGACAGTTTCGTGTAGCGAAAGGCACAAAATCCAAATCGTCTGAAAATGCCCGGAGAAATTCCAATACCAGGCTGATAATCTTAATCCTGATTCTGGTTTTTATTTTTTATTTATTTTTTTATTCTGATTTTTTACTTTAATGAGCGATATAATACAACTGCTACCTGATTCTGTTGCTAACCAAATTGCCGCCGGCGAAGTAATCCAACGCCCCGCATCAGTTGTAAAAGAACTTGTTGAAAACTCACTGGATGCAGGCGCTACCGAAATTACCATTCATTTAAAAGATGCCGGTAAAACGCTTGTGCAAATTACCGATAACGGTTGCGGAATGTCGCCTGTAGATGCGCGAATGTCGTTCGAAAGGCATGCAACCTCAAAAATAAGTTCCGCTAACGATTTATTTTGTATTCGCACAATGGGGTTTCGTGGCGAAGCATTAGCGTCTATCGCTGCTATTGCCGATGTTGAACTTTGTACAAAAAAACTGGAAGACGAAATTGGAACATTCATACATGTTATCGGTTCTGAAATTAAAACACAACAACCGGCAGCCCATAACAACGGGACTAATTTTTCTGTAAAAAACCTGTTTTTTAACGTTCCTGCCCGTCGAAAATTTCTGAAAGCCGGTAATACCGAACTTAAACATGCCATAAACGAAATTCAGCGAATTGCCATTCCAAACCCCGAAATAAAGTTTTCTTTTTACCACAACAATACCGTTTTGTACGACCTGCCCAAAACTAATTACCGCAAACGTATTGCCGATGTTTTTGGGAAAGGCATAAACCAAAGCCTCATACCCATAAATGAAGAAACAAGTATTGTAAAAATACACGGGTTTGTAGGACAACCCAAATACGCAAGAAAAACAATTGGCGAACAATTCTTTTTTGCAAACGGAAGGTTCATGCGCCATACTTATTTTCATAAGGCAGTTATGCAGGCTTACGAAAAATTGTTACCTCCGAAATCTTTCCCGTCATACTTTCTGTTTTTTGAAGTAAACCCCGCCGATATAGATATAAATGTTCATCCTACCAAAACAGAAATAAAATTCGAAAACGATCGGGAAATATGGCAGATAATTCATGCTGCAGTGTGCGAATCGTTAGGAAAACACAATGTGGTACCATCTATTGATTTCGACCAAAATGGGAATATTGATATTCCTTTACCACCAAAATCGTTCGAAAATATCCGGTTTCCTAAAATTCAACTTAATCCTGAATATAACCCTTTTGAAACTGAGAAATCGTCAACGCCGGGAAATTTCAAAAAAAGCCAGCACGAAAAAAAGAACCAGGAATTGTGGGAAGACTTGTACAGTGGCGTACATTCAAAAATTAAACCTGACGAAATAATTGAAGAAGAAAATTCTGAAGAATTATTATTTCAATCAGCCCGGCAATTTTATGGTAGAAAAACATTACAGTTAAAACAGAAATATATACTTACTCCCGTAAAATCGGGAATAATGATAATTGACCAAAAAAGGGCGCATGAACGTATCCTTTTCGAAAAAATTACGGAAGTACTGCAATCGGATTCGGTAGCAAGCCAGCAGCAATTATTTCCTCAAAAACTTGATATGAATACTGCCGATGCCGAATTGCTTAAAAGCATACTGCCCGATTTATATTCTTTGGGTTTCGATATTCGTGAATTTGGAAGAAATACATTTATTATAAACGGAACACCGGGAATGCTCGATGTTTCTTCTCCCGAAATTATTATTGAAAAATTATTAGAAGAATACAAAAATTCGCCATTCGATGCAAAAAAGAAAGCCAGAGAACAAATTGCCATTTCACTCTCTAAAGCTTCGGCGTTAAATTATGGTACTGAACTAAAACAAGAAGAAATTGATCATTTAATCGATCAGCTTTTTGCATGTAACATCCCAAATTTTTCTCCAGAATGGAAAAAAGTATTAAATATTATTACCATCGAAGATATTGAAAAAATTTTCAATTAAGTGCACGTCATTAATGCGTTTACTATGAAATATCTGTATTTTTAGTTGTTTTAACTGTTTTGTAATTACAATTTTCATCTGCTTATTTCACTTTATATAAAAGAAGTGCTATTTTTGCCCCGTTTATATTTAAAATCAGTAAAACATGTTCGAAAATAAAACATTCCGCCTGATTGCGTGGATTGTATTCGCAGTTGCAATTTTAATATATATAACCGGCTTATATATAGACGTAACATGCGATGCAGGTAAATATGCAACTGTTGCAAAGGAAATATTTCAAAATGGTAATTTTATAAACCTGACAGTGCATGGCGAACCATACGACCAGAAACCTCCTATGCTGTTTTGGCTTGGCGCTGTTGGATTTGCTATTGGCGGTATTTCCAATTTCTGGTTTAAACTGCCTGTATTAATACTTGTTTTTGTCAGTTTTTACTGGGCATACAGGCTGGGTAAAAGTTTGTATAATAAGCGTGTTGGTTTTTTAGCAGCAATTATGCTCGGTTTTTCGGTTATGTATATGCTTTACAGTATGGACATTCACACCGATACTGTTTTGCAGGCTTTTGTTACGCTGTCCCTTTGGCAGTTTTTCGAGTTTATCAAAACAGGAAAAAACAGGTATTGGATTGTAGGTTTTATTGCAGTTGGCCTTGCTATGCTCAGCAAAGGGCCTGTGGGCGCTGCAATTCCTGCGTTTGCAGTTATCGGCCATTTGGCATTGAAACGTAATTTCAGGTCATTGTTAGATTACCGATGGTATTTGGGTATTTTACTTGCATTTGCAGTTGCAAGCCCCGCTTTAATTGGGTTGATGAATCAGTTTGGATGGGAAGGTATCCGGTTTTTCTTTTGGGAAAATAATGTAGGAAGGGTAACCGGCTCATATATACAATCTACCAACGACCCTATTTTTTATGTACATAATTTAATACATATTTTTCTTCCTTGGAGTATTATGTTTTTTGTTGCGGTTTTTATGGAGTTTAAAACACTTTTTAAAAACAAGTTTAAAGCCCATGAATATTTTACTTTTACAGGTATTTGGATATATTTTATAATTATTAATTTGTCACGTAATCAACTTCCCAATTATATATTTTCGATCATACCACTTGTTGCTATTTTAACTGCAAAGTGGATTGATATTGCACTAAATGAAAACCAGCATTTATTAAAAATATTCAGTAACATACAACGATGTATAGTTATTTTGCTTTGGCTTGGCATTTTTCTTATTGCCTTTTACCTTTTCAAAACTTCGGAAGTTCATGTATTTATATTGATATTTGGCGGAATTCTATTGAGTTTATTTGTTCTTTTACGTGCGAAAAATAAACTTACAAAAACGGTTTTACTTACATTAATTTCTTTCACCTGCATGATGTTGCTTTTAAATGCACATGTTTTTCCGTACATGTTCAGTTTTCAGGCTACCCCAAAGGCAGCGCGGTATTTTTCTGAATCGGCAGGAGAAGGAGAAAAATTATACAATTACAAATACCCTCAATATGAGCTATTTTTTTACAGCGAGCCACAGGCAATTCAAATAAAATCTGACGACGAAATGAAAGCGATAGCAGGGAAAAAAGGAAACTGGATTTTTACAAACGAAGAGGGTTTTAAGGAAATTGAAAAACTCGGAATAACCCCCGAGTTCATACAGCAATATGAACACCTGGCGCTAAATCGCCCTGCAGGTTTTATTATTCCATCAACCCGCAAACAAACGCTGAAACCTATGTACCTGATAAAATATTAAGTAAACCCATTGTGCATTTAAACACATAATACAAAAAGATGATTTTACCTCTTGCCGAAGTTCGGCAAATACAAAAAAGATGATTTTGCCCCTTGCCGAGGTTCGGCAAATACAAAAACGATGGTTTTACCTCTTGCCGAAGTTCGGCAAACACCAAAATGACGGTTTTACCTCTTGCCGAGGTTCGGCAAATACAAAAATGATGGTTTTGCCCCTTGCCGAGGTTCGGCAAACACCAAAAAGATGATTTTACCCCTTGCCGAGGTTCGGCAAGCACAAAAATGATGGTTTTACCAGTAAAAATTAAAATCGCAAAAAGATGAAACGTAAAAGTATTGACATTCATAACCTACAAAACAGGTTACTTATAGTTTCAGTTTTATTATTCGTGTAATTTTTCTTTTAAAGCCTGTCCTGTATATGATTCTTTAACCTTAACCAAATCTTCCGGTAAACCGGCAAAAACAAGTTCTCCTCCATTGTCGCCCCCTTCCGGGCCCAAGTCAATAACCCAGTCGGCCGATTTTATAATTTCAAGATTGTGTTCAATAACAATAATTGAATGCCCCCGCGAAATTAGTGCATTAAACGAATCGAGTAATTTTCTTATATCATGAAAATGAAGACCTGTTGTAGGCTCGTCAAAAATGAAAAGAGCAGGTAAGTTTGTTTCTTTTACTAAAAATGATGCCAGTTTTACACGCTGGCTTTCACCGCCCGAAAGTGTACTCGACGACTGCCCGAGTTTAACATATCCCAATCCAACATCGTGCAGTGGCTGCAGGCATTTGGCAATTTTTTTTTCGGTTGATGTTTTCCCTTTTGAAAATAATTGGATAGCCTCATTTACCGAGAGGTTCAATATATCGTCTATATTTTTATCCTGATAACGAACATCCAGAATCTCTTCCTTAAACCGCTTTCCGCCGCAACTTTCACAAACAAGGTAAACATCGGCAAGAAACTGCATTTCCACTTTTATGGTACCTTCGCCCTGACATTCTTCACACCGGCCGCCGTCAACATTAAACGAAAAATGAGAAGGTTTTAAATCCTGTATTTTTGCTGCCTGTTGTTCGGAGAAAAGTTTTCTAATTTCGTCGTATGCCTTCAAATAGGTTACGGGGTTTGAACGCGACGATTTTCCTATTGGATTTTGATTGATAAATTCAATAGCATTTATCATTTTTATATCGCCCAGTATTACATCGTGGCGACCGGCTATTTCGCCGTATCCGCCAAGTATTTTTGTCAGCGCCGGAAAAAGTATTTTCGATACAAGTGATGATTTCCCTGAGCCGCTTACGCCAGTTACCACAGTTAACACGTTTAAAGGAAATTTCAGATTAAGATTTTTAAGGTTGTTTTCGCGAGCGCCAACAACTTCAATTGAATTTATCCATTTTCTGCGTTGTTTAGGTATTTCAATTTTTTCTGTACCGGTCAGGTATTTTGTTGTAAGGCTTTCGGGTTTTGAAGTCAATTCGGTATGGTTTCCGTAGAAAACAATTTCGCCTCCATGCTGGCCGGCCAAAGGGCCAATGTCAATTATTTCGTCGGCAGCACGAATAATTTCCTCGTCGTGCTCAACAACCAAAACTGTATTCCCTATTTTTTTCAATTTTTGCAAAACCTTTATTAATTGAGCAGTATCGCGCGGGTGAAGCCCAATACTCGGCTCGTCTAAAACGTAAAGCGAGCCAATAAGGCCACTGCCAAGCGAAGTTGTAAGATTAATTCTCTGCGATTCGCCGCCAGAAAGTGTCGCCGATAAACGGTTTAGCGTTAAATAACCAAGGCCGACATCGCATAAAAATTCAAGCCTGTTTTGAATTTCAATTAAAATACGTTTAGCAATTTTGGTTTCGTATATGTTTAATTCAATATGCTTGAAAAAAACATGTAATTCTGAAACATTTAACAAAACAAGTTCCTGTAACGATTTACCATTAATTTTTACATAGCCGGTTTCTTTTTTCAAACGACTTCCTTTACATTCAGGGCACGTTGTTTTCCCTTTATATCGCGAAAGCATAACCCTGTATTGTATTTTATAACTCTGTTCTTCGAGATGTTTAAAAAATTGGTTTAATCCTTCAAAATATTTATTTCCTGTCCACAAAAGAAGTTTATGAGTTTCTGTTAATTCATAATAAGGTTTATGAATCGGAAAGTTAAATTTTTCTGCACTGTAAATCAATCTGTTTTTCCATTCACTCATTTTCTCACCCTTCCAACACGATATTGCATCCCGATAAACTGATAATGATTTGTTTGGAATAACAAGATCTTCGTCAATACCGATAATTTTACCGTAACCTTCACAAACAGTACAGGCGCCAAGTGGGTTATTAAAACTGAACATGTGTACTGAAGGTTCTTCAAATTTAATACCATCGGCTTCAAAAATACTGGAAAACGATTTTGAGACAGTATCTCCATCTTGGTATATCTTTACAATGCATACGCCGTTACCTTCAAAAAAAGCTGTTTGTACGGAGTCGGCAATACGGCTTTGAGTATCTTCGTCAAAGTTTAATGAGATCCTGTCGATTACTATATTGCAATTATCACTGGAATTTAATTTACTGTCAGATTTTAAAAGACTGTCAATTCGTTTTATTTCATTTTTGATTTCTATTCGCGAAAAGCCTTGTTGCATGAGTAATTCGGCCTCGTTCAAAACCGAACGGCCGTTTTTCGTAATCAAAGGCGCTGTAATTATAAGTTTTGTACCTTCGGCAAAAGAATATATATAATCAACAACATCTGATACATTTTGACAGCTTACCTCTTGTCCCGAAACAGGTGAAATAGTTTTCCCTATACGTGCAAACAGCAATTTCAGATAATCGTATATTTCTGTTGAAGTACCAACAGTTGAACGTGGATTACGTGTGTTTACCTTTTGTTCGATAGCAATGGCCGGTGGAATTCCTCTTATATAATCAACCTCAGGTTTTTTAATTCTTCCTAAAAATTGCCTTGCATACGATGACAGGCTTTCAACATATCTGCGCTGCCCTTCCGCAAAAAGTGTGTCGAATGCCAGAGATGACTTTCCGGATCCTGATACGCCGGTTACCACAATGAATTTGTTTAATTGTATCTTAAAGCTTATATTTTTCAGATTATGAACCTTTGCATTTTGAACTTCAATGTATTTCGGATTATTATTTTTTGACATACGTACGACTTGTTTTTTGAAAAATTGTTATATCGGCGGCAACAAAATTAAATAAATTGTTTTAAGTCAATTAAAATGATTCGCCAACAGAACAAATCTACTCATTTAGCAGTTTTAACGGCAAAAGGGAATATTTTACTTTAAGATTATCAAAAAAACACAAAATCAGAATAAAAAAATTAATTAACCGGTTGTGCATTTATTATCCGGCAAACACCAAAACGATGATTTTACTGCTTGCACAGCTTGTGCAACGACCAAATCACAAGATTTACTGCTTGCACAGCCTGTGCAACGACCAAACGACACGGTTCATCGCTTGCAGAGGTTCTGCAAACAAACAATAAAAACGATGATTTCACCTCTTGCAAGGCTGCATTTAGATTATTCGACCAAACTTTTTTTAATGCACAACGGGTAATTTAAATATAAAATGTATTAACTTTGGTGTTATTCGAATAAATAATATTTAATACTAAATGGATATAAGCATATTACAAAAAGAAAGGGCAAAATATCAGCCTGAATTGCCAAAATCAATACGAGGTGCAGTTAAATTGATTACAGGTCATAAAACCGAATCGGTTGCTAATCAAAAAGAAATTGCTGAGTTGTTTCCTAATACTTACGGCATGCCTTTGGTTAGTTTTGAAGCAGTAAAAACCCAACAAGAAAAAGCAATCATAAATGTTGGCGTAATTTTATCGGGCGGACAGGCGCCTGGCGGGCATAATGTTATTTCAGGTATTTTCGACGGAATAAAAAAAATAAACCCGGCAAGCCGTTTATATGGGTTTCTTGGAGGTCCTGGCGGGCTCGTTAATCATAAGTATATAGAACTTACGGATGAAATAATAAACAAATACCGTAATACCGGAGGGTTCGATATTATTGGTTCAGGCCGTACAAAACTTGAGGAAAAATGGCAATTTGACAAAGGTTTGGAAATAGCAAAGAAACTAAACTTGAATGCACTTGTAATTATTGGAGGTGACGATTCTAACACCAATGCATGTGTTTTAGCCGAATATTATGCAGCTGTTAACGCAAAGGTACAGGTAATTGGTTGTCCGAAAACTATTGATGGCGACATGAAAAACGAAATGATTGAAACATCTTTTGGTTTTGATACGGCAACTAAAGTTTATTCTGAACTTATTGGAAATATTCAGCGCGATGCTAATTCAGCCAAGAAATACTGGCATTTCATAAAACTTATGGGGCGTTCGGCATCGCATATTGGGTTGGAATGTGCATTAAAAACACATCCTAATATTACCATTATTTCGGAAGAAGTAGCTGCCAAAAATCAAACATTAAACGAAATTGTTGATTATATAGCCGGAATTGTTGTTGCCCGCTCAAACAATGGTGAAAATTTTGGCGTAGTATTAATTCCGGAAGGCCTGGTTGAATTTGTTCCAGAAATGAAAGCCCTTATTTTGGAATTGAATGATTTGTTTGCCGAAGACTCTGAAACTGAAAAAGAATTCCATCTGCTGCCACAATGGCAACGTAATGGATGGATTGCCGATCATTTGTCGGCATCATCGTCTGACGTATTCAGATTGTTGCCGCCAAATATTGCCACAGAGTTGACCTTAGAGCGCGACCCTCACGGTAATGTTCAGGTTTCATTAATAGAAACAGAGAAACTATTGGGCGAAATGGTCAAGAAGAAATTAACTGAGATGAAAAAATCAGGAGAATATACCGGCAAATTTGGTATTCAGTTTCATTTTTTCGGATATGAAGGCCGTTGTGCTGCACCGTCTAATTTTGATGCCGACTACTGCTACTCGCTGGGTTTTACAGCCGCCATGCTGGTTTCAGAGAAAAAAACAGGGTACATGTCGTCTATACGGAATTTAACTGCACCTGCCGAAGAATGGATCGCCTGTGGTGTTCCAATAACGATGATGATAAACATGGAAAAGCGCCATGGACACATGAAACCAGTTATTCAGAAAGCATTGGTTGATTTGAACGGAGCTCCGTTCAAATATTTTGTTTCTAAACGAGATGAATGGGCTAAATCAACTCAATTTGTTTATCCGGGGCCAATTCAATATTTCGGGCCAAGTGAGATTTGTGACATGATTACCGAAACCCTGAAGTTAGAAAAGGCCTAAATAGATTAAAATAACTGATTAGTACCTGAAAATATATCTATTTCAGGTACTAATCTCCAAAATTATAGCCCTAACAAAAAAATTACCGGTTGTTTATTTAAATCAGGTACAGTGTCTTTCCATTCACCTACAGATTTTGTTATAATAAATTCATTTTTACCGGTGATATTAGCCGCAATACAAAGCATAGTTGATGGTTGGCATGATTTTAGCAAATCGGCTATCAACTGTTTATTACGGTAAGGAGTTTCAATAAAAATTTGGGTTTGGTTTTCGCTTTTCGCTTTTCTTTCCAATATCGATATAACTTTTGTTCGTTCATAAGGTTTTATGGGCAAATAACCATTAAACGCGAAATTTTGGCCGTTTAAACCCGAAGCCATAAGCGCAAGCAAAACAGAAGACGGGCCAACCAAAGGAACTACCTGAATGTTTTTCCTGTGTGCTATTTTTACAATATCAGCACCGGGATCGGCAATGCCCGGACAACCGGCATCAGAGATAATACCAGTATTAAAACCCATTTCAACAGGTTTCAATAATCCGGGCAAATCTTCGGGAGGTGTAAATTTGTTCAACTCAAAAAAATTAAGAGCGTCAATATCAATTTCATGGTTTATATGCTTCAGGAAACGTCTTACAGTGCGTACGTTTTCAGCAATAAAATACTGTGTTTCATTAATTGCATTAAAAACCGACACAGGTAACACATTCTGCCAGTTGCCGTCACTTAAAACATTAGGAATAAGGAACAGTTTTGCCATCTGTTTTTTTCGTAAAAGTAACTATATTCATTCTTAATTACATAAGATAATGTCGTATAAAATTATACAAAAAACCTGTTTAACGCTGTTTTAAATATTTATTTGTCAATTTCCTTTCAAATTGAAAGCGTAATTATAATTTTGTTCCACATATAAAAAGCAGATTTATGAAGTTATTTATTCCAAAGAATTACAAATCTATATTGAATGTAAATCAAACAGAAAAGGCTATAAAGCAAATTAAAGATTTTTTCCAGATGAATCTGGCTACTGAACTTAAATTGCGCAGGGTAACAGCTCCTCTGTTTGTCAAACAAGGTACCGGTATAAACGACGACCTGAACGGAATTGAAAAACCGGTTTCTTTCCCGATTAAAGATATTTACGGTTCGGTTGCTGAAATAGTTCAATCGCTGGCAAAATGGAAAAGACTGGCATTGGCTGACTTGAAATTCAAACATGGATTTGGTATTTATACCGACATGAACGCTATACGCCCGGAAGAAGAACTTACGAATATTCATTCCCTTTATGTTGACCAATGGGACTGGGAGCGTGTTATATCGCCTGAAGAAAGGAACCTCGATTTTCTGAAATTTATGGTAAATAAAATTTATGCAGCACTCGTTCGTACCGAATTCATAGTTTCTGAAAACTATCCTGAAATAAAACCTGAATTGCCGGAGAATGTTACATTTATACATTCGGAAGATTTGGCGGAGAAATACCCCTATTTAACTCCTTTTGAAAGAGAAATGGAAGTTGCAAGAAAATATATGGCCGTTTTTATTATAGGCATAGGCGGAGAAATGCCAAATGGTGAAATTCATGATGGACGTGCACCCGATTACGATGACTGGATTACTCCAACTTCCGAAAAACACCGTGGATTAAATGGTGATTTAATTTTATGGAACAATGTGTTGGGCCGTGCATTCGAAATTTCATCAATGGGTATCAGGGTCGACAAACACTCGCTGATGCAGCAGCTAAGAATAAGAGGATTGGAAAAACGTGCTGAACTGATGTGGCACAAAATGCTGCTCGAAAACAAATTGCCGTTAACTATTGGGGGCGGCATTGGCCAATCGCGGTTATGCATGTATTTTCTGCGAAAAGCTCACATAGGAGAAATACAGTCGAGTATATGGCCCGACGAAATGATAAGGCAATGTAAAGCAAACGAAATACATTTACTTTAAATACAAATCACAGCAGATAATTACCTGTATTTTTTAGTATGCAGTTCTAAAAGTATTTCAATATTTTATATATTTGCGCCACAATAAAAAGGATGCCTCGGTAGCTCAGTTGGATAGAGCAACTGCCTTCTAAGCAGTAGGTCATGGGTTCGAGTCCCGTCCGGGGTACAAAACAAAATACAATCCGATCAAAATAAATAAACATTATATAAATAGTATAAAAACTATAATATGATGTTTGTGTCGTTTTAATGTTATTGCTCATAATTTTAAAATTTCAGTTCTATTTCAGTTTTTATTCTATAATTTGTGCTGTAATTATTAATGATATGAAGATATTGATAATAGAAGATGAGCCTTCGTTAAGAGAAATAATGCATACTTTTCTTAAAAAGGAGCGCTATGTGATTGAAACGGCAGAAAACTACCATAAGGCACTTGAAAAAATAAATGATTACGACTACGACTGTATCTTGCTTGACATAATGTTACCCGATGGCAATGGCCTGTCGCTGCTTCGTGAACTTAAAAAAATGCATAAACAGGAAAATGTGATAATTATTTCAGCAAAAGATTCAATAGAAGACAAAGTGGCCGGGCTGGAACTCGGGGCAGACGACTACCTGTCCAAGCCATTTCATCTTGCCGAATTGGAAGCCAGAATCAAAAGCGTAGTAAGGCGAAAAGTATTCAATGGAGAGAACAGCATAGAACTGAGTAACGTAAAAATAAATCCCGATAAGTTCGAAGTATTTGTAAACAGCAAAAAAATTGAACTTAACCGGAAAGAATACGATATTCTCTATTATTTCTCCGGCAGGCCAGGGT
>JAITWJ010000131.1 GCA_031285325.1 Bacteroidales bacterium
GCCGGTGTTGATGTGAAAACATTCCGCAAAATGAAAAAATACACCGAAAAGCTAATAATTGACAACGACAATTACCCCCCTGCCCCCTAAAGGGGAACAGTTGGACGGCAAAGCCCACTTCAGGGGATTCAGGGATAAATAATTTTTAACCGGCAATTTGCAATTGTAATATAATTACATATTTTTACGGAGTGGTTTTTAAAAAATTAGTAACGAAGTATTAGCGTTAGTGTCCGGCACAAAATTAGTCTTGTCCGGCGCTGGCGCTAACTTTTTTTTGCTGAAAACTTGAGGTAATGTATAAAATTTATCCTGAAAATTTTGAATCGAAAATAGGTTTCGACACTATCCGCACAATGATGCAAAACAAATGCCTGAGCGTAATGGGCTGCGAGTGGGTTGATGCAATGCATTTTCACGATTCGTACCGGGCAATTGAACAGCAGCTTGGCGAAACCGATGAGTTTTGCCGCATTGTGCGCGAATTCGACAACTTCCCGTCGGGGCATTTTTACGACCTTCGAAACGCGCTGAAAAAAATCAGGATAGAGGGCATGTTTCTTGAAACAACCGAACTGTTCGACCTTAAACGCTCGCTTGAATCAATACGGGCTATAGTTTTTTTCTTTAATAAACAGGACGATAAAGTTTTTCCGCTGTTAAAGCAGAAAACATCGCCTGTTCAGGTATTTCCGTATATATACGGCCGCATCGACCAAATTCTTAATAAATTCGGAGATATACGAAATAACGCTTCGCCCGAACTTGCACAAATACGTAAAAACATAATTTCGCTGCAGGCAAACGTATCGAAAAAACTGCATGCCATTCTGAAACAGGCCCAAAAAGACGGCCTTGTTGAAGACGATGCCACAATTTCGGTTCGCGACGGGCGGCTTGTTATTCCTGTTTCGGCTTCAAACAAAAGAAAACTTAAAGGCATTATTTACGACGAGTCGGCCACAGGAAAAACTTCGTACATAGAGCCAAACGAAATAGTAGAAATAAACAACGAAATACGTGAGTTTGAGTATGCCGAACGCCGCGAAATTGTTAAAATACTGACCGATTTCTCGAACGACATACGCCCATACATCGACGATTTGCTTTATTCATACCATTTTCTTGGCGAAATTGATTTTATAAGGTCGAAATCGCTGCTTGCGATCGAATTTAACGCCATAAAACCAAATTTCTACAACGAACCGGTTATCGACTGGATTAACTCAATACACCCGCTGCTCTCTATTTCGTTGAAAAGAGAAAACAAAAAAGTTGTTCCGCTAAATATAAAGCTGAATGCCGGCAAACATATTTTACTTATCTCGGGGCCAAACGCCGGAGGAAAATCGGTTTGCCTGAAAACAATAGGGCTGCTGCAATACATGCTTCAGTGCGGGCTTTTAATTCCGATAGACGAAAACAGCCGGACAGGTGTTTTCGGCCAGATATTTATCGACATAGGAGACGAACAGTCGATAGAAAATAACCTGAGCACATACAGCTCTCATTTAATGAATATGAAACATTTCATTAAATTCAGCAATGAAAAAACACTGATACTTATAGACGAATTTGGTACCGGCACCGAACCCATGCTGGGCGGCGCCATTGCAGAAGCCATTTTAAACCGGTTAAACATGCAGCATACATTCGGCGTAATTACAACACACTATACTAACCTGAAACATTTTGCATCGTCGGCCGAAGGAATTGAAAACGGCGCAATGCTGTACGACTCTCAAAATATGAGCCCGCTATTTGAACTCGAAATTGGCAAACCCGGCAGTTCTTTCGCTTTTGAAATAGCACGGAAAATAGGCCTGCCTGAAGAAATACTGGAAAAAGCCATGGAAAAGGTAGGGAAAAAACACATCGACTTCGACCGCAGCCTCAGGCAAATTAGCCGCGATAAAAGGTACTGGGAATCTAAACGCAATAAGATACGGCAAACAGAAAAGATACTCGACGATATAGCCGAGAATTATGAGAAAGAACTTATAGAAACAAAAAAACTCAAGAATGAAATTATAGCCAAAGCAAAAGAAGAAGCCGAAACAATTCTTGCAGGAGTAAATAAACGAATTGAAAACACAATATTTGAAATACGAAATTCGCAAGCAGAAAAAGAAAAGGTAAAAAATGCCCGGCAAGAACTGGAACAACTAAAACTTCAGATAAACACACCTGACAACGACAAATCAATATCCGATAAAATTGAAAAACTGAGGCAACGCGAACAAAAACGCACCCAATACAGATCTGGCAATACTAAAAAAAATACTCCGGCCGAAACCTCCGAAAAACCGGCCGAACTAAAACCCGGCGATAAAGTTATTATAAAAGGGCAAACAGCCATCGGCGATTTAATTGAACTTAACGCCAAAAACGCAGTAATTGCTTTCGGCAGGTTAATTACAACTCTCCCTCACGGCCGCATTGAACGGCTAAGCAACAATGAGGCGAAAAACATAGAAAAAAGCAAACGCAGAATTACTTCATCGTTCACGCAAAATTCAATACAACGGCGTTTAATGTTTAAACCCGAAATAGACATTCGCGGCCAGCGAGTTGAAGAAGCAATAACCAAAATACAGAAATTTATTGATGAAGCCATTATGTTTAAAGAAAACCGGCTGCGAATACTTCACGGGAAAGGGAATGGTATATTAAAAGAGGCAATTCGCGAATATCTTCGTACCGAAGCAATGGTAAGCAGCTGCAAAGACGAACATGTTGATTTTGGCGGCGCAGGAATTACCGTTGTGGTACTGTCTTTATAAAAAAATTACAAACTTTTTTGTAAAAAAAAATGTATTTCCCTAATGAGATTTTTCTTTTTAAAGCCTATTATTGCATAAGAATGTATTTAAAAATTATAATTATGAAACAAATTAATTTGAAGATGTTAGTTTTATTTCTTTTTACTGTTTTTTTGTTTTCGTGCAGTGAAAAAGAACCTCTAATGGAGGAAATGAACCAGCTCCCAAAGCAGGAAATTCCTGTAGGCTCCGGAGAAGAAATCTTTGTTTCATTGGAACAGGCATTGGAAATAGCCGGCAAGTTTTTGAGTAGTGAATCAGGCGTAGAAACAAGAGCGCTTGAAAACGTTTCGGTTGAAACGATAAAAGATGAAGAAAACGGCAGTAATCCTGCAATGTATGTTGTAAACTATCCCGAAGGCGGCTGGGTAATTACGAGTGCCACACGTAATTATTTTCCTGTGTTGGCACATTCCGACAAAGGCTCTTTCAATTTGGAAAACGTTTCCCAGTCGGGTGTTTCGGTATGGATGGCCGAGACCAAAGATGCCGTAAGGCTAAGTAAAGACTTGGCCGATTCTGTTAAAGTACAGATAAACACACAGTGGTTAGCATACGAAGAAACAAAAATTAAGGTTCCTTCAGTTCCGCAAACGAGAACTCAAGCAGATATGGATACACGTATGATGCAACTAAGTTTGTTATATCCGGGCCAGTGGAGCTATATGAATTTAAATGATGCACAATTTTATCTCGACAGTTATGCTTATCAAAACATAATTAACATGGCTAACACTCTTGGCGCTACATTGCAATATACCATAATTGGTATAAGAGGTGATTATGTTCCAACTTCTCAAAATAGAAAGGGCCCTTTACTTACAACAGAGTGGGGTCAGTGGTATCCTTTTAATTACATTTGTCCCCCTAATACTGGCGGTTCTACAAGTAACTATCCGGCAGGATGCGTTGCTGTAGCAGTGGGACAAATAATGAGGTACCATAAAAAACCTGCCCTTGTTAATAATCCTTATAACCATCAATATAATTGGGATAATATGCCTGATAAGTATAACGGCAATAATGCAACAGACATAACAGCAAGCAGCATACCTTTGTTGCTATTATCTGTTGGGTATGATGTAAACATGCAATATTCGGCAAATGGTTCCGGTTCAAGCATTGATCTTGCAGAAAACGCTTTTGAGTATTTACACTATTACGCAGATGCAACGATAGAAAATCATAATGCTAACGCTCCATCTAAAATACAAGCTAATATTAATGCTAACAGGCCTGTTTATATGAAAGGGCAAATGAGTAATGGAAGTCAACATGCCTGGGTTTGCGATGGAGTAACAACAGGACGATTTAGTACTGAATTTTTTGTTGAATTTTATGTTTATAATTCATACACTGATTATTATGGCAATTACACTCCTTCCAGTCCAGGCTCGGTAATGGCCACATACCCAAGTTGTGTTTTTTATAACATGAACTGGGGTTGGAGTGGTGAAAATAATGGATGGTACACTGACAATAGTTTTCCGAGCGGAAACAATTATCAGTATTTAAGAGAAAACTTGTACATAACACCTTAAAACATAAATTATGAAAACAATAAAATTTATATGTTTGTTGTTAATAGTTTTAACGGCAGGTAGTTGCGATAAAGATAATGATTCAATTGGAGAAGATGAAAGCACACAAATTGTAGATAGTGAGGAAGGTGATAAGGCTCGGGATTATCGTGGTTATATGCTTGCAATAGTAGAAAAATTATCTTTTAAGGAAGGTGATGCCCGCAGAGATTCACTACTTACAATGATTGACTCCGACGCAGAAAGATTTTTTGTTGGAGGTGATTCTTATCGAGACTTCTTAATTCCAATACTGGAAGAAAATTCATTTTATGAACCTTCTACAGTTCCTTTTTTTCAGCATAGGTTATGGCTTAGTTTTAAAGACGCTTCAGGTAATGATTTGACAAAAGGGATTGGATTATTCGATGTTTGGGTGCCTGGCAGTAAAGATAGTCCCTTTTTTATCGGTGATTATTATTGGACTACAGGTAATGAAGAAGAATATATCGAAGGTCTTATAAAGCCTGAATTATATACACTGGATATTATCTTTGAGGACGGTATTCCCAATCCGTTAAAACCAGAACCAGCTCCAATTATTAATGGCTACCCTGCTTATGTATTAAACAATCCTAATCCTCGTCTAAATATAAGTTTAAAAAAAGGTTCGTCAATAAAAATGCATTCCAATTCAACGGATTTGTTGCCGGGGGTAAACCCTGATTGTAATTATTTGTATTTTGATTTCAAGAGTTACAAGATATACGGACTTCCATCTGCATTGTTGTACGGTATTCCGGCTAAGGAAATTCCTTTTACGGAAAAGATTATTTTAAGGCTTACATGCCCTTATCTGTTTGGCGATAACGAGGCGCATGATATTGTTACCTGGTGGGAACCATATATATATGAAAATGGAGAGGAAAGCATTTATGCCGTTTGCTACCGTATAGAATTTGAAGGCAAAGAAATTACGTTAGATGGTCAACATTATGATGTACCTACGATAATTTTAGACATATAACTTTGTTTGTTGTGATTTTATGTACAAGCCCTGCAAGCTATTTTACCTTGCAGGGCTTTTTGTGTTTAAAAATAACGCTTATAAATAAAAAACTACCATAAATATTTGGTTCAACATACGTTTCTTATTGTATATCTGTCGTAAAACATATTTATTTATCAAAGAATACAACAGCAAAAATATTGTTAACTTATCTCTCTGTTATTGAGAACTTCTTCATACTTTTGCAATGTGATATGCCTGTGCAGGCATATTTTTTTTAAATTATATTACAGTTTATGGAAATAACTTGCAACAATCCGCTAATTGGCGAATTTAAAACTCCTCGCCAAACCGCACCTTTCAACGAAATAAAAAACGAGCATTTTATACCCGCCTTTGAGGAATCGATAAAACAGGGCGAAGCCGAAATTAAAGCCATTTCGATAAACCGGCAGGCACCTACCTTCGAAAATACAATTGCAGCGCTCGAAGTATCGGGAAAGTTACTAAGCCGCACAATGGGTATATTTTTTAACTTGCTGAATGCAGAAACCAACGACGAATTGCAGCAAATTGCACAACAGGTTTCGCCTATGCTTACAAAATTCCAAAACGATATAACTCTAAATCCGAAACTTTTCAGAAAGGTTAAAGCCGTTTATGCTTTAAAAGATAACTTAAATTTATCTGCCGAACAGAAAACTCTTCTCGAAAACACTTATCAGAATTTTATAAGGCAGGGGGCAAATCTGGCGGATGCCAATAAGAAAAAATTCAGAAAATTGAGCGCCGAACTTTCTATAGCTTCGCTTAAATTCGATGAAAATTTACTTAAAGAAACCAACAGTTACGAAAAACACATTACCGACATAAATTTATTGACCGGATTACCCGAAAACATTCTGAAAGCTGCAGCCGAACTTGCAAAAAGAAACGGAAAGGAAGGCTGGGTTTTCAATATCACGGCACCATGTTACCAGCCTTTTATGAAATATGCCGATAATCGCGACTTACGTAAAGAACTTTATCTGGCATACAACTCAAGATCGTTCAAAAAAAATGAATATGACAACAGTGAAATTGTAAAAAAAATTGTAAATATAAGACTCGAAATAGCCCAGCTGACAGGATATAAAAATTATGCCGATTATGTTCTGGAACAGCGTATGGCCTCAAACAGGGCGGGCGTTTTCAAATTACTCGGCAATTTGTACAAAGCCTCTTACGAAACAGCGTTAAAAGACAAACATGAAGTGCAGGAACTTGCCTCTGCTGAAGGTCTTAACGGAACTATTATGCCATGGGACTGGGCATACTACAGCGAAAAACTTAAAATGAAAAAATTCGACTTGAACGATGAAACACTGAAACCATATTTCGAACTGAATAAAGTAACTAATGGAATTTTTGGCCTGGCTACCGATTTATACGGAATCACGTTCAAACTTAATAAAAACATTCCTGTTTACCACGAAGAAGTTATGCCTTATGAGGTATTCGATACCGATGGAAAATTTCTTGCCGTTTTATATGCCGATTTTCATCCGCGCCCTGGAAAACAAAGCGGAGCCTGGATGGATGAACTTAAGGGGCAGTGGAAAGAAAATGACGTTGATTCGAGGCCGCATATAGTAATTGTAATGAACTTTACCCGGCCAGTTGAAACAAATCCTGCCCTTCTTACTTTTAATGAAATGGAAACATTTCTGCACGAATTCGGGCATGCCCTGCACGGAATATTATCCAATTCTACTTACTCAAGCCTTTCGGGAACAAACGTTTATCGCGACTTTGTAGAACTTCCTTCGCAAATTATGGAAAACTGGGCAGTTGAAAAGGAATTTCTCGACCATTTTGCCGAACATTATCAAACCGGCGAAAAAATTCCTGCTGAACTGATTGAAAACATCAAAACTGCATCGAATTTTCAAGCCGGCGGTTATTTATCTATACGCCAATTGAGTTTTGGATACCTCGACATGGCGTGGCACACACTCGAATCGCCTTTCGATGGAGATGTGAAAAGTTTTGAAGAAAACGCATGGGAAAAGACAAATATTTTCAATGTTACAGAAGAAAAAACATGTATGAGCACACAGTTCGGGCATTTATTCGCAGGAGGTTATGCTGCCGGATATTACAGTTACAAATGGGCTGAAGTACTTGATGCCGACGCATTCAGTGTTTTTCTCGAAAAAGGATTGTTCAACAGAGAAGTAGCTGAATCGTTCCGTAAAACTATACTGGAAAAAGGAGGAACCGAACATCCCATGGTTTTATATAAACGCTTTCGCGGCCAGGAACCAACCATTAATGCACTTTTAAAACGAAACGAATTGAAGTGAACGTTAAATATTTACTGACGACAAGTTCCCTTGTATTACTTTTGATATAATTTTGCTCTTTTCGAGTAAATATTAATCTTATTATTATTTTATTGATTCCTCTTTCGGGGGTTTATATATTTTAAATTATGGCAACAAAAAATCTTTCAGAATATAACGTAAACTTAGTTCCATCGGCAAAAAACATGCGTTTTGGAATTGTGGTAGCCGAATGGCATAAACACATTACGTTTGCTTTGGCCGAGGGCTCGCTTATAACTCTTAAAAAACACGGTGTATCCGATGAAGATATATTGGTAAAATATGTTCCCGGAAGTTTTGAACTTACGCTTGGAGCTCAGTTTTTTGCTGAAATGGAAAATGTTGATGCCATTATTTTACTTGGATGTGTTATTCAGGGCGAAACCCGTCATTTCGATTTTATTTGTCAGAGCGTTACACAGGGCATTACCGAACTTAACATAAAATATAAAAAACCGTTTATTTTCGGAGTTTTAACTACCGATAACGAACAACAAGCCATTGACAGAGCCGGCGGTATTCATGGGAATAAAGGAGATGAAGCCGCCGTTACAGCAATAAAAATGGTTAACCTGAAAAATTCATTTCTTAAATAATAACCGATTCAAAATTTAGAAATAACTATTTGGCATAAAAATTGCTGACAGTAAGTCAAAAGTTTAATAATAATTAAATAGATTGAAGGTATGAAAAAAAATATGTTAATCATTCTCGCTGCATCAGTATTTCTGATTACAAGTTGTTCTAAAGATGACGATGGATATTCACTCGGAAAATTTTGGATTGGATTTGGCATTGTACAAAACACAGATTCTACAACCGACAATTACAGAATTACGATGGATAATAAAAAAATTCTTATTCCGGTTTCGGTAGATTTTAATATTTACGACTACGTAAAAGATGGCGACAGAATTCGGGTTAATTACACAATACTCGACGATAACGCTAATGGAAACGAGCCTGCTACCGAATATTATGTAAGAATTAATTCTGTATCGAAAATTTTAATGAAAGGAATTATTGATATTACAGAAGAAAATCAGGATAGTATAGGGAATAATCCTGTTGATGTTAAGGATATTTGGGTTTCTGACAATTTATTGAACATTGAAATCTTGTATTGGGGGTCGAATAAAACACATTTTATAAACATTGTAAAGCAACCGGGCGAATTGAATGAAAATACAGCTCAACCAATTGAAATTGAACTACGCCATAACAATAACAACGATGAAGAAATTATCCCGCAAACTGGTTTTGTTTCATTCCAGCTTAATGCATTGAAAATTCCGAATATAGATTCGGTTGAATTTGTTGTAAAAGGCACTAATTATAGTGGCAAAGAATTTAACTACAAAGGCGTGTACAATTACAATAATTGATTAAATTTCAATTTTTTAATTTTAAGCCCAAAAGTGCCTTTGTGCACCTTTGGGCTTAAATCATTTTTTCGGAATGGTAAAAAATTAATCCAAAGTTGTATCTTCGACATAAATTTAAAGAAAGTCTGAAAAAAATATGAAAAAGCGAAAAAGCGGGATTTTGCTACATATTACATCGCTACCGGGAGATGAAGGGACAGGCACACTTGGGAGAGAAGCATATAAATTTGTGGATTTCCTTGTTGAAACTAAACAAAAAATATGGCAAATTTTACCTGTCGGACCAGTTGGCTCCAATAACTCTCCATATCAGTGTTATTCGGCTTTTGCCGGAAATATTCTGTTAATTGATTTGGATATCATTTCAGAAGAGGGCTTGCTAAACAAATACGATTTAGCTTATAAACCACGTTTGGGAGAAAAGGAAATTGAGTTTCAAAAAATAGATGAATGGAAAGTTTCAATTTTAAGAAAAGCTTTTCAAAAATTCAGAGAAATAAATCATGAAGGGTTTGGTCATGATTATGATGTTTTTTTGAAAGAACACTCATGGTGGCTCGACGATTTTTCGCTTTTTATGGCTGCAAAAAAACATTTCGAAAACGATATTTGGACATCGTGGCCCGATGGACTTAAATTCAAAAATGCAGTTGAAATACATAAATACAAATTAATGTTAGAAGATGATATTTCGTTTTGGAAGTTTCTTCAATTTCAGTTTTTCAGACAATGGTTCAAATTAAAAAATTATGCCAACGAAAAAGGAATAGAAATTATTGGCGATATACCTCTGTATGTTTCGAACGACAGTGTGGATGTTTGGTCGAACACCGATATTTTTTTATTAAATGAAGATTTAACTCCAAAGGAAGTTGGAGGAGTGCCGCCCGATTATTTCAGTGAAGACGGACAATTGTGGGGAAATCCTGTTTACGACTGGGAACGTTTAGAGGTGCGTAATTTTGACTGGTGGATTGCACGCTTACATTTTAATCTGAACCTTTTTAATGCTGTCAGGATTGATCACTTTCGTGGATTGGAATCGTTTTGGTCTATTCCTGCGGGTGAAAATTCAGCAAAAAACGGCAAATGGGTCGCAGCCAAAGGTTATCAGGTTCTTTCGCTTTTAAAAAAACATATTGGTTATTTGCCTTTAATAGCAGAAGATTTGGGAATAATTACAAATGAAGTTGAAAAACTGCGTGATGCTTTTGAATTACCTGGCATGAAAGTACTTCAATTTGCGTTCTTAACCGATGCGACGAATGAATATCTACCACACAACTTTAAACAGAATTTTATTGCATATACCGGCACGCACGATAACGATACAACACTTGGTTGGCTTGAATCGGCAAAGGGAAAGGAAAAAGCAAGTATCAATTTATATATAGGCGGAATAAATAAAAAAGAATTACAAAATGCAATGGAATTTATTTGGGGCTCGGTTGCAGAAATAGCCATTGCACCAATGCAGGATATTATGGAACTGGGATCGCAGGCAAGAATGAATACACCCGGAATTGCAAATGGAAATTGGGGTTGGCGTTTTGAATGGAAACACCTTACTGAAAAACAAAGATGTTTTTTAAAATTAATAACTGAAAAATATAATCGCTGAAATTTTTACAGTTCCAATATTTTATAATTACTATCAATTTGTTGTCTTTATTTCAAACATGCCAGATATTTATGAATTGTGGTTTCCAAACCCATGTAAAGTGCATCGGCAATAAGTGCATGCCCTATTGAAACTTCTTTGAGATTAGGTATATGTTTGTACAGATAATTCAAGTTTTCAAGACTAAGGTCATGACCTGCATTTATATCAAGCCCCAATGAATCGGCTACTTTGGCCGCCTCAATAAAAGGCTCAGCAGCTTTACTCCTGCTAATTGGGAATAGCACAGCATAAGGTTCGGTATATAATTCAACTCTGTCAGCTTTTATTTCGGCAGCGCCTTCAATTACAATCGGGTTAGCATCAACAAAAATAGACGAACGGATTTTGTGTTCTTTTAACAAAGAAATAACGTCTTTCAAAAAGCCAATATTTTTCCATGTATCCCATCCATGATCACTGGTTAACTGGTGATCGGTATCAGGCACCAACGTAACCTGGTCGGGTTTCACCTCTGTAACCATTTTCAGAAAATCTTTACTGGGATAACCTTCAATGTTAAATTCTGTATTTATTAAAGGCTTAATTTCGTAAACGTCTTTGCGCGTAATATGTCTTTCATCAGGGCGTGGATGTATTGTGATTCCTTGTGCACCAAATTTTTGGCAATTAATTGCAGCATATTTTACACTTGGGTTAACTCCTCCCCTTGAATTTCGCAGTGTCGCTATTTTGTTTATATTTACACTTAATCTCGTCATTTTGCAAAAAATTAACGTTG
The DNA here is from genome assembly GCA_031285325.1 of Bacteroidales bacterium. GTDB lineage: Bacteria > Bacteroidota > Bacteroidia > Bacteroidales > Prolixibacteraceae > Draconibacterium. Next base: position 11,505 of record JAITWJ010000131.1, read on the forward strand.
CAATTTACGATTTTCAATTTAAAACATTAAAATAAAAAGTAAACAATTCATTTTATTTGAGTCTAACACGTGATAATTGTGTAAAGACTGTTTTGTTCAATTCACGAAATTTATAAGTATATAAAAACACAAAAATGAAAGTTGCTGTATTTGGTACATCAGTTTCCGAAGAGTTTATCTCTGTCATCCGCGAGTTTTTTTCATTTCTAAAAAAAAGTAAAACAGAAGTACAACTGTTTAAACCGTTTTATTTTTTTCTGGTTGAGAAACTTGGTGTTTCGCCATATTACAGTTCTCTTTTCGATTCTCATTCCGATTTTGACGCCGACAATAAATATATATTTAGTGTTGGTGGTGATGGCACTTTTTTACACGCTTTGTTGAATATTCAAAATTTTGAAATACCTATAATTGGCGTAAACAGCGGCAGACTTGGTTTTTTGGCCGATATTTCACAGGAACAAATGTGCGATGCGCTGGAAAATATTTTTAACCGTAATTATTCGGTTGTTGAACGTTCAATGTTACAGATTGAATTTGAAGGTCAAAAAAATATTGAATTTAAATTTGCTTTAAACGAGATGACTGTATCCAAAACAGCCACCTGCTCAATGATAAATATTTTAGCATACCTCGATAAAGAATTGTTGGCCAATTACTGGGCAGATGGCTTAATTATTGCCACGCCAACGGGTTCAACTGCGTATTCTCTAAGCGTTGGCGGGCCAATTTTAACGCCTGATTCCGAAAATTTTGTAATTACGCCGCTGGCACCTCATAATTTAACAGTTCGCCCACTGGTAGTACCCGACAAATATGAAATTACACTAAAAGTGGAGGGACGCGGCACACATTATCTCACTTCCTTTGACTTTCGTTCAATTCCTGTCGATTTTTCAACCAAAATAACAGTTAAAAAAGCAGGATTTAAATTAAAAACGCTACAATTACCCGATCAGACTTTTTTCAGTACCCTCAGAAATAAGCTAATGTGGGGGGTTGACAAACGCAATTAATTATTCTTGAAGGTTAACAATTTTTAATCTTTCTTTGAGTTTTATAATAACATTCAATTATGTTCTTTGTATAATTATATTACTTTTGTACCGCTTAAAGTTACTTGGATTTGGGTATAATTGTTTTATATGGGTGTTGTTTTGAATGGTGGATAATTGATGTTGATGTAGCAATTAACATCGTAACCTAAATGAAAAAATTGTATTGTTGAAAATTACTTTTTGCAAGTATTTCGTATTTTGTTCATAAGACGGTTGACTTTAGGATTTGACATATCGACATAATGTATTATTTGATATGCGTTGTTTGCCCCGTTTATGACAGTATTTACAGATAATGGAATCGTTCAAAAGCAAGTTAGATAAAAAAAACATACCGGAACATATTGCCATAATAATGGACGGTAACGGACGCTGGGCACAAAAACAAGGGGCAACTCGTGTTTTCGGGCATAAGAATGCCATTGATGCCGTACGTTCAACCATTGAAGGCGCTGGTGAAATTGGTGTTAAATACGTTACCTTGTTTGCTTTTTCCATAGAAAACTGGGAACGGCCAAAAGTTGAAGTCGATACTCTTATGGAACTTTTAATACACGCAATTGATACAGAAATACAGTCACTTATCGATAACAATGTAAAACTTAATGTTATTGGAGATATATCAAAAATGCCTGATAAGGTTAGAGAAAAGATATTTAAATGTATAAAAACGCTCGAATCAAACACAGGTCTTAATTTAATACTGGCACTTAGTTACAGTTCGAAATGGGAGATTATTGAGGCGGTTAAAAAAATTGCCCAAGAAGTAAAAGACGAAAAAATTGAACCCAATAATATCGATGATAAACTATTCTGTAAATATTTGGCCACCTATGGTTTTCCGGATCCTGAACTTTTGATCAGGACTAGTGGAGAGCAAAGAATAAGTAATTTTTTACTATGGCAGATTGTTTATTCCGAACTCTATTTTACCAAAACGTTATGGCCCGATTTCAACAAAGAAAACCTTTTTGAAGCTATTTATACGTATCAACATCGTGAACGGCGTTTTGGAAAAACAAATGAACAGTTAAAAAGTTAATTAATATATGTTTAGAATGCTGAAACAAATTTTACTTTTATTATTTTTAGTGCATATCTCGTTTTTTTCTAAAACATTCGCGCAAGAAGCCGACAATATTAATTTCTTTGTTGACTATTCAAGTCCTAAAAAATATATAATTGCCGATATTCAGATTTCAGGAGTAATGTACTACGATAAATCAATCCTTATTCAGCTTTCAGGATTAAATGTGGGCGATATTGTTGAAATTCCGGGAGAAATAATTACAAATGCCATAAGTAAACTTTGGCAGCATGGTTTATTTTCTGATGTAAAAATAACGGCAACCAAAATAGTCGATGATCAAATTTGGCTTGACATATACCTACAGGAGCTGCCACGGCTTTCAGAAGTTAATTATCATGGCATTACCAAATCGGAAAACGATGATATTAGCGAAAAAGTAGTTTTATTAATAGGTTCTCAGGTTACTAATCATCAGCTTAACAGCGCCCAGCGTGTAATTTCTGATTTTTTTAAAGCAAAAGGATTCTTGAGTACTGAGGTAAGGATTACTCAGCGCAATGACACCACTCAAAACAATAGTATTTTGCTCGATATTCATGTTGATAAAAAGGAAAAAGTAAAAGTAAACAGCATTAAAATTGAAGGTAATAATGCAATTTCAAGTGTTATACTTGAACGGGCCATGAAAAAAACCAACGATAAAAAATTGCGCAACTTTTTACGTACAAAAAAATTTCTTCAGGAAGAATATACAAAAGACAAAATTGCCCTCATTGATAAATTTAACGAAAAAGGATACCGCGATGCCGTTATTATACATGACACTATTAAAATAGTTGAAGTGGGTAAAAAAAAGAAACCGCGCGTTGATATTGAATTGACATTAGAAGAAGGTTATAAGTACTATTTTGGTGATATACGTTGGGTTGGAAATACGATATTCCCGTCAGATTATCTTACAAGTGCTCTCGGTATAAAAAAAGGGGATATATTTAATCAAAAAATACTTGATAAAAGATTATTCGATAACGACGAAGGACTAAATAACCTGTATCTCGACCGTGGTTATCTGTTTTTTGACCTCAATCCAATTGAAGTGAACATTAATAATGATTCGATTGATTATGAAATGCGTATTTTCGAAGGTAAGCAGGCCACAATTAATAAAGTTACAGTAACAGGAAATACAAAAACAAACGAACATGTAGCACTTAGAGAGGTAAGGACTTATCCTGGCGACTTGTTTAGTAAATCGCTTTTAATGCGTTCGTACAGAGAACTTGCTCAGTTAGGACATTTTGATCCGGAGGCAATTAACCCTGATATAAGGCCCAGGCCGGAAGAAGGAACAGTAGATATAGAATACCAGCTTCAGGAAAAGGCAAATGACCAATTAGAACTGTCAGGTGGTTGGGGACAAAATATGTTTCTCGGTTCAATCGGGTTAAGATTTGCAAATTTTTCTGCCCGCAATATATTTAACAAGGAAGCTTGGCGTCCATTACCGACAGGCGACGGACAAACCCTCAGCGTACGTTATCAAACAAGCGGCAAATACTATAAAACCATAAGCCTTTCGTTTATTGAACCCTGGCTGGGAGGTAAAAAGCCAAATTCTCTTTCAGTTTCATTGTCACATCAAAAAATGAATTTTAGCGCAAATAACAACAGTACCAATTATTATGACTATTATGGTGGTAGTTATTATGACTATTATGGCGGTGGATATTATCCCGGATACTCCCCGCAGTATAATTACGAGTCGGAAGACACAGATACTTCAAACGACCAAATTTGGTTAACCACTGTATTGGCCCTGGGATATGGTTACCGCTTATCGTGGCCCGACGACTTTTTTACAGTTTACCACGAAGCATCGATGGAACATTACAAACTGCAGCATATGAGAGGATATTTTCCTGAAATGGCTGATGAAAACGGGGAAACAAATGGTACATTTTACAATACAAGTATTAGAACAGTAATCGGGCGAAATTCGGTAGATAATCCGCTATATTCACGCAGCGGTTCAGAACTCTCACTGTCGTTAAAAATAACACCTCCGTTTTCTCTGCTTACAGGAAAAGATTACAGTTCTGACAAAATGACAAATGCTGAAAAATACAGATGGATAGAATATCATAAATGGGTGTTCAAGGGACGAATGTACAGCACGTTGTCGAGAGATTCAAAATTTGTTCTGCACACAGGTTTTGAAATGGGATTTCTTGGATATTTTAACAAAAATGTACGATCGCCATTCGAAGGATTTATTGTTGGTGGTTCAGGAATGAATGGGTATGACATGTATGGCGCCGAGTATATTGCCATGAGAGGCTATCGAGACGGCAGTTTGAGTCCAAACAACGGTTCGAAGATATACACAAAATTCACAACAGAATTACGTTACCTAATATCACCAAAACCGAATGCTACTATTTATGGGTTGGTTTTTGCTGAAGGAGGACATGTAAATTCATATTTTCAGGACTACAATCCGTATAAATTGTACAGGTCGGCAGGGATAGGCGCCCGTATATTTTTGCCTATGTTTGGTTTATTGGGAATAGACTGGGGATATGGTTTCGACTTACCTAGTTCAAGTGAAGCAAAAAAAGGGCAGTTTCACTTTGTATTAGGCCAGCAATTTTAATAATTAAAGGTTTGGCATAAAATGTGATGTAGAAAATTTAATAAATTTATAAAATTGAACTATCATGAAGAAATTTATTTTAATTGTTGTATCAATAATAGTTTTTACCGGAATTGGCAGCGCCCAGAAATTCGGATTTATCGACACAGAATATATAATGAGTAATATACCGGAATTTACTGCCGTACAAGAACAATTAGACGAATTGTCATCGCAATACCAGGAAGAACTTGAAACAATTTATGCTGAAATTGAACAGTTATATCAAAATTATCAGACCGAAAGTGCATCACTTTCGGAAGATATGAAAAGAAGGCGTGAAGATGTAATCATTACTAAGGAGAAAGATTATAAACAGTTACAGTCGAAATATTTCGGCCCCAATGGAGATTTGTTTACAAAACGTCAAAGCCTGATACAACCTATACAGGATAATATTTCTAATGCTGTACAGCAAATAGCAGACGAAGGCAGTTATGCAACCATTTTCGACAAGGCCGGAAATGCCGCACTGTTTTACACTAACCCACGCTACGATCTCAGCGACCAGGTTTTACAAAAACTCGGGTATAAATAATTAATAACTATATTTGAAAAAAAATTAACATTACAATTACTATGAATAATCTATCGAAAATTGCTGCTATTCTGCTTTTTGTAGTTGCATCTGCAACAGCTAATGCACAAACTTTAAAATTCGGACATATCGAGTTTCAAGCATTAATACCGATTATGCCTGAATATGCAGCTGCTCAAACCGAATTGGAAAAATTTCAACAAGATCTTGAAGAAGTTCTTACAGAACTCAATGAAGGATATCAGCAAAAATTGGCTGAATTTGAACAATTAGGCACTGATGTATCAGATGTAAGAAGGACTGCAAAAGTGACCGAGATACAGGAAATAGGAACAAGGATTGAGAATTACAGAACCAGTGCCTATCAGCAAATAGAGCAAAAACAGACAGAGTTACTTCAACCCATTATAGAAAAAGCCAGAGTTGCTATTGAAGAAGTTGCTAAAGCGCAGAGTTTGGTTTATGTTTTCGACTCAGGGTTATTGCTATATAAATCAAATTCGAGCATTGATGTTCTGCCGCTGGTAAGAGAAAAATTGGGAATCTCACAATAAAAACAAAGGCCGTTTTTCGTGTAACAAAGTTACTTTTCTAAATTAGAGATATTTGGAAAGGTAACTTTGTGTTTACTGTACGTTTTCAGTAACTTACCTGACATACTTTGTGTTAATTTGCTAAGGGCTCAAAAGTAAAAAATACACAATGTGTAAACTATCTATTAGAAATTATATAATTCTTTTTCAGGATTGATTTTTTAACTCCAAACAGTAGTAAATACGCCATCCTTTAAAAATTTCTATATTTGCATATTTTTAAAGAATAATTATCGAAAACCCGTAATTATATGAGTAACAAGTTTCAGGAATATAAGCAATTGGATCTTTCTCGAGTTAATAAAGAAATATTAAAACGCTGGGAAGTTGATGATATATTTCATAAAAGTATTTTAAAAAGAGAAAGTAACAATGCATTTGTATTTTATGAAGGGCCGCCTTCGGCAAATGGAATGCCGGGCATTCACCATGTAATGTCGCGTACCATAAAAGATATTTTCTGTCGTTATAAAACTATGAAAGGATTTCGTGTTCACCGTAAAGCCGGTTGGGACACACACGGGCTTCCTGTTGAACTGAGTGTTGAAAAATCGTTGAATATTACAAAAGAAGATATCGGGAAAAAAATTTCAGTAGAAGAATATAATAATGCCTGCCGTAAAGAAGTTATGAAATATACTCGTGAGTGGGAAGAACTTACACGTATAATGGGCTACTGGATAAATATGGACGACCCATACATAACATACGACAACCGCTACATTGAATCGGTATGGTGGCTGTTGAAAAATATTTACAAAAAAGGATTATTATATAAAGGTTATACTATTCAGCCTTATTCGCCTGCTGCCGGTACAGGGTTAAGTTCGCATGAATTGAATCAGCCAGGTTGCTACCGCGATGTAAAAGATACTACGGCCACTGTACAGTTCAAAGTAATAAGGAACGAAAAATCGGAGTTTCTTTTTAAAGACATCGACACCGACCTGTATTTTATTGCATGGACAACCACTCCATGGACTCTTCCCTCGAATACGGCACTTTGTGTCGGACCAACAATTAAATACATTAAAGTTAGAACATTTAATCCTTACACAGGGGTTCCTGTAACGTTAATACTTGGCAAAGATCTTTTTCATAATAATTTTAATGAAAAAAATATTGAACTTGCTTTGGAGGAATATAAACCTGGTAACAAAGACATTCCTTTTAAAATTTTAGCCGAATATAGTGGCGCCGATCTGAAAGGAATTCAGTATGAACAATTAATTAAATGGGTAAAACCCAAAGGAAAAGCATTTGAGGTTATTACTGGTGATTTTGTTACCACCGAAGAAGGAACAGGGGTTGTTCATATAGCTCCAACTTTTGGCGCCGACGACGACCGTGTAGCAAAACAAAACGGAATCTCGCCTTTGACTGTTGACGACAGTGAAGGAAAATCTCAAGCACTTGTTGATAAAAAAGGCAGGTTTTTTCTTTTGCATAATATGTCGGAATATTTTGTTAAAGAATATGTCAATATTGAAAATTATAAGCCTTTTGCCGGCAGATATGTTAAAAATGCTTATGATGAAACGCTTACAGAAGATGCCCCATCTGTTGATACAGACATTGTTGTAATGTTAAAACAGGAGAACAAAGCGTTTAAAATTGAAAAACATATTCATAGTTACCCACATTGTTGGCGTACCGATAAACCGGTGTTGTACTACCCTCTTGATTCGTGGTTTATAAAAACAACCGACGTAAAAGATAAAATGGTTAAACTTAACAATACTATTAACTGGAAACCACAAAGCACCGGAACAGGCCGTTTTGGTAACTGGCTCGAAAATTTAGTTGACTGGAACCTGAGTCGTTCCCGTTTTTGGGGAACCCCCTTGCCTATCTGGAGAACTGAAGATGGTTCAGAAGAAATTTGTATCGGCTCAACGGAAGAATTAATAGCCGAAATTCAAAAAGCTATGAAAGCAGGATTTATGGCCGAAAATCCATACAAAGGTTTTGAAGTAGGAATTAATACAAAAGAAAATTACGATAAAATAAACCTGCACAAACCCTATGTAGATAAAATAATACTGGTTTCGTCAACAGGTAAGAGGATGTTTCGTGAATCCGATTTAATTGATGTTTGGTTCGACTCAGGTGCAATGCCTTATGCACAACATCATTA
>JAITWJ010000095.1 GCA_031285325.1 Bacteroidales bacterium
TGGCAAGAGGCAATTTCGTCTTTTTGCCATCTGCCACGCTGTGGCAACGGGCAAAATCATCATTTTTGTGTTTGTGAAACTGTTGCAATAGGTAATTTGGCCTTTTTAGTTGTTGCAAACAGCGAGCTTACGAAGCGGTAAACAATCCACAATAATTAATAATTGATAATTTACAATGGACTATTAAGAGAGTTGTTAGCTATACTATTCTTTTAATTGTTGTTAATTGTTAACTCTTAATATTAATTATTTTGCGTAACGCAGTTGAATTTTTCGTTTATCCAGTCAAAAATCTGTTTCATAAGCCAGTTAGGTGTTGATGTGGCGCCACAAATTCCAACTGATTCAACATTTTCAAACCATTCTGTTTTAATATCTTCAATTTTTGAAATTGTGTTTGTGTTGTTGTTTTCTTCCCTGCAAATTGAATACAGGTATTTTCCGTTTGAACTTTTTTCGTCGGCAACAAATAAAATCATGTCGAAACTTGCTGCAAATTTTTTAAGATTCGGAACCCTGTCAGAAACATGCCTGCATATAGTATCTTTTATATGAACTTGCAGTCCTTTGTTTATATGGTTTTTTAAGCTCTCGGCAATTTCATAAAATTCTTCTATGCGTTTAGTAGTTTGCGAATACAGCAATACAGACCTGTTTGTGTCAACTTTAGAAATATCATTTTTGTTTTCAAGAATAACGGCGCTGTAGTTTGTTTGCCCGTTTAATCCGATAATTTCGGCGTGCCCAATTTTCCCGAAGATTACAATTTGCCAGTTGTTGTTAAGGTTATTTTTGTACGATTCACGTACTCTTTCCTGCAGGGTAATTACTACAGGACACGTGGCGTCAATCAGTTTTATGTTTTTTTTTATGGCATATTTATATGTTTCCGGCGGCTCGCCGTGGGCACGAATTAATACCTTACAGTTTTTTAGTTTAAAATATTCTTCTTTAGAAATTGACCGCAGTCCCATTTTTGCCAGCCGCCTGACTTCTTCTCCGTTGTGAACAATATCGCCAAGACAATAAAGCTGCGTGTTTTCGTTTAATTCGTTTTCGGCCGATTTAATTGCCTTTATAACCCCAAAACAAAAACCCGATCTTTTGTCTATCTCAATTTTCATGTTTTAACCGGTTATTTCTTTTACTTTTTCAAGTACCCACTTCAATTGTTCTTCTCTGGTCAGGTTACTGTTGTCGAGAATAATTGCGTCGCCGGCTTTTTTAAGTGGACTTATTTCGCGATTCGAATCAATCTTGTCGCGTTCATCCACATTAGCTTTTATTTCATCGAAGTTTACATTTAATCCTTTATCCGTGAGTTCAAGAAAACGCCGCTGTGCCCGTATTTCGGGCGCTGCCATCATAAATACTTTCAGTTCGGCATCAGGAAAAACTACAGTGCCAATATCTCGGCCATCCATCACTATACCTTTATTTTTTCCGTTTTCGCGCTGTTGTTTTACCATTGCTTTTCTTACTTCTGCAATTGTACTTACAGGGCTTACATATTTTGAAACTTCAGGTTTGCGAATTTCATCTTCAATGTTCTCACCATTTAGAAATGTTGTATTTTTTCCCGTTTTTTCATCCCATCGGAAGGTGATTTTCATATCGTTCAAACCCGAAATTATTTTTTCAACATTGGGTTTCCCGTTTATAATCCATCTGTTACGCAATGCAAACAGAGTAACTGCACGGTACATTGCTCCGCTGTCTATGTAAATATAACCTATGGCATGCGCCAGCGTTTTGGCCATTGTACTTTTCCCGCATGATGAGTATCCGTCTATAGCTATTATTATCTTCCCCGTGGCCATTCTATTTAATTTTCACAAAGATAGTGAAACGACTCATAAAAACGGCATGATATCTATAAAATGAATTAAGCGTTTGATGATTAAGTTTGTTAAGCATTGTTTAGTAATGAAATTACCCCAATTGTAAAAATAGCTCTTAAAATTTTGAACTTAACAATTCAATTTCTTTAATTTGCAAAATTTTTTAACAGGAATAGTAAATATATGTACGAAAATCTTGTAATTGTTGAGTCGCCTGCCAAAGCCAAAACCATTGAGAAATTTTTGGGGAAAGATTATTTTGTAACCTCAAGCATGGGACATATAAGAGATTTAGAAAAGAAAGAGTTCGGAATTGATATCGAAAATAAATTTTCACCTAAATATATTGTCCCCCCCGATAAAAAGAAAATTGTTACCGAATTAAAAAAGTTAGTAAAGGAAGCGCAAACCGTTTGGCTTGCGTCCGATGAAGACCGCGAAGGAGAAGCTATTGCCTGGCACCTGAAAGAAGTTTTAACCCTTAAGCCTGAAAATACAAAGCGTATTGTTTTTCACGAGATTACTAAAAATGCCATATTAGAAGCTATAAAAAATCCTCGCTATATTGACAATAATTTGGTTGATGCCCAGCAAGCCCGCAGGGTACTCGACCGTATTGTCGGGTTTGAAGTTTCTCCGGTGCTTTGGAAAAAAATTAAACCCGCACTTTCTGCAGGAAGAGTTCAGTCGGTAGCTGTTCGGTTAATTGTTGAACGCGAACGTGAAATCATCAATTTTAAAACCGAAGAGGCATATCGTGTTAACGGCTATTTTATTGTGAACGACAGAGAAAGCAATTTTACCGAAATTAAAGCAGATCTTTCAAAAAGGTTCGACAAAAAAGAAGAGGCGCTTGCTTTTCTTGAAAAATGCAAAACGGCTGAATTTACGGTAGAAAACGTTGTTAAAAAGCCGGCAAAACGTTCGCCGGCAAAACCTTTCACCACATCTACTCTCCAACAGGAAGCCAGTCGTAAACTTGGTTTTTCAATCGCCCAAACCATGTCGGTAGCCCAACGTCTGTACGAAAACGGTAAAATTACATACATGCGTACCGACTCGGTCAATTTATCGCAAATGGCAATAAATACTGCAAAGCAAAAAATAACTGAACTTCATGGTGAGAAATATGTAAAAATAAGGAAATACCAAACTACTTCGAAAGGAGCTCAGGAAGCACATGAAGCCATACGGCCTACCTATATGGACAATGAATTCATTGAAGGAACAAGTCAGGAACAAAAATTATACGATCTTATCTGGAAACGTACCGCAGCATCGCAAATGGCCGATGCCGAATTAGAAAAAACAACAGTTACTATACTAATTTCCAATGCAAAAGAAAAATTTACAGCAACAGGTGAAGTTCTAATTTTTGATGGTTTTCTGAAAGTATATGTTGAATCGACCGATGATGAAAACGGAAGTAATGGAAACAGTAACGTCATAATCCCATCTGTAGAAATTAACGAT
>JAITWJ010000109.1 GCA_031285325.1 Bacteroidales bacterium
ATACCGGCTTTATTTTTTTTCATATTTATAATAATTGAAATCGGTTAATTCAAAGTTTTATACCCAAAGTGAATATAAATTTATTCCGCACAGATTTAAAGCAGGCCATGTCCGGAGAAGGATAATTATCTGAAACAGGAGCAGGATACAACGTCTCAAAATAATCAGAAACGGAATACCTGTATGCGGCATCAAAATAAAAACTGCCGATACGGTATCCAATACCACAAGAATAAATAACCAAATCTGTGCCGGAATTGGGCTGTGAAAATCCAAAGGCACTTGAGGCATATGCCGACGGATAATATTCGTAACCGCCACGTAACGAAAAATAATCAGTAAAACGGTACTCTCCTCCAAACCTCAAATTGCCAACTGACTTATAAGCCAACGAAATATCCCTGTTCTCCGAAGCAAACTGATAACCGTCTCCTCCTCTGTAAAGCCTTGCACTGCCGTAATCAACATGTTCATAATCAAAACTCAAAAGCCCTTTTTTGCCAACAATGAATGCTCCGCTGAAAATTGCCCTGAAAGGTGTTTCCAAACTGTAGTCATATTCTGAAACAGGAGGAATACCGGTATGGTATTTTACCGTTTCTCCGTCGTTGTAAGTTACTGATGAACTCATTGATGTTTCAAAAATATCGTTTAGATTGTAGAAAGTCGGTGTATGAACGGCAACACCAATCCTTATCTGGTTAACAGGCTTGTAAATTATTCCAAGCTTACCGTTATATCCTGTGCCGCCGGTTCGCAGAAAACTGTTAAACTGCAATTCGTTAAAAGAATCTATGCTGTTGTTTGCATCCCATTCCATGTGAGACGACGACTCTTTGTAGTAAAGATCAACAATTCCGACAGAAGCGCCAACGTATAATTTATGATTGAAATTCAAGCCTAATGAAAACGAGTATTCATCCATGGAACCCTGGCGCGAAATACTTTTCTGATGGCTTTGGCCATAACCGGAATCTTCCATATCGTGCCGGTAAATATTATTTTCATCTTTGAAAAGCAAATCTGTTTCCCATGCAAGCTGTTCATAAAAATCGCTCCAGTTGCCGGAATTTGCATTTGATGCAAAATTATCCAGAATCGAACTGCCGGCATTGTTTCCTCCTGCCAAACTGTTACTGTTAAAATCTTTCAACCGGTTATAACCGATTCCAATATTAACGCTCAAAAGGCCTGTCTTGCCATGGTTCTGCGCCGTTATGGAAGAAACATAGCTTATGTTACTTAATGAAAGATTATACTTTCTGTCGCTCATATTATTTTGTAAATAATTTGAATTAACTCTTGTTTGCCCGAAAGTGGGCGTTATAGAAAACTCAGAAGAACGGTAAAGCCCAAGTCCTGCCGGATTTATACTGACAGAAGTAAAATCACCGCCCAAAGCTCCGAAAGCATTTCCCATACCGCCGGAACGGGCTGTCCCGTTAATTTGAGTAACGGAATACCTGAGCGCATCGGCCATATTCTGGGCAGAGGTAAAATACGGTAATATGAAGGCAAACGAAAGTACTGCAAAATATTTTTTCATAGTAAGTTAATTTTGTTGTTAATACTTTTTATTCAACCATTTATGTTATCTGCGACCCGAAGAAGAAGTACGGCCGGAACTTCCTGCTCCTCCTCCAATTGAAGACCCGGAACTTCCTCCGCCGCCATAACTGCCGGAACCACCGGACGGACTGCCGCCTCTGTAACTGCCGGTACTGCTGTTTCTCGGTGCGGGAGCAGAATATGTTCTTGTATTACGGCTGCGGCCACTGTCTGTATTTACTCTTGTACCGGTACTGCCGGTACCTCTGTTATAGGTTGAACCTGATCTGTATGTATTACTGTACGTTGATGTAGTTCCTCGAACTGCTCCCCCACCCGAAGACCTGCTTCCTTCTCCTGCAATACGCGGCTGTGTACTGTTAACAGCAGAACGGCTATAGGTTGCAGGCCTGCCGGAAGATTCGTTACCCGGACGGGTATATGTTTGTATAACCGAATTCCCTGATTCAACGGAAAAACTGCCTGACTGCCCGTTAGCCCGGCTATCGGAAGAAGTCCTCCTTCTTTCTGTGAGCACACCGGTTTCGGGCGGTTGCTGTGAAGAATTAGATGTTACAGTGCCTGTATTGGACACGCGCTGCCTTAAAGAGGTACCGGTACCGCCTGCACCAACCGTTCTGACGGAAGTTTCACCGGTATTCCTGCTTCTGGCTCCTGAGGAAACGGATAATGTGTTTCTTGCATGTGTACCGTTGCTGCCGTACAAAACATTCGTATTTGAAACCCTTCTTTGGCCGTAGCTGTAGTTTTCGTAATTATCATACCATCCGCCGCCATTGTTATATACAGGATACCCCCAGCCCCATGCATAAGGGCTGTACCAGCTGTAATAGGGATATCCCCACGCATAATACGGAGAATACCAGCCACTTAAACCCCAACTCCACGAAAATGAACTGTATGGATAATACCAGGATGTGTAATAAAACGGATCATAGTACCAGGAATCCCAGTAAAACGGATCGTAGAAATATGGATTGTGAAAACGGCGGATCCTGTATGCAAAATCTACATTATCTCCTTCATAGTAATTATTGATTATGTAATTTGTTTCACCATCTCCGTAATAATAACCTGTGTCGCTCGCGGCCAATTCCATATTATCCCTGTCGTATATTATAAAATCAGAACTCCCGCCTGTTCCACTGAAAATATTATTAACGGTACTGCTGCCGCTGTAATCTTTTTTAGTTTCACTGATTATGAACCTGTCATCTGTGCCGGATGTTGGTGTTGCGGTAGTATGTTCATATGCAACAGGTGGAGGAATGTCTGAGGGATTAAAATAAATATCGTCGGTATAGTTCCCTGTAACGTACAACCCGGAGGTACATCCAGTGAACAGGACTGATATCGCTGCTAATATTTTTAATGCTGATTTCATAACTTATAATCCACTGTTTATTTAATGTCAAAATATTTATTTTATTTGTAAAATCAAAAATAAATGAACAAAACCTGTACCAAATTAACAAAAATGGCAAAAGAATTAACACCAAGAAGCGAAAATTATTCACAGTGGTACCAGGATCTGGTTATTAAGGCTGATTTGGCTGAAAATTCAGCTGTAAGGGGATGTATGGTTATTAAACCGTACGGATATGCTATATGGGAAAAAATGCAGGCGGAACTTGACAGAATGTTTAAGGAAACAGGGCATGTGAATGCGTATTTCCCCATTTTTATTCCAAAATCGTTTTTCAGCAAAGAGGCAAAACATGTGGAAGGGTTTGCTAAAGAATGTGCCGTTGTTACTCATTACAGGCTAAAAAACGATCCGGAAAATGGAGGAATTGTTGTTGACCCTGAAGCAAAACTGGAAGAGGAACTGATAGTAAGGCCTACTTCGGAAACAATAATATGGAACACTTATAGAAACTGGATTCAGTCGTACCGTGATTTACCTATTCTGATAAACCAGTGGGCTAATGTCGTGCGTTGGGAAATGCGTACAAGGCTCTTCCTCAGAACTGCAGAATTCCTATGGCAGGAAGGACACACCGCGCATGCAACGAAAGAAGAGGCAATAGAGGAAACAAAAAAAATTCTGGATATTTATGCCGATTTCGCCGAAAATTACCTCGCAATACCTGTGATAAAAGGAACTAAATCGGCTAATGAACGGTTTGCAGGGGCTTTGGAAACGTACTCGATTGAAGCATTGATGCAGGACGGGAAAGCGCTGCAGGCAGGAACATCGCATTTCCTGGGACAAAATTTTGCAAAAGCTTTTGATGTAAAGTTTACAGGAAAGGATGGAACTGAAGAATACGTATGGGCTTCATCGTGGGGGGTGTCAACAAGGCTGATGGGGGCTCTGATAATGGCGCACTCTGACGACAGGGGCCTGGTACTGCCTCCAAAACTGGCGCCTTTCCAGGTAATTATTGTGCCTGTGTATAAAAAAAACGAAGAACTTGACGAAATATCAAAAAAGGTAAGAGAAATAACAGGAAAACTTGTGTCGGTGGGAATTTCCGTAAAATATGACAACGACGACAACAAAAAACCGGGATGGAAATTTGCAGAATATGAACTGAAAGGGGTACCTGTCAGAATAGCATTGGGACCCAGAGATTTAATGAACGAAACAGTGGAAATTGCAAGGAGGGACACGCTGGAAAAAATTGTCGTAAAAACTGACGGTATAGAAATATATGTCAAAAATATTCTGGAGGAGATTCAAAAGAATATTTTCAAAAAAGCTCTCGAATTCAGAAATCAAAATACTTGCAGGGTGGACTCATGGGAGGAATTCAAAAAAATAATGAAAAAAGGAAAAGGACTGGTAAGCGCTCACTGGGATGGATCGCCCGAAACGGAAGAAAGAATAAAAAACGAAACCAAGGCAACTATAAGATGTATTCCTTTAAACCAAGACTTTGAGGAAGGAGTATGCATCTATTCAGGAAAATTATCAAGGAAAAGAGTAATATTCGCTAAGGCATACTAATACCATATAACAAAAAAAAATAAAGCAAAAAAAATTGTAATAAACTGCAGGTGCAGTAAATCAAAATAAAATTACTTTATTTTCGGAAATATACTATCTTCATACAATTCTTATTCCGATATTCACAGTAAAATTGCATACCATGCATATTTTACGGATGATGCGGATATCCGTTAGGGATGCGCGCACCTCATATTCCGCACAAAACTATGAAGATAACTTCCTATATAACAACCAGTAATATCCATGTAACCCAACCTAATCCTTCCATTCCAATTAGTTGTCCTTTTGCTTTTTTCTTGTAACAACTTAAATATTCCAAGTCGTTAAAATTATCCTTATTTTCAGACATCATATATGTGTACTTGCCCTTCCACGGTGATGGGTTAGATACAGCCGTTCCAATCATGGCAAAAGGCCCGAACAATACACCTAAAACAAAATGCCCGCCTTTTTTACCGTGATAGTATTCTGCATCAAGAGTGCCTTTCATGCATTTGTCGGAATTCATGTCTTGCATGTAGTTGGTGTAAACTTTGTCGTTCATATCTTCAAACTGAATTGAAAATATATCGTTAGCCGGAATTGTATATTTGTTTCCGTCGCTTGCACGAAATGTAACCATGCAGTTTTTAATACGTGTTATCTTGCCGTTGAAAACCATTTCATTGGTAAGCGTAAGCATGTCAGCAGCAAAGGTGTTAAATGCAAAGAGCACGACAACTGCCGTAAGTGCTGTCCTTAATATGTGTCTTCTGGTTTCCGGACGTTTTCCGGATTCTGTCACAATGTTTAAATTTTTCATGTATAAAATAATTAGGTTTTATTAGTTATAGTTGTCTGTCCTTCATTCCGACCGGAGTAAAAAAATCTGTTAAACAGATGTCTTGACTTCGTTCGACATTACAGTGTTATTCATTGTTTCTACCTCTAAATCTCATAAAATGGACTTCTACTTTCAGTTGGCAGAGGTATATTACGCTACAACCCACACATTCATTCAAATATTTTACATTCAAGGGAAAGTTATTTAGTATTACTCGCATAATAGTTTAAAATTTTCATCAGTTTAAACTTACATTTGCAAAATCAGGTTGTTTCTCGTCATAAAAGTCAGTTACTTTATTCAGAATTTCGTTTATTTCCGAATTTGTTTCTGCCTGCAGCATACTTATTTTAAGTTCTCTGAAATTCGGTAGCCCTGTGAAGTATTTTGCAAAATGACGGCGCATCATTAAAATTCCAAGACGTTCATTATCTTTCCATTCGAGATTCATTTGCAGTTGTTCTCGCAACACCTCCACAATTTCTTTCACAGTTAACGATGGCGGGTTTTCTCCTGTTGCAAGATAGTGTTTTATTTCTCTGAACAACCATGGCTTTCCTATGGCACCACGTCCTATCATTAAGGCATCTACACCGGTTTGGCTTAGCATGTTTCGTGCTTTCTCTCCGCTGTTTATATCGCCGTTACCTATTATTGGAATTTTTATTCTTGGATTGTTTTTTACTTCACCGATCAGCGACCAGTCTGCGACACCAGAATACAGTTGTTCACGTGTGCGCCCGTGTATTGTAAGTGCAGTTATACCAGCATCCTGCAAGCGTTCGGCTGCTTCAACAATCGGCTTGTCGTTTTCCGACCAGCCCAACCGTGTTTTTGCTGTTACCGGAAGTTTTACAGCTTTTACTATACTTGTTGCCATTTGCTGCATTTTAGACAAGTCTTTCAGCATTGCTGCACCGGCTCCGTGACGGATTATTTTTTTCATAGGACAGCCAAAATTAATGTCTATAAAATCGGGATTTGCTTCCTCGGCAATCTGAGCGGCGCGTATCATAGATTCAGTGTTGTGTCCGTAAATCTGGATTGCCACCGGACGATCAAAGTCGAACAAAACCATTTTTTGTCGGGTTTTCTTCACATCTCGTACCAGCGCCTCAGACGAAATAAACTCGGTGTACATTACATCGGCACCAAATTTTTTACATATCCAACGAAATGACTTATATGTAACATCTTCCATAGGCGCCAAGAAAAGCGGTGTTCCCGCAATTTCAATATTTCCTATTTTAAAACTTTTTGCCATAAACAGTTTTTTCGTCTGTATAAAAAACGACTGTGAAATTCCGATTAGTCGTCATAAGTTAACTGTTCTAACCATATTTTTTTACAAAAATAACAATTTAGCCTAAGTATAAAAATACGCCCTCAAAAAATGAAAGGCAAAAACAGCACATAGATTCTAAACAGAGGAAACATTAAAAGGTACAATAAAAATTGTATCTTTTGGTTGTTCAGATTGAACAAATACTATTGAAATATTTTTGTATAGGTAACAATAAGCTGTATTCCTTTTTTACTGGTACTTCCTTTAAGTACAACCCTATTGGCTTCACCGTTACTATTCGCCGTTGTAAGATAAAAATCACGGTTTTCAATTTCACCGTTAATTATTTGCTGTAAATGCTGAGTAATGTTGAATCTGTATTTATAGTCTTTAGTGAGAGTCCCTCCATAATAGTCCACATTAAAAGAATAATCTTTGGGTAAAAACTGCTTTCCCGTAGTATCAATGTATGTAAATAATAATTGTTCTGGCGGTGGAAATTTCTTAATATCTGTTATTGTTGTATCTACATTAAAAACTAATTCTGCTTTGTTTATTAAATATTCAATAGTATCGCCATTTGTTACTACAACAGAATCTTTCCATGACGACAGGTTATCAATTTTAATTTTTGACTCCAGTCCACCCATTGCCTGAATAAAAATTAAGGAATCTTCATTTGCATCGGAGTTTAAATTGTCATAAAAAAGTGTGGATGAATAGTCGTGGAAAAAATTATTTACCCGTGCGCTGAATTCTGTCACACGGTATGCCATATTTAATGTATCTGGTAATGTATCTGCTCTGCTTTCATCGTTGTTATAATACACCACTAATGCAGTATTTTCTGTTTCTATACCAACAATTGCACCCGTACCACTATTCAATTTCTCGGTTTCTATAAAAACACCTCTAAAATAATTTAAAAATGTATCGTTATTTTTGAGGTTCGATGGATCGGCGGAAACAAGTTTCTCGGCTATAGAAACATCAACAGGAATTTTTAACATCTGAACCAATACATTAGAGCTTGCAGAATCAAGCGAAATCTTAGGGATAAAATCAAGCTGGCCAATTATTTGCGGCGATGCCATTTTTTTTAAGTCAACATCACCATAATAAGCATATTCCGATGTTTTTCCGGTTGAATCAGTTATGTCGTAGTGAATAGGGTCTTCTAATTCATAAACTCTTATTTTCTGTGTGGTTGTTGTATCGCCATAAACTGTTTTGTAATAAAGATACAGAAATGTAGAGTCAATTGTTGGGTTGGTACCATATTGGGGAAATGACTGAATTCTAAACTGAGTAGCAAAATTTATTGTCGTGTTTCCGAAAATAGGGTCGTTAAAACTACCGAGCAAACTTTTTGGAGCATTACTTGTAATAACCGAATCTTCTAAAAAAGTATATGCTGAAATATCTTCTTTCAATATGGTATTTCTAACATCTAATAAATCACCAGGCGGCAAAAGCCCAACTCCCAAATCGTTAAATTTATTACATCCGGAAAAAGTAAAAACAGTTAAAATAATTACTATCAGTAATTTGTGTTGTTTTATATATTTGTTGTTTTTCACTTGTTTCCGGTTTAAATTTTATTTCTTTATTCAACGTGTCAATAATAAAACAATTTTGGCTATTAGTAATCTATTAACTCATTTTTTAAAAGAATTTAACTCTTACATGCAGTCAAATTTTATCATAAAACTCGTTATAGGCATCAATATAAGTGTCTTTCGATTGAAATTCCAGAAATAATTTTGCCTTAGCCTGAATATATTCTTCTACGTTTCTATTAATTTTTTTTGAGCCTTGAATAACTGCATCTGAGTATTCAACAGCTATCAATGATAAATTCTCGAAAGTCGGGTCTTCAACCAATGCAACATCTTCCGCAGTTATTTTCCCAACAATAATCTTTTCTTTAAACTTGTTATTTAAAGGTTTTTTAAAACCATCGTCATATAACGAATAAACAATTTTCGAATTTTCTAAAAGCGGATTGTTGTAATAATATTTTTTTATATATAGCGGAATAAGCGAGGCAAGCCATCCGTTACAATGAATTATGTCTGGCGACCACCGCAGTTTAATAACTGTTTCCAACACACCCCGTGCAAAAAAAATAACCTTTTCGTCGTTATCGGCAAATTCTTCGCCTTTTGCATCGGCAAGCATGTATTTATGTTGAAAATAATCCTCATTATCAATAAAATAAACCTGCATTCGTGCAGGTTGTATTGATGCTACCTTAATTATCAGAGGGCGGTCGGTATCGTTAATAACAAGATTCATTCCCGACAAACGAATTACTTCATGCAGTTGATTCCGCCTTTCACTCACACAACCATATCGGGGCATAAAAACCCTGATCTCACGACCTCGTTCCTGAACTCCCTGTGGCAAATAGCGACCTATAACCGACATTTCACTTTCAGGCAAATAGGGGGTAATTTCTTGAGAAATATAAAGGATTTTCTTCTTTTCCATCAAACCAATGCGCAGTTTATTATAAACCGCAAAGTTAATACAATATTCTATATATTCAATATTCAACTAATTATTGTATCCTTTCAGGAATTAAATTATTTAATTTTTACGAATTATTTTACTTATTTCGCACCGTAATCTTTTTATGAAGAAATGAAACTGGTTAAAACAGTTAAAGAACTAAATGAAAGCATGCAACTGTTGCGCACTCGCGGAACGGTTGGTTTTGTTCCAACCATGGGGGCTTTGCACAAAGGGCATATTTCGTTGGTTGAAAATGCAACTTGCGGGAACAATGTTGTTGTAGTAAGCATTTTTGTAAACCCAACCCAGTTTAATAATATTGATGATTTGGAAAGGTACCCGCGTAATTTGGATGCCGATTTGAATATGCTGGCAGATTCGGGTTGCGATTTGGTTTTTGCTCCTTCGGTTGCTGAAATGTACCCTGTGCCCGATAACCGGAAGTTTCGGTTCGGAACCATAGAAACAGTTATGGAAGGCAAATACCGTCCCGGCCATTTCAACGGAGTAGCGCAGATTGTGAGTAAACTTTTCGATACTATAAAACCGGATAAAGCTTATTTTGGATTAAAAGATTTCCAGCAACTTACAATAATTAAAAGTATGGTGAAACAATTAAACCTGCCGGTTGAAATTGTTCCATGTTCAATAATACGCGAAAAAAATGGTTTGGCTATGAGTTCGCGCAACAGGCTTTTAAATAATGAAGAAACGGAAAATGCTGCAATAATTTCGAACACTCTTTTTATGGCAAAAGAACTTGTAGGGAAAAAATCCGTAAAGGAACTTGTAGAATGGGTAACCGAAAAAATAAACAGCAATCCATTTTTAAATGTTGAATATTTTGAAATTGTTGACGATACAAATCTTCAACATATTGAACACTGGGAAGAAGACAATACCAAAGTAGGCTGCATTGCTGTTTACTGCGGTAAAGTAAGGTTAATAGACAACATTGTTTTAAACTGAAAAGAGAATGTCATGCAAATTGAAGTTTGTAAATCGAAAATACATAAAGTAACAGTTACAGAAGCGAACCTGCAATATGTTGGAAGTATTACTATTGACGAAGATTTGATGGACGCTGCTAACCTGGTTGAAAACGAAAAGGTGCAGGTTGTTAACATTAATAACGGAGAGCGGCTTGAAACTTATATCATTAAAGGAGAACGCAATACGGGCACAATCTGCCTTAATGGCCCGGCAGCACGTAAAGTAGCTGTAGGCGATGTTATAACTATTATCTCTTATGCACTTATTGATTTTGATAAAGCCAAAACTTTTAAGCCATGGCTCGTTTTCCCTGATACTGAAACAAACCAGTTAGTATAAGAATTTGAAAATTAAAGTTTTTGATTTTGTTGTTTTCAGATAAAGGAATATAAATATAAAAATCAACTCTATTTTTGTATTTTTGGCATTTTTTTAACAATATCTTATATGCAACACAATTTGTTTCTTGGTGTTGAAGCAATTGCTCAGGGAGCTATAGATGGTGGAATTTCAGGTGTTTATGCCTATCCGGGGACTCCTTCAACTGAAATAACCGAATTTATTCAAGGAAGTGAACAAGCTAACAAAAAAGGTATCCGCAGTAAATGGTCGGCTAACGAAAAAACCGCTTACGAAACAGCCTTAGGGATGTCGTATGCAGGGAAACGCGCGCTCGTATGTATGAAGCATGTAGGTTTAAATGTGGCTGCAGATGCTTTTGTTAATTCGGCAATCACAGGAATAAACGGTGGCCTCGTTTTAGCTGTTGCCGACGACCCTTCAATGCATTCGTCTCAAAACGAGCAGGACTCAAGGTTTTATGCAAAATTAGCTATGATACCTGTTTTGGAACCCTCTAACCAACAAGAATCTTACGATATGGCACACGAAGGATTCAGCATTTCCGAAAAACTTGGTGTTCCGGTTATGTTGCGCATTACCACACGTTTGGCACACTCACGCGCAGTGGTCGTAAAAAAAGCTGAAACAGAACAAAATACACTGGCATTGCCTGCCGATCCAACTCAATTTGTATTACTACCGGCCATTGCACGCAACCGCTACAAGAACCTGCTGTCGAAACAAAATATTTTTGAAAAATTGGCTGCCGTTTCAAAATACAATTCTTTAAAAATAAAGCCGGGCAAAAACCTGGGTATAATTGTTTGCGGAATTGCGTATAATTACCTGTATGAAAATTACAAAGACAGTGAATGTCCGTATTCGGTAATGAAAATTTCCCAGTATCCTATTCCTTCTGAAATGTTGCAGGAACTGGGAGAAAACTGTGAAGAAGTTCTTGTACTTGAAGAAGGCTATCCTTTAGTTGAAGAAACAGTAAAAAGTATTTTCAAAAAAAACATAAAAATTTCAGGAAAACTAAACGGGATTTTACCACGCGATGGCGAACTAAATACCGGCATTGTAGCAAAAGCGCTTGGCAAAACAATTCTGACCGGTGCCGCTATCCCTGATATTGTCGTTAGTCGTCCGCCGGCTCTATGCCAAGGTTGCGGACACCACGAAATGTATGCCGTATTGAACAGAGTACTCGAACCTTATTCAAAAGGCCGTGTGCTTTCCGATATTGGCTGCTACACGCTTGGGGCGCTTCCTCCATACAAATCTATATATTCATGTGTTGATATGGGCGCTTCCATAACAATGGCAAAAGGCGCTGCCGATGCCGGTTTAATACCATCGATTGCTGTTATAGGAGATTCTACTTTTACACATTCGGGAATTACAGGTTTACTCGATGCCGTAAACGACAACTCAAACATTCTTGTTATAATTTCCGACAATGAATCGGTTTCGATGACCGGCGGACAGGAATCATCGGCTTTAGGTAAAATTGAATCAATTTGTGCCGGTGTAGGTGTTAATGCCGATCATATTAGGGTGGCAGTTCCACTAAAGAAAAACCACGATGAAATGATTAAAATACTTGAAGAGGAAATTGCCTGGAATGGCGTTTCCGTAGTAATTTTCAGACGTGAATGCGTACAGGCTGCAGCTAAAAAGAAAAGGTCAGAAATAAACCGGAAAAATGAAAAAGCTGACTGAAATAATGATGAATCACTGTGAAAGTTTAGATTTAAACACATGTTGCTGCATTATTTTATTAATGTGATTGAAAATTTTACGAATGAAAACAGATATAATATTGGCGGGTGTCGGAGGACAAGGAATTCTTTCTATTGCATCAATTTTAGGCGATGCTGCATTAAAAGATAATTTATACATAAAACAGGCAGAAACACACGGAATGAGCCAGCGTGGCGGTGCGGTAGTTTCGCATTTGCGCATTTCCGGCAAAATTATACATTCCGATCTTATTCCACAGGGTACAGCCGATTTAATTTTAGCCGTTGAGCCAATGGAAGCATTGCGTTATTTGCCTTTTTTAAAAACAGACGGATATATAGTCAGTAATTCCAAACCTTTTCAGAATATTGCCAATTATCCAAATATATGCGAAATAATTACCGAGATACAGAAACAGCCACGCTGTGTTGTAATCGACGCCGATGATATTGCCGGCAATATCGGAAACTCCAAAACATCGAACATGGTAATATTAGGGGCAGCAACACATTTTATTCAAATTGCCCCTGAAAAAATAGAAGAAAGTATAAAGAATGTTTTTGCCAGGAAAGGGGCAGAGATTATTAAGATTAACCTTCGTGCGTTTTGGGCAGGAAGACAATTCACCGCAAAAAACATTTAATTTTTTACGGAAAAACAAACTCCGAAATCCAATATTAGATTTAATAACAAGTCTCGAAACAGGAAATAGCCATTGAACACTGTATAAATAAAATAATTATGGGTAATTATGTTTGCGCCCGCCCTGTTCATCCGGGCGAAATCCTGAAAGAAGAAATTGAATACCGCGGCATATCGCAGGGCAAACTTGCCGTACAAATGGGAATGCCGTATAAAGTATTGAACCACATATTGAACAAACGCCGCCCATTAACCCCCACAACGGCGATGCTGTTTGAAGCCGCATTGGGTGTTCCGGCTGACATGCTGATTGGTATGCAAACCGACTACAATATGCGTATGGTAAAACAAGACAAAACATTTGCCGAACGCCTTGCCGAAATCCGCAAGGTGGCGGCGGCGCTGTAAAGCAGAGAAGAATTCAAATCAAAAACAAGTACACTTTTTTTGTGTATGTTTAGAAATTTACTTATCTTTGCATCGAACAGATAAAACGATATGATTGTAACTTTTGAAAAGGAGTATTTGCGCAACTTGTATGAAAAGGGGAAATCCGAAGATAAAAAGTATCGCTTTCAGCCCGACGTGATTAAAAAGTACAAAAAGCGTATAGAAACACTTCAAGATGCTGAAAGAATCGAAAATTTATTTGCCATCAACGCTTTAAATTACGAAGTGTTAAAAGGAGATAAGGCGGGTATTTCTTCCATCAGAGTAAACGATAAATACCGTATCGAATTTATGGTAACAGATAACGGTGTTGAATCCGTTGTTACCGTATGCAATATTATAGAATTGTCAAATCATTATAAATAAAATAGTTATGATTACATTAAAAGGGATTGACCCTCGTATGATAGCAAACAATCTTACCCCGTATGAGCCCACTCATCCAGGCGAATTGCTGAAAGAAGAAATTGCATACCGCAAACTTTCACAAAGTTCTTTAGCAAAACAAATGGGTGTTCCATACACCGCATTGAACGATATTCTTAACGAGCGGCGACCGCTTACCGCCAACACTGCAATGCTGTTTGAAGCCGCATTGGGGATAAATGCCGATTTGCTTATGCGTATGCAGTTGAAATACAACATGCAGATTGTACGGCAGGATAAAACCCTTGCAAACCGCCTTGCCGAAATCCGCAAGGTGGCGGCGGCGCTGTAAAGCAGAGAGGAAAGTATAAAGAATGTTTTTGCCAGGAAAGGGGCCGATATTATTAAGATTAACCTTAATGCGTTTTGGGCAGGAAGACAATTCACCGTAAAAAACATTTAATTTTTACGGAAAACAGGCTCCGAAATCCAATATTAGATTTAATAACAAGTCTCGAAACAGGAAATAGCCATTGAACACTGAACGGCCGAATCACCGGCCAGTGCGGTCGCGCGACACCGGAAAAAGTCCAGATACACAGGCGAAAACCCCACACTCCCATCATCACATCCCTGCCGTTTTTCGGAATTGCGTAGGGCTAACGCCGGTATCCTTTTTGAAAAAGGTATTGAACGATGAGATGCTCTTGAATCCCACCAGCTCGGCTATCTCGGTCATCGGCAGCGGGGCGCCGCCGCCGGTAAGCATATCCTTGGCCTCGCGTATGCGGTAGCCGTTCACGAAACCAATGAAATTCTCACCGAAATCCTCGCGGATGATTATCGACAGATAGGTTCGGTTGGTGCTCAGTTCGCCAACCACGTCGTCCAGGCGCAACTCCTGGTTGCGGTACCTATGTTCGGTTTCCATCAGCCGCACCAGGTCGTTTCTAAGTTTGTCCCGCACCCGGGCAGGCATCCCGTTGCCGTTGGGTGCGGCAACCGCAGAGGCGCCGTCAGCGATACCCGCTTCCGACCTGGCCTCTGTTTCGGTATAGACGTCCTGCTGGTACACCCCCATCAGGTTGATTACTACGTAAAATCCGGCGTAAAAGAAATGTACCACCACTATACCCGGGCCGAGCTCTCCGATGCACTGATCGAACACCGTACAAATGCCGTAAACCACGTAGAGCGCAATCATGGATGGTATCCACGAGAGGCTGATCTTTTCGCGGAATGAGAATCGGGCGGCAATGGCCTCTCTGTGGCGCATGTATATTCTGAGCGTGCTGACGATAAAAACGGCCAGCAGCGCCGCGAATGCCATGAAAGCCGCCACACGCAGCATAACGACAGGATGCCCCAGCCCGGCGGCGAGCTCCCCGAAAGTATGGATTGCGGGCACGGGCGGACAAAGCAGCGACAGCAAGCCGTACACGGCGCAGAAACCGGCCAGCGCGGCGAACATTACCCGCAGCGGTTTGCGGATGCCTGACCAGGGCTGCATAAGCAACCGGAAATAGAGGCGAATAAGGCATACCACGGCAATACAGACCATGCTGTACGAAAAGTCCAGTATCTCGGGACGGTATCCCTGCCTCAGATAGAAGAACGCCAGAAGGAGCGCCATAAAGGCGAAAATAGTAGTCGAAACAGCGGCCAGCACCGTGCGCGGACGGCTGCTACCGCGCATCGTCCACATCAGCGCGGTACAGAACAGCAAAGATGCGGTAAGGGTGGCGCTCGATATGATAAACCAGTCGCGAAGCATAGAGCAAATTTTGATTATATAATATCAAAGGTACAAAATTTTGCAGAATCAATAAGAAATTTTGCAGAATTGAATAACCTCATTGCGGCGTTATTTTAACATTTGCGTAATAAAAACCGGCGCATGAATATTAACTACGGCAATATAATAACCGCTATAAAACTGACGCTTGTACGCTTTTCCGGTACTTCAGACGGAGGCCGCGCATCGTGGCTGTTCGAAACCGAAACAAATACCACGCGTGGGTTCAAAATTTTTGACGCGTCGCAGCAAAATTTCTCACACGAAGAAAATATTTTTCTCACGTGTTGCAGCAAAGTTTTCCACGCGTGGAAAATTTTCATCACACGCGTCAAAAATTTTAATATAATATTTAATCATTAAAAATTAACCGCCTATGAAATTTAAAGTAATTGAAAAAAACATTCCGATGCGCCCCGACGCTCCGAAAAAACAGTACGCAATCCCAATAAACGCGGGCAGAATGACACTTAAAGACTTTGCCCGGGAGATTGCCGGACGCTCGTCGCTCACGCGCGGCGATATTGAAAACGTGCTGTCGAACTTTCTCGACGAATTGCCCACCTTCCTCAAAATCGGCATGAGCGTACAACTCGGCGATTTCGGTACCCTGCGCCTCAACCTCCAAAGCGAGGGCGTAGAGCAGGGGCAGAAATTCGACTCCTCGAAAATAAAGGGTGTAAAGGTAATATTCACTCCAGGCGCCGCGCTGAAAAAAGAACTCGCCGACACATCTTTTGAAGAAGTGCACGAACAAACCGTTACAGCGCCCGGCAACGGCAATAACAATGGAGGCAGAAACGGAGGCGTGGTGCCTCCCCGCTAAACTGAAATTAAGAGAGTTGTTGTCAACTCTCTTAATTCACCCTTCTCTCTCAATTTTTAACTATTAATTGAATAATGCCATGAAATTTTTAGGTTATTTTTTTGTCGGATTGGTGATTTTTTTTGTTGGTTGCTGGCTGGGGCGCGGTAATGTGCGAGAGGTTGTGCGTACCGAGATACAGTACGATACTCTTATAATGCACGATACCGTTGTTTACGAAAAACCCGTACCTGTTGTTCACCAGATTGTACGCACCGATACTGTAATGCTTGAAATGCCTGCCGACACTGTTAAGGTGTTGGTTGAGGTTCCGATTGAGCGCAGTGAATATAAAACGGATGATTACCGTGCCGTAATCGAGGGTTACAGGGCGAGTTTGCTGAGCATGGAAGTATATCCTAAAACGCAGATTATTACTAAAACCGAAACTGTAACTGTTTTTAAAAAGCCTAAATTGGGTTTTGGCATTCAGGCAGGCTATGGCATAACACAAAACGGACTTGAGCCTTACCTTGGCGTAGGAATACAGTATCAATTTAAAATTAAAGATTAAGACAGGAAGAGAATTAATAACGTTCAAATATCAACCAAATAATAAAAAATAATGTACAACAGTCTGAATAATTATTCAGACAATAATTAAAAATTCACAAATTAAAACAAAACCAAATGAAAAGATTATTAGCTATTTTATTTGCGGTAACAATACTGTTTGTTGCCTGCGACAAAGACACGGTACATGTTACCGGAGTATCTCTAAACAAATCAACCCTGTCTCTTACCGAAGGGGCATCTGAAACGCTTACTGCTGCCGTTACTCCTGCCGATGCCGATAACAGGAAAGTTACGTGGAAATCGGACAAGCCCGATATAGCCACAGTTGACGCCGAAGGTAAAGTAACCGCCGTTAAGGCCGGCACAGCCATAATTACCGTAACTGCCGAAGACGGTTTAAAAACCGCCGCCTGTACAGTAACTGTTACGGCTGTTGAAGAACCTCTGGAAGTTGACGAAGGCGCCGGCACAGAATACGACATTCCGGAAATGACGGCGGGCGTAAAAATCGCCGACATCGACATATCCAAAGCTGTAACGGGCGGCAAGCCGCCATACGCTTACGCGGCAACGGGGCTGCCCGAGGGGATAGTTATCGGCCCCGCAACGGGCATTATCTCCGGTACTCCTGCAGGCGAGCCTGAAAGCGGAACGGCCACCATTACCATTACCGATTCATCCGAACCCGCCAAAAGCGTAACCATTACTATCGACTTCGGGGCGACTGACTCGCCCGCGCCCGCATTTGTTCCCGTAACCGACATCACAGGCGTGCCTGCGGGGGCCACAGCCGGAACGTCTCTCACGCTTACCGGCGCTGTCGCCCCTGCTAACGCCACAAACAAAACCATCACATGGAGTATAAAGGATGCCGGAACAACCGGCGCAACCGTCAGCGGCAGTACATTCAATGCAACCGGCGCGGGCGCTGCCACCGTTACAGCCACCATCGTTAACGGAGCTACTGAAAGTACAAACTATACAAAAGATTTCACAATAACTGTAACGTCCCCGCCCGTTTTGCCCACATTTGTCCCGGTAACTGACATCGCGGACTTGCCTGCGGCAGCCGTAGTGGGAGCGCCGCTCGCGCTTACGGGTACTGTAGCCCCTACCCACGCCACAAACAAAACCATCACATGGAGTATAAAGGATGCCGGAACCACAGGCGCAACTATCAGCGGCGTAACGTTCAGCGTAACCGGTGCGGGAACGGCCACCGTTACAGCCACCATAGTTAACGGAGCTACAGAGAGCACGCCTTATACGCAAGATTTCGACATTACCGTAACGGCTCCGGGCGGCGACATGAAGATAACTCCCGCGGCGATCACGGGCATAACCAGCCCCGTAACCGGAGCCGCGCCTGACATGACCGTCGAAGAAACCGACCAGTACACGGCTGTCATCCAATGGTGGTATGTCAATGGCGCCCACACCGGCCCCTTCACCGCCGGAACGGAATACTTGGTATTCATCACTCTGACAGCCAAAGAGGGTTACACATTTGAAGGGCTGACCGACGACGATATGAAAGGTTTCACGGTGAACGGCATCGTGCCGTACGGCGCAGCCAGGTTAAGCGAAACCAAGGGTTTCGTCCAAGTGCGGTTTCCTGAAACGGAGGGCGATTACGACGTGCCCGGGCAAATAACCCCCGCGCCGATCATGGGCGTCACCAACCCCGTGACCGGAGCCGAGCCTGACATGACCGTCGAAGAAACCGACCAGTACACGGCTGTCACCCAATGGTGGAATGGCCGTAATTACGAAACCGACTCCTTCGCCGCCGGAACGGCTTACTGGGCGACCATCACGCTGACGGCCAAAGGAGACTACACTTTCGATGGGCTGACCTCCAACGATTTGAAAGGTTTCACGGTGAACGGCATCGAGCCATACAACGCAACCAGGTCAAGCGAAACCGAGATTATCGTCCATGTGCTGTCCCCCAAAACTGAGGGCGAGGCCGACGCGCTCACGCAGATAACACCCGCGCCGATCATGGGCATCGACAACCCCGTAGCCGGAGTCATGCCGCAGACGGCTATTGAAACCGACCAGTACACGGCTACCATCGACTGGTGGAATGGCGGTACTCCCGCCTCCTTCGTCGCCGGAAGGGTTTACTGGGCGGATATCTATCTGACGGCCAAAGAGGGCTACACTTTCGATGGGTTGACCTTGGATGATTTGCAAGGTTTCACCGTGAACGACATCGAGCCGTACGGCACAGCCCCAGGATACTTCACAGTTCGCGTCTTAATGCAGTTCCCCAGAACGTAGGCGGCCACGGGGGCTTTAAATCCATAACCCCGTTTGCCAAAATAATGCGCCGCCTGCAGGCGGCGCATTATTTGCTACGGGCCGGAAACAGGCTCCAAGGGCTTGGAAGTACTTTCTACGTTGTTAGAAACCTGTTTCTCCGTCATTACGGGTTCCACACTCCAACAATTCGGGAGGGGAACCGCCTGTTAATACCGATTTTTAAATCGAACTGTTTGTTTTCCGGAAAAAACACCGTTTCCAACAATTTTGAATAATTGTAACCGAGCTTTGAGAGAACTTAAAATACATGTTAAATAAATAAAAATAAAGATTGTTGCGGCATACAAATTGAAAAATATTTTAATAGGTTTGGAAGATAAAATTTCAAAAAATGAAACCCTGTAAACTATTTATTATCATTCTGATAACTGTCATGCCGTTTATTAAAGCAAATGCGCAGCCAGATGAACGCAGTCACGAGATCTCATTTGGTGTCGGCGTTATGAGTACAAGTAATGTGTCGTTTCGTTTTGCAGACATGTTTGCACAAATTGTTTCCGGAGGAATAGGGCAGGTAAAATTTGAGGAGGTAAGCATTTCGCCGGTCTATAATCTCAATTACAGATACTGGATAAAACCAAAATTTGCAATTGGCGCTACACTGGTTTTCGGAACTGAAAAAAGCGTTGGCATGGTAGCCGGCAAATACGATGGGAATTTAAACCGCTACTATTCGAACCTTACAGCAGAAGTTACTTTTAATTACATTAACAGGCCATATTTAAAGCTATATGGATTAGGCGGTGCAGGACTATTGTATCTAAAACAAACTTATACTCCCGAAAACCGAGTGAAAGAAAAAGACTCTTTGTGTGCTTTTGATTTTCAGGTTACTCCCATAGGCATAAAAGCAGGAAATAAGTTTGGCGCGTATCTCGAAGCCGGTTTCGGTTATAAAGGAATTATTTCAGCCGGTATTTTTCACAAATTTTGAGCAATTGTTTAATTATAACAGCATGGTTATAATTACAAGCCGCAAATTTTTACCTGTTGTTATGTGAGTTTCCTTTCCTTTTTTATGTTTTCGTAGGCTTTGTTTACCATTTGGAATTTTTCGTTGGCAGCTTTCTGAAAATCGTTTCCGAGATGACTCACTTTATCAGGATGATATTTCATAGCCATGCGGCGGTACGCTTTTTTCAACTCTTCGTCAGATGCAGTACGTTCAATTTCAAGTATTTTGTAGTCGCCGTCAATATTAGTTACAAACATAGCCAAGATGGATTCAAAATCGCTTTCGCTGATTCCCATTTGCCGGCTTATATTGGTAATTAAATTTTGTTCGCTACTTTCAATTTGTCCATCGGCCTTGGCAATTCCAAAAAGGAAATGTAAAAGTTGCAGCCGGGCAGAGTAATTCATATTTTGTTGAATCTGGCGGCAAACTTCGTTAACCGGAATTTTTTGTTGAAGTAAATCGCGCAGTAATTTTACAGCCTCGGCAGCCGAAGGTTCGCCAAAATTATTTACCATAAATTTCTTTACATAATCGAGTTCCGACTTCAAAACTTTCCCATCAACTTTCATAACAGCAGCCACAAGCACCAGCAGGCTCATTACATAGCCACCTGTAGTTGTACCTGCCGAGTATCCGGTTTTATTTCCTGAAAAACCGGTATTAGCACCTTGCTGTACAGTACCGGAACTTCCATCTAAAATTGAACCTACTACAAATCCAAAGATTGCACCTATAGGTCCGCCAACAGCCCAACCGAGGCCGCCACCAATCCATTTACCAAATTTTGCCATATTCTTTTAAGTTTTTATCAATCTTAATAATATCAGGAACAATGAGGTTTTTATTGTCGTTATGTATAACAAAATCTGCAAGTTTTTGTTTTTTTTCTTCGTTCCATTGTTTTTTTATTCGCTGCACGATAATTTCTCTGCTTATACCGTTACGTCTGATAATCCGTTCAATTCTTTGTTCTTCCGAAGCCGAAACCATAATGTTAAAATCCATCTTTTTATAAAACCCGCTTTCAAAAAGAATTGCAGCTTCGTGCACAATGTAAATTGAATTTTGTTTTTTAAGCCATTTCTCAAATTCTTCATGTACAACAGGGTGAATTAATTCATTCACTTTCGAAAGCATAAGGTCGTCGTTGAAGATTATGGCGGCAAGTTTTTTTCTGTCAACAATGCCTTCGTAAGTATAAATATCTTCACCAAAAAGGCTAATCAGCCCTTTCTTAATTTTTTGATTTACATTTTGAAGTTGTTTGGCCGCAATATCAGCTTCAAAAACAGGTATGCCAAGAAGTTTAAAAACTTTGCAAACCGTTGATTTTCCACTCCCGATTCCTCCTGTTATTCCTACTTTAATTGGCATTTAAATATATTAATCTGATTCAATTAAAAATTCGACAGTTTCCGGAAAAATTCTTATATTATCAATATTATCCGGTTTATCTTCAATTTCTATATTAATGTATGTTGTTTCGTTATTTATTTCATTGTAATCGACTACTGCCGAAAATTGTGCTTCGGTTATTTTTTCAAATTCACTAAGCCCAACCAGAAATGCAACCTTGATCTCAGAAGGGAAAAATTTAATATTCAGACTGTCGGGATTATTTTTTAATACAACAGGAATTTTTAATTCTTTTTCAGTTGATTTTTCAACATGAATTTTCAACGTTACTTTATCAGGGGTTATTTCGGTATTTGCCGGATATTCAATTTTAATTGAGCGCTCAACATCAGTACTGAGTTTTTCAAATAACCGGGGTCGGGTATATAATGCACTCAAAGTATCGAGAAGAATGGCAGGCCCTTTTATAAATACACGTTCGGGCAAAACACCCACTTTACCCTTTAACTTGTACTGAGGCCTGAAATTTAGTTGAACCGAAGGCAAAACCTGCACCCATTTTTCAGTTATACTGTCGAGACTTATTGAAAAATATTCCGGTTGCTGTATTCCGATTATATTAATTTCGTTGCCCATCTGATTTGATATATGGCCCAACAGCCCGGAAGTTTGTATGTTATATGCACCTGATTTTGAAGTTAAATCTTTTGTGATTTCCGATATGTTAACAACAAATGGCGAGAACGAAAGACTTAATTTGTGCCGTAACAGAATGAACCCGCGCGCCTCAACTTTTAACTCAAGTTTTGG
This sequence comes from Bacteroidales bacterium, assembly GCA_031285325.1. Taxonomy (GTDB): domain Bacteria; phylum Bacteroidota; class Bacteroidia; order Bacteroidales; family Prolixibacteraceae; genus Draconibacterium. The sequence continues at coordinate 22,318 of JAITWJ010000109.1, forward strand.
AGGCAATTCCATTGTAACAAACTTATTACTCGGAGGGTTTACAAATTTTATGGGATATGTTACTACAGTTGAATAATTTTTGCCCAAGGCGTTAATAAACCATAAAACGGCGGCAATAGAAAGGCATACCGTAAAAATAATTACCCGTTTGTCTTTTCTAAATTTTTGAACATGGAAATAACCTGATATTTCTGATTTTTTTTTCATTCGTACCCGTATAAGTCTTTTTGAGTTACTTTCCATGCTTTTCATACAAATTTTTGGTCAGAATCACCTCAAATACAAAGTGTAAATATACTTAAAATTGAAACAGACAACATGTAAAATATTCGAACATATTCAACTTTACACACATGCACATGTTGTTTCATTTGTTTTTTTATAAAATTAATAAGCTATGCTTAACTAATTAACTGATTTTACGCAGCAATTTGATTTGAATCCGATAGGATACGGCCTCAATCCTTCAGGATATAGGTTCAATCCATCAGGATTTGGCCTGAAATATATAGCGGTGCGTAACATCAGTAATTAATTATCTTTCACATGAGTTACCTTTTTAATTCGGTAAGGTTTCTTGTGCTGAGATTCAAAATAAGTCCTCATTTGCAATTCTGCAATTATCCCTATGGTAATAAACTGAATACCACCCATTACTAAAAGAATTCCAAGCAAAACGAGCGGTTTACCCCAAATATCGTTTCCCATAATTTTTAAAATGAGCAGGTATATATTTATAAGAATACCAAGTCCTAAAGTAACTATACCTATACTGCCGAAAAAGTGCATCGGGCGCTGCATATACTTTTTAAAAAAAACCATTAATATGAGGTCGCTTATAACACGGGTTGTGCGGCTTATACTGTATTTTGAATGTCCATATTCACGAGGGCGGTGATTAACATCAATCTGAGTAAGTTTGGTTGCTCCTTCAAGAGCTATAAGCACCGGAATGTACCGGTGTAACTCACCATAAATATGTATGCTTTTGATACTTTCTTTCGTGAAAATTTTAAGAGTACAGCCAAGGTCCCGCATTTTAATTCCGGTTGATCTACGAATCATGTAGTTGGCAATTTTCGATGGTATTTTGCGCAGAAATACTCCGTCTTTACGATTGGCACGAACACCGGCCACCATGTCCCACTCTTCTTCTTCCATCATTCTAAGCATGTTTGGAATATTTGCCGGATCGTTTTGCAAATCGCCGTCAATTAAAGCAACATACTCGCCATCTGCCTGGTCAATTCCTGCCTGCAACGCCGAGCTCTGGCCATAATTTCTTTTTAACTCAACTAAAATAAAATGCCCGTCGTTTATTTTTTTTATCTCTTCCCTTGTCCTGTCGCTTGAGCCGTCGTCAACAAAAATAGCTTCGTAATCAATATCTTGCAGCGCTTTAATAATCTGTTCAGCAAGGGGCTGTATGCTTTGTTCTTCATTATAAACACAAATAACCAGCGAAAGTTTCTTCATTATTATATCTTTACATATCCGTATGCAAAATTAATATTCAAAACTGATTTATTTCTGTCTGATTATTAAAACATACAACATTTTTATTTTTTATAACCGGCCTGTATTTAAATAGCACCGCCATGCTACCATTTAAATTTCCACAACCCGAATTTATGATTAATTCACTGAGAAACAAGGATAGAAACCTTTTATTGAAATTACAAAACGTTTTGCTAAAGTTTTAGTTTTTCTCTAATAGTTTGAGGAATAGCATCCTTATGAAGCATAATAGACATGGTTTTGTACGCAATATATGGCTTAGAGGCATATAAAAAACCATTGTATTTATTGTAGTCTCCCCATGAATTTTTTACTTTGTAAAACTCATTCCCATACTGATCTCTTGACACGCCCACAATGTGCATTCCATGGTCGTCGGTAGTTTCAAAAATATCGAAAGCCCGTTGGCGCATTTCCTGGGTAACGGTTAGTTCAGGAACAACACTATTTAGTTCGTATAATTTGTTTTCCCTGTCCAATTCAGGAAGTGTTTCCCAATATACAACCTCTACATCAGTCATTTTGTTAGCAGGAGCAGCCGGTAAAACAGCAATTCCCTTGTTGTTAACAAATCCTTTTTCGCTTACGTCGGCAGCCCAGGCAACAGTAAAACCGTTTTTAAGCGCATAATCAATTATACTCATCATTTCATTCAAAGGAACATTGTAAATTTCGTCCCACGACCAGTTATCGGGGACTTCCAATATAAATTTAGAATAAAACGGGTGGTGCGTATATGAAGTAATTTCAACATAGTTGTCCATGTTCAGTCCCACGTAATCGGCAGAAAAACTTTGGGGAGTATATTGTTTTCCATTAAAATCGAAATTTTGCGGTATTTTTCCTATATATGAATCGAGTATATCTTCAACAGCCTCGTGCCATGCCGTTGTAATACTGCTGCTTTCATTCTCTGCCACAGCATTTGCATATTTTAGCAACGCACTGTCCATTTCGCCGTGAACATGTTTACTTTCGCCATAAACCAATCCATTATAAACCGACTCAGGTACAATTCCATATTTTTTTATCATGTTAATTACATCGTGAAAAGCGCCGCCTGCCGAAAAATTAAGGTTTCCGTGCATTCGAACGTGTTTTTTTGCTTTCTCTGAATATGTGTGCCACACAACAAACATTTCAGACAAATCGACTTCCGGCTTACCAAGGCGCATCATTTCCGATTCAAGCAGCGACAAACCCGAAAACGACCAACAAGTTCCCGAACGGTACTGATCTTTAACAGGTGTAAACGGAAGAATTTTTTCGTCGCTAAAAACATAGCCTTCTTCAGTGTTGCCGCCTTCTGTACTGTTTCCGGCAAATAGCAAATCTGCTACAAAAAACATCATAAATACGGCAAAAAATACCCTAAGTTTCATACTTATTTCCTCCTGCAGTTTAACTACCTTATTTTTATGGTTTTCAAAATTAATATTTTTAATTTCTTAATAAAGACTTTTACAATGTAATAAACATTTTGAATTTTTGCCGTAAATTCAAATTTGATTACTTTTAGCAAAAACTTAAACAGTTTCAAAACTATGAAATTCAGTATGCAAAAAAACACAAAAAAGAGCATTAACTATACTGCCGATTCAATTTTAACTGTTTAAAAACAACAATATACATATATGAAAATTGTAGTAATTGGAACAGGTTATGTTGGGTTAGTTTCAGGAACATGTTTTGCCGAAATAGGTGTTGATGTTACTTGTGTAGATGTTGACAGGCATAAAATTGAATTGTTAAACAACGGGCAAATCCCAATTTATGAACCCGGACTTGAAGATATTTACAAACGAAATGTTGAAAGAGGACGTTTACTTTTTACAACAAACCTTGAAGAAAGCATTAAAGATGCCGATGTCGTTTTTATTGCTGTTGGCACCCCTCCCGACGAAGACGGAAGCGCCGACCTGAAATATGTTCTTGGTGTAGCCGGCGAAATAGGGAGAACTATTGACCATTACCTTGTTGTTGTTACAAAAAGTACTGTGCCGGTTGGAACTTCGGTAAAAGTAAAAAACACTATAAGGAAAGAACTTGAGAAAAGAAATGAGAATATTCCGTTCGACATGGCCTCAAATCCCGAATTCCTAAAAGAAGGCAGCGCCGTTGACGATTTTCTGAAACCCGACAGGATTGTTATAGGCATAGAATCGGAAAAAGCAAAAAAAGTAATGAGCAGGTTATACAAGCCTTTCCTGCTTAACGGGCATCCTATTTTATTTATGGACATTCTTTCTTCGGAAATGACAAAATATGCCGCCAATTCGATGCTTGCCACCAGAATAAGTTTTATAAACGATATAGCAAATCTTTGCGAGATTATTGGCGCCGATGTCGATGCCGTTCGCAGGGGAATTGGATCGGATGTCAGGATCGGCGACAAATTTATTTACCCCGGAATAGGTTATGGAGGTTCATGTTTCCCAAAAGATGTTCAGGCATTAATACGGACAGCCGATGAAAATGGATATTCGCTGGATATTCTGAAAGCGGTAGAATCGGTTAATTACAGGCAAAAAACAGTATTGTTTGAAAAAATTTCATGTCATTTTAATGGTAACCTGAAAGGAAAACGGTTTGCAATGTGGGGATTGTCGTTTAAACCCAAAACAGACGATATGCGCGAAGCCCCTTCGCTTGTAATAATTGAACAACTATTGATGGCGGGCGCCGGTATAGTTGCATACGATCCGGTTGCAATGAAAGAAGGCAAAAGAATACTGGGAGAAAAAATTGAATTTGCCAAAGACCAGTACAGCGCTTGTATTGATGCCGATGCATTAATTTTGGTTACCGAATGGAACGAATTCAGGCTGCTAAATTTCAAGGTGTTACAAAAATTACTGAAAAATAAAATTATATTCGACGGACGAAATATATACAACCCCGAAGAGTTAGCCGAACTGTCGTTTACATATTATGGTATTGGGAAAAAATCTGTAATTTCTTAAAACATGAAACGAATTTTAGTTACGGGAGGCGCCGGTTTTGTTGGTTCACATCTTTGTGAATTTCTATTAAACCAGGGAAATGAAGTAATTTGCCTCGATAATTTTTTCACAGGCAAAAGAAGTAAAATAATCCATCTGCTAAACAGCAGGTATTTCGAACTCGTGCGGCACGATGTTACCATGCCGTATTATATTGAAGTTGACGAAATTTATAACCTTGCATGCCCTGCATCGCCGGTTCATTACCAGTACAACCCGATAAAAACCATAAAAACATCGGTTATGGGAGCAATAAATATGCTGGGCCTGGCAAAACGCACACATGCAAAAATACTCCAGGCATCAACCAGCGAAGTGTATGGCGATCCTGAATTACATCCGCAGCCCGAAAATTACTGGGGGCATGTAAATCCTATTGGAGTACGTTCTTGCTACGACGAAGGGAAACGCTGTGCCGAGTCGCTCTTTATAAATTACCACAAACAAAACAATGTACGTATAAAAATTATCAGAATATTTAACACCTACGGCCCTAAAATGGAACCCGACGACGGCAGGGTGGTGTCAAATTTTATTGTGCAGGCATTAACCGGAAAAAACATAACTGTTTTTGGAGATGGCATGCAAACACGCAGTTTTCAGTATGTAAGCGACCTTATTGAAGGAATGGTGTGCGCAATGGATACCGGCGATTCATTTACCGGGCCTGTAAATATTGGTAACCCGGGCGAATTTACAATGTTGGAACTGGCAAATGAAATTCTTGATATTACAGGGTCGAAATCGAAAATTGCTTACCTGCCTCTGCCAAAAGACGATCCAACTCAGCGGCGGCCCGATATTATGCTGGCTAAAGAAAAACTGAACGGATGGGAACCAAAAGTAAATATTCGGGACGGACTGTTAAAAACAATTGAATACTTCGATAAACTGCTTGCCGTAAAATAAGACAATATCATACTCCGAGCCGTATTTTACATTAGAATCTGTTTTGAATTTTCCTGATTACTGATAATTATCTATTGTCCATGCGCGTCATTGCGATGAACCGCGAGGAACGAAGCGGGAAGAAGCAATCCACAGCAATTAATAATGGATAATTAGATAGCGATTCGTCACTGCGAGCTTGCGAAGCAGTCCAGTATTTCACACTGTGGATTGTTTCACCCTTCGGGTTCGCAGTAACGGCGCGGCAACTCTTCAATCGAAAAGAGTCGGCCGAAAAGTGCAACTGCCGCCAAAATTGCCCTCCTCGCCACCTCTCTGCCTTTGCACACGGATAAGGCCAAGGCCATACCTGGTCAATACACGGTCAATACCAAGTCCAAGTGAAACATAAACAATGGACAATGGACAGTTGACAATTACCCCCGCCCCCTAAAGGGGAACAGTTGGGCGGCAAAGTCCCCTTCAGGGCAGGGTTGTTAAGTTATCAGATAAATTATTTAAAACAGGAATATACAACAACGCTCGTTTTGCCAACTTTCCCCGGCCTCGTCCGGTGAGCCGAAAAACAAGTGAAGTTGGCGTTAAAAAATCTTCCCTGTTTGAGCGACAAAGGAGCAAGTTTTGAAGATTTTAGCCTACAAGCGCAAGTTTTTCGTGCAAAGCGGGCGCAGTCTTGACTTTTTTTGCTTACTTTTTTGTGTCAAGACAAAAAAGCAAGAGAAAATAAAACCGACAAAAATACCTTATAACCAATTACGCAACACGTTACAAAATAACTTAACAGCCCTCCCCTTCAGGGGATTCAAAACAGTTTCTTAAAATACTGTTTATAATTTTCCTTCGATAAAAATATTTTGAAACCCAATTTCAAACAATTTTAAAAAATATAGGTTATTTAAATTGAATATAATTATATTTGCACCCGAAAACTAAACACGGGTGTAGCTCAGTCGGTAGAGCACTGGTCTCCAAAACCAGGTGTCGGGAGTTCGAGTCTCTCCTCCCGTGCAAAAACTGCAGAAATACGGTTTCTGTGCAGTCGAGCCTATTAAAAGAAGGCAGTTTGGTGGATTTATACAAAAATGTTAGGGTTTTTGTATAATTTTTTATAGATTTGTTATCTGTAAATTTTTTGTTTATGCACGAAGAAGTTGATTTTGTAATAGAACACTGCAAAGAAAGAATGAAAAACGCAATCGAGCATCTTGATAAAGAGTTAATTCATATACGTGCAGGTAAAGCTTCGCCTGCAATGCTCGACAGTGTTTTGGTTGAATATTACGGCAGTACCGTACCTTTAAGCCAGGTGTCGAACATAGGTACGCCCGATGCAAGAACAATTACCATTCAACCATGGGAAAAAAGTTTGATTTCAAAAATTGAAAAAGCTATTCTGGCCGCCAATTTAGGTTTTAATCCCGACAATAACGGCGAAATTATCAGGATAAATATTCCGGTACTTACCGAAGACAGAAGAAAATCGCTTGTAAAACAAGCTTTCCACGAGGGTGAAGTTGCAAAGGTAAGCACGCGGAACATAAGAAAGGATGCTAACGAAAGTTTGAAAAAACTTCTTAAAGAAGGGCTGTCGGAAGATATTGAAAAAGATGCCGAACAACTTGTTCAGAAAATGACTGACGATTTTACAAAAAAAATAGACGACTTAGTTAAAGTTAAGGAAAGAGATATTATGACTATTTGATTGTTTCATTTTTTAATTGCTTAACTGTTTTTCATAGCATGGAGGCTGCTTTACATTTTTTAAGGCAGCCTCTTTTATTAATACCATATTATATTACATGTGCTATTTTAGGCGCCGTTGTGTAAAACCTGAATTAAATTATCAATTATAATTTCTCACTTCAGTACGAATAGGCATATCTAAGGTTGTCAATTGTTAATTCTCAATTGTAAATTACTTTAGGGGGGGGGGGGGGGGGGTAAATTGCTTATTTATAAAAAATAACAAAGAAACAGGTACAAAACAAAACCCCAACCAATATTTTA
>JAITWJ010000052.1 GCA_031285325.1 Bacteroidales bacterium
GTTATATAATCAGCATAACCCTTATTTTATATTTTTGCACAGTAAATGAAACAGTGTTATTTTATTCGGAAAGCATTTTGATCAAATATATTTTATCATATTTATTACTTCTGTGTCCGTTACTAATTTTTTGTCAGGAAAATAATATCCCGACAATCGACGGTTTAGGCCAGGTACAGGATTCAACCGGTTTTGTACCTTCTCGAACAGATACAATAGATTACGAATTTCAGAGTACGGATACTTTGAGGCTTGATTCATCGGCTGCGTCATCAGTAATTGAAGCGCCAATAATTTATAGTGCTCAAGATTCCATAATTACATCGTTAAATGCCCAGAAAGTTTTTCTGTATAACAATTCAAAAATTACCTATCAAGATATCGAACTTACGGCATATTATATCGAATTAGACATGCAAACAAGAGAAGTATATGCCGAAGGTATAATGGATTCAACCGGAACATTAACACAAAAACCTTTGTTTAAAGACAGAAATGAAGAATACGAATCGCAAACACTGCGCTATAACTTTAAAACACAAAAAGGTATAATTACAGATGTTGTAACCAAACAGGGAGAAGGCTTTATTCACAGCGAACGCACAAAAAAGATTTTGCCCGATGTTTTTTTGCTCACAAATGGAAAATATACTGTTTGCGACGCCGATCATCCTCACTTTTATTTACACCTCACTAAGGCGAAGGTTATTTCAAATGATAAAATAATTACAGGGCCGGCCTATATGGTTCTTGAAGATTTTCCTATTTACTTTCCAATTTTGCCATTCGGGTATTTCCCTTCCTCAACCACATATTCTTCGGGAATAATGATTCCATCATACGGAGAAGAGATTAACCGCGGCTTTTATCTCAGAGATGGCGGTTACTACTGGGCTGCCAACGAATATTTTGATATTGCCGTAAGAGGCGACATATATTCAAATGGCTCATGGGAAGGGAAATTCAATACAAATTACCGGAAAAGGTACAAATACAACGGAGGGTTAAATTTTAATTATGCTTTAAATAAATCAGGTGAAGACTGGATGGGGACACTCTCTAAACAAAAACAGTTTTCTGTTAGCTGGACACACTCTCAAGATGCGAAAGCCAATCCGGGACAGGTTTTTTCTGCCAGAGTAAACCTTTCTACAAGCGGCTACGACAAGCAAAATGCGGTTACAACACAAGATTATCTTTCAACAACAAAGTCTTCTAACATTTCATTTACAAAACAGTTTCAGAATACACCATTCAATGCATCGATAAATTTGGGGCATACACAAAATTCCAGAGATACTACCATCGGACTTACTTTACCTGAATTTACAATAAACATGTCAAAAATATATCCTTTCAGAAATAAAAACAGAGTAGGCCCCGCCAAGTGGTATCACGATTTTGGAATAACATACACAGGAAACATCAGAAATACCATTACAGCAAAAGAACATGAAGTATTAAAAAAGTCGTTAACCAAAGACTGGGGAAACGGCATGAAGCACTCAATACCAATTACACTGCCCGGATTTAATATTTTGAATTATTTTACCTTTTCGCCTGCAATAAGCTATAACGAGAAGTGGTATTTCAAAAAAAACAGCTACGAATACAGGCCTGATGAAGTTGCCAAAGACGGCTCGCATGTTTTTGTAAAAACGGAAAACAAATTTAACCGTGTTTACGATTATTCGTTCTCTTTAGGTACATCAACCAGTATTTACGGTAACTATATGCCTTTAAATCCAAAGTCAAAAATAAGCATGATAAGGCATAAGATTACCCCGCAAGTGAGTTTCAGTTACAGGCCCGATTTCGGAGCTTCAAGATACGGATACTGGCAAGCCGTTCAAACAGACTCAATTGGTACAATCAGATATTTCGACGTTAACAACGGCGGAGCTTACGGAGGTTCGCCTTCGCGCGGCGCATCAGGGTCAATTAATTTCTCTTTAAGCAATAATGTAGAAATGAAAGTACTCGATGTGCTAAAAGAAACAAGCACAGATCAGGCACAGACCAGTGGCGAAAGCAGCGAAACAGCAGCTGGAACAGACAATAAAACAAATGCACAACAGTACAAAAAAGTGAGTATCATAGACGATCTCAGGTTTGGCGGATCATACAATTTAATTGCCGACTCGCTCAATTTAAGTACGATAAACATTCAAGCCCGAACAACCATTCAAGGAGTAACCGTTAGTGCAACTGGAACATTAGACCCATACATGATAAACGAACAGGGCGTACGAATAAACAAGTTTGCGTGGAATGCAAGAAAAGGGCTTGGAAAACTCGGACGGTTAACCAACGCCAATCTGTCGTTCGGAATGCAGTTTCAATCAAAAAAAGGCCAGAACGAAGCCAGTGCCAACCAGGAACTCGTTGAAGGAGAAGAAAAAGTATTACCGGGAACTTATTCAGATTATGTTGACTTTAACATTCCCTGGGATGTTAATTTCCAGTACAGCCTTGTTTACACAGGAGCAACACGGCCAAACGAAAAAGGAAGAACGACACAAACCTTAAATATTAATGGAAACTTAAATTTAACAGAAAAATGGCGCGTTACCATGACCACCAATTTCGACATAATGGCAGGCGAATTTTCACACACAAATTTTAATATTACCCGCGACCTGCACTGCTGGCAAATGAACTTCAACGTTACTCCGTTTGGCTACAGAAAAAGCTACATGTTCACAATAAATGCAAGATCCATGATATTAAAAGATCTGAAACTCACCAAGAACCGCAGTTACATGGATAACTGATGCGCCCGTACCCGCCACAGAAAACAATTCCCCTCCGTGAAACCGTCAACCATGGGTATGGTTTAATCCTGAACTTCAGATTTCGACTGCCGTTTACGGTCGGTTTCGTTAAGAATAATTTTACGTATCCTCATATTTTTCGGCGTAACTTCAATATATTCGTCGTTATGAACATACTCCATTGCCTCTTCAAGCGAAAACTTAACGGCAGGAGCAATATTGGTCTTTTCGTCGGAGCCCGATGCCCGCATATTGGTGAGTTTCTTCGTTTTTACAACATTCAGGGTTAAATCGTCGAGCCTGGTATTTTCGCCTACCACCTGCCCCATGTAAACCTCCTCGCCGGGTTCAACAAAAAACTTTCCCCGATCCTGCATCTTATCGAGCGAATAAGCTATAACAGTTCCGGTTTCGAGCGAAATAAGCGCTCCGTTACGTCTCACACCAAGTTCGCCTTTCCATGGTTCATATTCATAAAAACAGTGAGCCATTATAGCTTCGCCCTCGGTTGCGGTAAGCATCTGGTTTCGCAACCCTATTAAACCGCGCGAAGGAATAATAAAATCAAGATGCGCCCTGTCGTCTTTAATTTCTATGTTAGTAATATCTCCCTTCCTTTGCGTTACAAGTTCAATAACCTTTCCCGAAAAAACTTCAGGAACATGCACCGTAAGCGTTTCAACAGGCTCGTGCTTTTTACCGTCTATTTCCTTTATAAGAACTTTGGGCTGCCCCAGCTGCATTTCGAACCCCTCTCTGCGCATGGTTTCAACCAGGATAGACAGATGAAGTATTCCGCGCCCGTAAACCAGGAACGAGTCAGCCGAATCGGTATCTTCAACCCTCAGCGCCAAATTCTTCTCCGTTTCTTTATACAGCCTTTCTCTTAACTGGCGCGAAGTAACAAACTTACCGTCTTTACCGAAAAAGGGCGAATTGTTGGCAACAAAAAGCATACTCATTGTAGGCTCCTCAACCCTGATAGGCGCCAACCCCTCAGGTTCTTCGCCATCGGCAATAGTATCGCCAATATCAAAACCTGTAAGGCCGAGCACTGCACAAATCTCGCCGCACTGAACAGGCTGCTTAGTCTTTTCCTTTCCTATGCCTTCAAAAAGATAAACCTCCTTTGCCACGGTTTTAATAACAGAACCGTCGCGCTTTACAAGACACATGGGCGCCCCCGGAACCAGCTGTCCCCGGGCTACCTTGCCTATGGCTATGCGGCCGGTGTACGACGAATAGTCGAGCGATGTGATACGCATCTGTAAAGTACCTTCGCGATACTTTGTAGCAGGGATAGTTTCAAGAATAACATCGAGCAGGTAGCTTATGTCGGCGGCTGGAGTCCGCCAGTCGGGGCTCATCCAGCCAATTTTCGACGAACCGAAAACAACCGGAAAATTCAACTGATCTTCCGTGCCGCCAAGGCTGAACATCAAATCGAAAACCTTCTCGTGCGCCAAATCGGGCGTACAGTTAGGCTTATCAACCTTATTAACAACCACAATAGGCTTCAGCCCCAGCTCCAGAGCTTTTTGCAACACAAACCTGGTTTGCGGCATAGGCCCTTCAAAGGCATCAACAATAAGCAGCACACCGTCGGCCATGTTTAAAACACGCTCAACCTCGCCACCAAAATCGGAGTGGCCGGGTGTGTCAATAATATTAATTTTGGTATTCCGGTAACGTACCGATACATTTTTTGAAAGTATTGTAATACCACGTTCACGTTCCAGATCGTTACTGTCGAGAATCAATTCGCCAATATTCTGATTATCGCGAAAAAGATTCACTTGATGTAATATACGGTCAACCAGAGTAGTCTTGCCATGGTCAACATGAGCTATAATTGCAATATTCCTGATTTCAGTCATTTTCTGTGATTTTACTTAACATTAACCCATTCGTACGAAAGATATTTTCAAACTTATGAATTGTGAATGAAGTGTTTGAACAAACAGGCGTGCAAAGGTAACCGAAGATTTGCCCGCACAAAATACAATCACGAATAATTAATAATTAATAATTAACAGTTAACAATTGACAAGAATTAAATAAAGACGAACCCAAGGGCAATGTATAAGAAAAATATATTTATCCATTGCCTTTTTTCCGCAAGCCAAAACTTCTACACTGTTAATTGCGAATACCGGTTTCTGCTTAGCGTAACTGGGCTCCCAATTCACATTCAAAAGCAGTAACTAATTTTTGCATGGTTTTGTCAATCTGTTTGTCTTTCAGCGTTTGATGGTCGTCGCGAAGGAAAAAACTTACAGCATACGACTTTTGGCCTTCAGCAATACCTCGCCCTTCATAAACATCGAAAAGATTTACTGAGCGAAGAATCAAACGTTCTGCTTTAAACGCTGTGTCTTTAATCATGCTAAATTTTACCGTTTTATCGATAAGCAATGCAAGGTCGCGCCGAACAGTATGAAATTTTGGCAACTCTTCAAAAACCACTTTGTGTTTCTTGTTTATGTCGATTAAATGTTCCCATTTGAAATCGGCGTAATAAATATTTGTTTCCAGATCGAATCTCTTCGTGATTTTTTTGGAAACAATTCCAAGTTCCAATACGGTTTTGTTATTTATTCTGTAATCCAACCCTTCTGACAGCAATTCGTTCCAGGTTTCATCAATTTGCATTTTCCCGATATTGAAACCTGTACGTTTCAGAATATTTTCGGCGTATGTTTTTATTGTGAAAAAACTAACCGGCTGTTCTTTCTCTGTCCAGTTTTCATCTTCTTTGTTACCTGTTATGAATAATCCGAGATGTTCTTCTTCGTTATAATTGGTTTCGGGATGTTCTTTTATGTGTGTGCCTTTGTAAGAATAACAGTTACCGAATTCATAGAACCGGAGATTTTTATTTTGCCTGTTTGCATTGTATGCAATTGTTTCCAAACCTCCAAACAACAAAGTTTGGCGCATACCATTAAGGTCGGCACTGAGAGGATTAAGTAATTTTACGGTTTTTTCATCACTAAAATTTTCTAATCCCTCATAATAACCGGCTTTCGTTAGAGAATTCGACCATATTTCGTTGAATCCCTTTGCGGTAAGCATTTCGGCAATAATGTTACGTATATGGTTTATGTCGGGTTTTTCAAATGTTTGTAACGACGACCTGATTGATGTTGGGGTTTCAACATTGTTGTAACCGTAAATTCTCAATATTTCTTCAATAACATCGGCTTCACGTTTTACATCTATACGGTATGGAGGGATTAACAACGATAATCCTTTTTCTGTTTCGTTTTCAATTTTTATTTCGAGCGAAGCCAAAATACTTTTTATTTGCTCACAAGCAATTTCTTTACCTATAACTCTGGTAATGTTTGAATACGATATATCAACTTTAAAGTCTTCGATTGGTTGCGGATAAATATCCACAATTTCCGAAGAAATGGTTCCACCGGCTACTTCTTTAATCAAAAGAGCAGCTCTTTTAAGTGCATAAATTACATCGTTAGGGTTAATACCGCGTTCGTAACGGAACGAAGCATCAGTGTTTAGTCCATGTCGCCGCGCGGTTTTACGTATATAAACAGGATTGAAATAAGCGCTTTCCAGAAAAATATTTTTGGTTGAATTTTTTATTCTTGATTTCATACCTCCAAAAACGCCTCCAATACACATACCTTCTTCAATATTGCAAATAATCAGATCATTTTCGTGAAGTTCGCGCTCCACCTCATCGAGAGTGATAATTTTTGTGCCGGCAGGCATAGTTTTAACAACTATTTTTTTTCCTGTAATTTCTTCGGCATCGAAAGCATGTAACGGTTGGCCTATTTCAAAAAGCACGTAATTTGTAATGTCAACCACATTGTTTATAGGATTCAATCCTATAGCTTTTAATCTGTTTTTTAGCCATGCCGGCGATTCTTTTACTTCTACACCTGAAATGGTAACGCCGGAATATCTTGGGCAGGCTTCGGTGTTTGTAATTTCTACTCCGATTTCAAGATTGTTATTTTCGGTTTTAAAATTGCTAACTGTTGGCCTGCTGTATCCGATATTTTTTGTTTTTCGTAAGAAGGCGGCTAAATCGCGGGCAACACCTATATGCGAACATGCATCTATTCTGTTAGGCGTTAAATTAACCGCAATCCTCCAGTCCTGTTCAATTTTGTAATATTCAGATGCAGGTGTTCCTACTTTTGCCGAATCGTCCAAAACAATTATGCCTGTATGATTAGTGCCTATACCAATTTCATCTTCGGCACAAATCATGCCATTTGAAACTTCGCCGCGTATTTTCGATTTTTTAATGGTGAATTTCTGCTCGCCTGCATAAAGCGTAGTACCTTCGGTGGCTACTACCACTTTCTGTCCGGCAGCAACATTTGGAGCGCCACAAATAATAGGAAGCAATTCGCCCTTACCAATGTTTACAGTGGTTTTACTAAGATGGTCGGAATTTGGATGTTTTTCACATGTAACTACTTCGCCTATTATCAGTCCACGCATTCCGCCTTTAACTGTTTCTACCTCTTCGATACTATCAACCTCCAAGCCAATTTGGGTGAGTATATCAACCACTTCTTCGGGCGACTCATCTAATAATATATAATCTTTTAACCAATTGTATGAAATATTCATGTTTTAAACATTAATTTATTTTATTTCAATTATTCAAAATATTGCTAATCATTTAAGCAAAAGCTACATCAAGTAACATTTTTCTCTCTTATCTTGTTCCGCCAAATGTAACATCAATTCCCGTATCATTTACTGCAATTTCACTTAATTTAAAACCGTTTTGTTCTACTTTGGATGTAACAAATTCGGGAATATTATACGACTTCATAAATCGATGATAAAAATCGACGTATTTTTGTGGTAATAAAAAAGGTTTAGCCGGTTCTCCTGCATCATTTATATATGCAATGTAAGGGCGTGTATAAAGGCCGTCTATACGGCGGCTGCTGAATACTACCCAACGACTGTTGCTGCTCCAGGAATGATAACTGTCAACATCATTGCTGTTTAGTGTACTCAAAGGAGTAGTTTTATTATTTTGAAGGTCTATAATATACAAATCGGCATCTTTGTGCCAAATTGAAAAATTACCATAACCTGAAAGGGTAAACATCAGGTATTTGCCATCGGGTGAAACACGTGGAAACGAAACACTTTTCCCATCATTTAATTTTGCATTGTAAAGAGTATCGACTTCTGTGCCAAATGTACAGCTTTCAGGGTCGAAAGAAATTGCACACAAACTATACTTCAGTTTATTGTATTCATGTGGCATAGGAAATGTATCTGCTGAACAGAAAAACATTGTTTTTCCGTCAGGTGAGAAAGAAGGAAATGTTTCGAAGATACTGTTTGAGTTTAAAAGTGTAGAGGTTATGATTTCATGCCTGTTCACGTCATAAACAACTACATCGGAGGCAAAATCAAACACCTCAATTCGATTTGGGTCGGTGGTATGGAAAATCTGTTTTGTATCATTAACCGAAAATGCAACGAAATTTCCGGAAGGATGCCACGAAGGATAAACTAATGCTGATAGGGTTTGCTCGGTATTTGTATTCAATTTTTCAATCTTGTCGCCATTAATCATAATGGTACCCGGATGGCTTGCGCGTAAATGAAACAACATTTTTTCAGGATTCTGCATATTAAACGAATGGCAGTTCATACAACCATACCCTGTTCGTTTGTTGTTTATGATTGTACTTTCGTGGAAATCTTCAACATGACGTTGATAAATTCCCATTTCGTTCCATATATCATACCCCGGTTCAATTAAACGATAAACAAGATATGAGTCAACAGGTTCGGGAGCTACAAAAATTTGAAAAGCAGGATAACTTATCCATTGATCCTGATCCTTTGCCTGAATTGTAACACTAATAGTACTGCCGGCAGCATCTTTCATTAATTTTTTCCATGACGAAAGCGGAATAGAAAACTGTCCATTTTTCGCTTTTATTTCCATTTGTTGCATATCGTTTTCAAAAATGGCGTATATCTTCGTATAAACAGCTGAGTCGATGAGTTTGAAAGAAAGAGGTGCAATATTATACGGAATAGTTACATTAGTATAATCGGGGAAAATGGTTGGAAGAGTATCAAGTGTTTTGTTAATATGAATATTGTCGGAGCAGGAAATATTCCCGATTACAAAAAACAGAACGAGATATTTTAAGAATTTTTTTACAAAAGATTTTATTTTCATTTTTCTAATAGTATATCAAGTTTAACGGTTCCACTTACAATTTGTAAAACATATAATAGTACCAGTATGTGTCGCTAAAACTTGCTTTCAGTAAATTGGGCAGTGCAGCATTACCCCTATTGTCCAAAACTTGTTTCTTATATTCGTTATAACGTTGAATAACCTGTTCCGATATATTAAACTGTTCCCATTTTGAAGGGTCTTGTTCTGTAACAATTATAATAGCCTCCTGGTACGATTTGGGTAATGTTGGCAATACATCTGTTCCGTAGTGTTTTTCTAATAATTCCCTGAAAAGCAGGATGTCTTTAGTTAACAGGAATAAAGCGCCTACATATTGAATTGATGCTTGATGTGCAGGATTTTGTATGGCGATATATTCCATGTCGATATGTATATTTTGTTCTTCAATTAATGTATTTGACACTGGAATACATTTGCGTTTCATACCAAGAAGGGCATCGTTTTCTACGGCATAGTCGTTCCACAGGAACCGGCGGTGTTCGTGTGCCCATTCACTGTAATATTTTGTCTGTTCCAGTAAGTCGATATATTTCTCAGCTACCGGATATGCTCCATAAATCAGATTTGTTTGCACCAGTCTTTTAAGCATTGCCCCATTTGAATTTTGCATACTTACATTGGCCTCGAATGCCATACGCTGTGCAAGCGCTATATGTCCTATAGAGAAATAAATATCGCTTTGTAATGCCGAAATATGCGGCATCATATTCCATGTTACAGTAAGGCCTTGCAACCCTCCTTGAGGAAATGAGAACATCTTTTCTGCCAGTTCTCCTTTTTCAATCAAAGCCATATTCAAGAAATTCAGATGCAGATAATTATTAACTCCTTCATCGCACCGCTCAATTATTTTATCCCACTGCCCGTTACGTGTGTAGTAATTAAATTCTTTGAAGAAATCGTAGCTTCTGTCTGTAAACTTTTCTATTGTAAACCCGAATAATACTGCCACAGACATCAACTGCAGCAGATACTCCGCGTATTTGCGTTTTCGCCCTGTGTGTTGTCTTTTGCTGAAAAGGCGGCATAAGAGTAAAATAACAGGCAAAACAACCCATGACAGATAAATTTCCGTACCCGGATGGAGCTGGCGGGTATAGTAGCCGTCGGGCAGAAGCAGTAAGCGATAATTGTCGGCTAAAGAGGTATAAACTCCCACAAAAGCTAATGCTGCCACTAACAAAATTGGTAAAATAAAAACAAAAGCTTTAGAGAAACGGTTGAGTATTTCCCATAAAAACACACACACTGTAAACAGAAAGGCTACCGGGCCTGCACACCAAAATAACAATATACCGGAAACGGTTACATAAATAATACGGGGTAAAAAATTACCGATACAGAAATAGCCGTACATTACCAACAACATAAGTAAATAAGCAACCGTTCCTTCATACAAATAATTAATATCGAAATGCATGTAGAGCAAGAATACAATCGGCAGTAAACTCAATATATGCAAATTAGCCGTACTTGCTATACGTTTGATGATTCCTGCGGCAAGAATACTTATAGCGGTTAATATAACGCTCATTATAAGTGCACCGAGATATGGCTGAATAAAATGTTGAACACAAAATTCAGTTAACCACTGCAACAAACCTGCCGGTTTTATAATAAAAGACAAAAAATAGGCGCGGCTCCAAAGAAATAGTTGTTCCTGTTCAATGTAATAAAAATGAAAGGCCAATTGTTTTTGCAGATAAAAAAACAACAGTATAAAAATAAACAGCCCAAACACAACAGGTGTATTCAGTTTGGCAAAGAATACAGAATACTGTTGCTGTTCTGTTTTTACTGGCTTTATGTTCTTTTTTTTTTCAAAACTCTTCATTAGTTTCTGACAAAATTTCAACAAAAGTATAACAAAAAATCAATTTTAATTGAATAAATACTGTAATCGTACTTATTATCAGCAAAAAAGTGTATAAATATATTTTTGTAATTCTATACGTTTTGTATGTTAACGTTATTCACTTTTAAATGGTTAACAATTAATTTAGATGATAGAAACTGTTTTGAATTTACCGGATAAGTTTTTTTTGATGCCCTTCCATGAACTGCTTCACGGTGGTTTCCGACATGTCGGAAAGTAGTTTTTAGCCTTTGAAGTATGTTTCCGAGATGTCGGAAAGTAGTTTTCAGCTCTTGAAGCATGTTTCCGATGTGTCGGAAAGTAGTTTTCAGCCCTTGAAACATGTTTCCGAGATGTCGGAAAGTAGTTTTCAGCCCTTGAAGTATGTTTCCGAGCTGTCGGAAACATACTTCAATCCTTTCAAAATTCATAATTCTTAATTGTCCGGTATTTTTCTATGCTTTTACTATGAATTAATTCTCACAAACTCATAAAACACTTCCTTTACCTTACCGCTATCCAGCGCTTCGCGAGCTTCGGAAACGGCTTCGGCTATCGACATTTGCGGCATTATGGTGCGTATAGCGAAAGCAGCGTTTATAATAACCGCGTTCTTCTGTACCTGGGTAGCTGTGCCGGCAAGTATTCGGTGAAATATTGCGGCAGCATCGGCAATGTTTTGCCCGCCGTGCAGTTCGTTCTGCTGCGCACGGGTAAATCCGAGTTCTTCGGGCGTATATATGGCCTCTGAATGGTGGCGGCTGAAGGTTTTGAACTCTGCGGTGAGCGAAATCTCATCGTACCCGTCTAACGAATTTACTATGGTGAAATCAACATCGGTTTGCTGGTAAAGATAGTGGTACATGCGGGCAAGTTTGAGGTTATACACCCCCAGCATTTGCCTGCCTGGCATTGCCGGGCTGGCTAACGGCCCCAGCATGTTGAAAAAAGTGCGCACTGCAAGGTTTTTTCGCACATTAGCCACTGTTTTCAGTGCACGATTGAATAATGGGGCGTGCAGGTACGCTATGCCGCATTTATCTAACGACCGGCGCATTACGTTAACATCGCTTGTGAACTTTACGCCACACTGTTCCACCAGGTTTGATGCGCCGCAGATGGATGTAGAGCCGTAATTGCCGTGTTTCACAACTTTATATCCTGCTCCGGCCACCGTAAAGCAGGCGGCGGTAGAAATGTTGAACGTGTTCTTGTTGTCGCCGCCGGTACCAACGATATCAATCGCGCCGTACTCCGACAAATTTACAGGCACCCGCATCTCTAACAGCGCATTGCGAAAGCCGGCCAATTCGTCGGTGGTGATGCTCCGCATAAGGTAAACCGTAATGAAGGCGGCAATCTGGTGGTCGTTGTATTCTCCGCGCGACATGCGTATAAGCGTTTCGCGCGACTCATCGCTGCTAAGGTTCTGGTGGTCGAAAAGTTTGTAAAGTATGTATTTCATGATTCAAATATTTTTATTTGTTTCGATTTTATTTTTTTGATTAGATTCATTATACTGTATCTTTTGTGAAATCATGTACGCTTTGTGGTTTGTTATAACCGCAAAGTTCATGACGATTTAAACAAGCGCTGTGAATGGCCGGTTGTTTTCATTCGTATTTCAATTCTTTAACCGGCCTGCTATATCGATGGCGCGGCGAAGGGCTCCAAGTTTGTTGTTCACTTCTTCAAGTTCATGTTGCGGATTGCTTTGCGCCACTATACCCGCTCCTGCCTGAAACCACAGGGTATTGCCGATACTTACGAACGAACGTATAGTTATAGCCATGTTTAAATTGCCATTGAAACCGATGTTCCCGATACACCCGCCATATATTCCGCGCGGTTGTTTCTCTATTTCGTTAATAAGCTGCATGGCTGTTATGCGCGGCGCGCCCGACACCGTACCTGCAGGAAATGTATCAGCAAGCACTTTCATCCGGTTAGTGTCTGCTGCAATTGTTCCGCACACACGCGACACCATGTGTATAACGTGCGAATAGAACTGAACCTGCCTGAAACTCTTTACCTCTACGTTTTCGGCGTTCCGCAGCAGGTCTGCCTGTGCAAGGTCAACCAGCATCTGATGTTCTACATTTTCCTTATGGTCATTCAAGAGGTTACGCGCCAGTTCGCGGTCGCGCTCATCGTCTCCCGTGCGGCGGAACGTGCCTGCTATGGGATCAATTGTGGCTGTGCAGCCTTCAATTTTCAGGTGTGTTTCCGGTGAAGACCCGAATATGCGGAATGCTCCGAAGTCGAAGTAAAACAGGTATGGCGACGGATTAACCGAACGCAGTGCACGATACACGTTGAAGTCGTCGCCGATGAATGGTTGCCTGAAACGCCGCGACAGTACTATTTGCGACACGTTATTGCACTTGCAGTGCTCAACTCCACGGCTTACCATACTGCGAAACTCTTCGTCGCTCGTAGCCGACTCTGCTTCTCCATGTTTTTGGAAGTTGTAGCAAGGGAAATTACGGCTTCCGATAATAGCTGTAAGTTCGCTAATCCGGCTTTCGCTGTGGTCTGCTATGTGTTCTGTTATGGTTAGTTCGTTGCGGAAGTGGTTCACCGCAATCACGAAACGGTACAGTATGTATGTCATATCCGGCACATTCTGCATTTCCATGTTGTTGCATACAATGTTTATGCCGTTGAAATACTTTACTGTATCGTAGGCTGTAAACCCGAAGAAACCGCCGCCTTCGACACCTTCCTCTGCTTCAAAGCTGCTTATGAAGCTGTTTAGCGCTGCTGCAAGGCCGTTTGTTTGCCTTACAGGTTCGTTTGAATGGTTCCCATCGGGATATTTCATTGTGGCAACGCCATCCTGTACCGAAAAACTGGCTACAGGTTCTACGCCTACATATGAAAAACTGTTGTCGGATGAGTGATAGTCTGAACTTTCGAGCAGCGCCGACTGAGGAAACAGATCCCGTACCTTTAAATAGATGCCAACGGGTGTTTGCAGGTCGGCCAGCATGTTGTGTTTTTTTATAATAACCGGTATTTTCATTTTAGTTTATTGTTTGTTTTTATTTCTATTTAATAATTTCTGTTGCTTATGTTGTAATCTGATGAAAAAATAAAGGGCTGCCGTGAAACCCGGCAACCCTTTATTTTGTATTGATATTTACTGTATGTACACCAATTACACAGGACAGCTATTCACGACTTGCGAAAGTTGCGAACGCCACCACCAATAATTACATGTACAAATCAAATTCATTTCCTGAACAATTTTTGGCAAAAATAAGTATTGAGATGAGAATTGCAAAATATATTTGAAAATAAATTCAAGCAGTAAAGCGGGTTTATTTTGTGGTTATGTAAATAAACACACTGTCGCTGTCTTCACCCTTGGGCGCTTCAACTCTCATTTCTTTAATCGTTTTCGGATCGATACT
>JAITWJ010000064.1 GCA_031285325.1 Bacteroidales bacterium
GGACTAAGTGGACAAATATATCGCTCATCAGCGAAGTGCAAGCAAATTTATTTTTAACAATATTTATTTGCGGATAAAATATTTGGTTTATAACATTTTACAAGCACTGAAAATAATACCCAAAAATATTTTCTCAAAAAAACTCCCCGAAAATATTTGGATGTTCAAAAGTAAGGTGTATATTTGCCCCGCGTAAGCAAATTCGTTGTAGGGATACAACGGAGCGGAGACCGAAAAGCTAATAGAGTAGGCAAGTGTTTTCTTAAGTCTTGCAAAATGAAGGATTTAAAGTTAAACAAACTGGCAGAAAACCAGTTAAATAACGGGAATTTGAGCCGGATAAAAGGCGGAGTGGAACAACAAGAAGAGGATGATGATTGCTTCAGGGTATGTACATGTTCATGTTATTATGCCGGTACACCAGGTGGCAGTTCGTCTTTCAACAACGGCACAGCTAATCATGGATTAGGAACTTGTGGTGGATATTCTACAGAGGGAACTAATTCAGGTACCTTTTGGTATAACGGATAGTAATTTTACAGATTGAAACAGGGAAACGCAAAAGTTTTGCATTTTCCTGTTTTTTTAGCATAGAATTTTGGGTATTGGATATTATAAACAAATCATATAGCAACGCAATGATAAAATTACTGTTCGTAGTATTATACATTACATTTATTGTACCATGCTGGTCTCAACGTCATCCTATGCCTCTTAGTGGTATGGACATAAGTAAATATAAAGTTGTTGACCATTCCAAATTTCATGTTACCTATTTCCTTGAATTTAAATATACACCGCAAAAAGAATCATATTACAGCGATATACGTATTGTTCAGGTGGGCAGTAAAGTGGTGAAAGATTTCAGCAGAACAATGAATCATGGAGACTCGATTACTACGTTGCATATAAAAAAGGGAGCTAAAACGTTGGAGAATTTGAGCCCGGGTAAAATTTACCCGTATGAAATTTTCAATAATTATGAAAAAGGTAAATGTCTTACAACATACCGAACTTTTATGCAAGGTCCCGTTCTTCGGTATTTTGATGAGCAACCCATATTTGTGTGGGAATTGAAAAACGAAACTGAAATGATTTTGGGGTATCAATGTCAATTAGCAACAACACACTTTGCTGGACGGGATTACAAAGCATGGTTTGCAAGAGAATTACCCGTTAATGGAGGTCCCTACAAATTTAACGGGCTTCCGGGATTTATTCTTAAAGTTGAGGAAAGCAATCGTTTTTTTGTATGGACAGCCACAGGAATCAGTAATATGAACGAACCCATTGTTGAATATGAGATAAAAAATGGATACCAAAACTGTACTAAAACGCAGGCAGAGGATTTGATTAAGAAGATGTTTAACTCACCAATGCAATTTAGTCTTTCGTTGAACCCTAATTCAGAAAATTATGTGATAAACAAAGATGGAAGCGTTACAAAAGCAAAAATTAAAGATGAAAAGCCGATACCTTATGAGCCGTTGGAGCAATGAATATATCATCATTGTAAAAATGTAAAACATAATGCTATCATCC
This sequence comes from Bacteroidales bacterium, assembly GCA_031285325.1. Taxonomy (GTDB): domain Bacteria; phylum Bacteroidota; class Bacteroidia; order Bacteroidales; family Prolixibacteraceae; genus Draconibacterium. Next base: position 1,543 of record JAITWJ010000064.1, read on the forward strand.
CGACTCACACGTCTTACTGTATTTATTTGTTTCTCCACAAGTTTCAATATGTTTTCGCAAACAACGCTTGAAGGTACTATCAGAGATAGCATTGGTAATGTATGTCCGCTGCTTAACGTAATTGTTTCATCTGTCGAAAATCCCAACATAGCCATTGCATTTTGCACAAGCAACGACGAAGGCAGTTATCTCCTGAAGTTCAACAGCAATAACGACAGCATTCGATTACAGATAACAGGGTTGAATATTGTTCCCAAATCGAAAATCGTTAAAAACATATCATCGCGGCATGATTTCACTGTAAGAGAACAGGTGTGGGAAATCAAAAGTGTAACAGTAAATGCCGATAAGCTCTATTCGTATGGCGATACGGTTAATTACAGCGTGGATTCGTATGCTGCTGAAAATGATATTTCGATAGGCGAAGTGCTGAAAAAAATGCCCGGCATCACCGTTGCTCCATCGGGTCAAATAAGCTACATGGGCACTCCCATTAAAAAATTTTACATTGAAGGACTTGATTTGCTGAAAAGCCGTTACGGATTGGCAACCAATAACATTTCCCCAAAAGACATTGCCACGGTTCAGGTGTTTGAAAACCATCAGGACATTGAAGCATTGCGCGACCTCCGGTACGAAGACCGCGCATCAATTAACCTTAAACTGAAACAGGGAGTAAAAGGCGTTTTTCAGCTTTTGGGAACTGCCGGAGCCGGATTCGACAAACGTTTGCTGTGGGATAACGGATTAACGGGAATGTATTTCGGACGCACCCACCAGCACTTTTCGACTTACAAAGGAAACAATCGTGGCGTTGATTTGGCGGCTGAACTGCGCTCGTTTTCCGACGACGATTACGATTACACCCTTCAGGCCACCTCCATTCGATTGCCCAGCCCTCCCGCCATCAGTAAAAACAAATATTATTTCAATAACTCCAATTCGGGTACTTTGAATAATCTTTTTAAAGCAAAAAACGGTGACGAATTTGGAGTAAATATTATTTTCCTGAACGATTATGAACGGCGAAACAGTATTGCAAAAACAGTTTACATGCTTCCGGACGGAAACATGAAAATAATTGACGAAACACTCTCATCGGGCATGAACACCAACCGGCTGTCGGGCGAAATATCGTACAGGAAAAACGAAAAGAAACTGTATGTAAACGAAACACTACTGTTTTCGGGCGAAAGAAATGGCGGGCACGGAACCGTAAATACCGAAACCGATGTTCATCAGCAAACCGACATCCAAACCGTAGGGATAAGGAACAAACTTCATTTTATAAAAAGGACGGATGATGCCAAAGGATTTGAACTCTATTCAACCATTAATGTGGAAGAGAAACCGCAAAACCTGTACGTAACGCCGTATCTTTTTGCAAACACACTTGGCGGTAATCACAACGGGATGCATCAGCATTTAAAAACAGCAAACATTAATACTCGAAACAGCGCATCATT
>JAITWJ010000069.1 GCA_031285325.1 Bacteroidales bacterium
CGCAAATGTAAAGAAAAGCATTGATAACATGTAAGTTAGAATAGGTAAGACTACCCCTGTGTTTCGGAAAACAGTCGGCTATTTGATCGTATTGTACTTGTGTAAGTTCCATGGCGCAATGATATAAAATTATTCGATATTTTACGCTAACACACCCTAGTTCGCTCTCCTATGTACCAGTTTAACTTTTTCATTGCTCTACATTTTCATTGTTCTGTTTAATGATGTAAAAGTACTCATTATCATATATATAGCCAATTTTTTCGGCAGTTATTTTTCTACGATTAAATTAGTTTAACTATTTTTATTCAATGTCATACCACCACTCAAACATGTTGAATGCGCACTCTTTTGCGATTTCTTCAATTTCTTCTTCCGGCATGTCATCTGGCACTTCAAACTCATCATAGTTACCAGAATCATGGCGACCAATACTTGCATATACTTTAATCTTTTTCATAGCTTATTTATAAGGGTTATTTTCAAGTGTATTTACATTAACCGCCAAACCTGCATCAATCAAACCTCGATAGTCAATTTTGAGTTCGTGCAGGTAGTCGAAAAGTTGTATTTGATCTGGAATATATTCAACATTATCGTATTGATATACATAGTAAAAATACCTATCAGTTTCATTGACGTATTTGAAATACCTATGCAGTCCTGTATATCCGAATAAAATTGTATCAAAAGACGATTTAGATATAATTTCAGCTATTGACATTTTTTTGTTAATATCCCACTTCAAATTCGGTATTGCCATCTTCGCAAGTTCCACAATCGGGACAATCTCTTTCCCGTTGTGGGTAATTGTTTTGTACAAGTCAGAAAGGGGACGGAGAATGGGTTTATGATGGTTTTTATCATTTATATTTTCATGCCAATTTGAACATGAAATAACAAAATTTCCATTCCTATTAATTTGATTTATTACACCAACAAAATTATTTCTTGTTGCATATAAATCATACGGCAAATACCCTGCAATGTCTTTAAGTTCTAATTTTCTTGTTCCCATTTTATTTAATTATTTATAAACACATATTTTTTTCAAACCATATTTCTGTAAGTCTTTCGCCTTCATTTATAGCTTCTATAACTTTATGGATAGGGGCATAACAGGGGCAAATATCATCAAGCATGTGTTCAGGATATACACCTAAATCATCACCCGGAAACAGGTTAATTATAAAACAGTCTGGGAATATATCGGAGTGTAGCTTAATTTCATCTTCTATTAATGGAATATAATTTTCTGACTTAGCCCTGTATCTCCAATAAGCCTTTAAGTATTTTTCTATATTGCCCATTTTATTAATATTTTACAAGTTTGAAATCATACACCCACACATACGGGTTGCTTTCAAAAGTGCCTTTGCCGCTGATTTTGTCGATAAGGGCGGCGTAGGCTTGTTGTGGAGTATTGCATAATTCACAATCCATATTTCTGACAACGTAAAATATATCTCTATCCGCACCATCAATCCATTGTTGTTCTTGAATCCCCTCTTTCAAGCAATCTTCATCGCTTATATCCTGCAACCGCTCACAACGCACGGCGGTTATTTCGATGAAGTGTTGTGCATAACATTGCGGCATGTTCTTTTTTGTTTTAAATTCTAAATTAACAGTACAGGAATCAAGATTGCACATACTCGTATATGCAAAACATATATTTTTACCGTCTTGTGCCAAATATGAATAAATGCAATTATGAACTCTGTAAGGCTCTTTCAGATATACTTTTTCTCCGACTTGGTATTTAGGTTTAAAATTTGTGTAATGTCCGTCTTGATAGGTATTTTGACCTATTGGAACAAAACAGCCTTGCGGCTGCGGCTTTATTATCCGCCTTGTCTGCGTTTTAGTTCCGTTTACAGCCGCGTAAAAAAGCGGCTCTGTAAAACATATTCCTTTCATATTCTTTTAATTATTAATTGTTAAACATATTATAATCTCTGCCAACGCAGTTTTCGGGTAGATCTTCTCTGTTTATGCCGGCTTGCGTTAAGAGGCTGTCTTTGAAGTATATTTTTGCCTTATCCTCAAAATAAATTATCTCTCTTATTGTTGCTGTGATGAAATTTTTAAGCAACATTTTGTCATACTTTTCCCCTCTTTCTAATCCGATTTTATACAAATCGCATACTCCCAATCTTGCTGTTTTAGAAATCATATACAAACTATCATTGACATCAATCACCGGTTCAATGCTTGCCCATGTTTTGAAACCTGCTTCGTGGAGTTTTCGCATGGCTTCGATACGCTCGGCGTTGGTGCTTGCGTTTGGCTCCAATTCGTCATGACCAGTGAGGGTAAATCCGAAAGCAACGTATTTTTTCATTTCTGAAATAAAGGCATCCCCACCATGAACTCCATGTGCCCAATTCATAATATAATTTGTGCATTTTGTTAAAATCTTAACAGGCACTTTATTAGCTACACAAATATTTACGGCAATATTTGTTAAATTTGCTGTCTTCTTCACAAGCGGGTCGGTGGTGAAACTGAAAAACAATCCATGTTTTTGCAGTTCCAGTAAATTGGCTTTCAATTCCTTTTCAAACACTTCAAGTGCATGTGGTTCGCCTTTGAAACACTTTTTCAGTTGTGGTTTATTCTGTCCCATTGCACCCGCTAATATTCCTTTTTTGCAATAGCAGTAAGTGCAGCCGTTGGAACATCCTACATAGAAGTTGCAAGCCCATTTTGAATATTCGGCTGCTTTACCTCGTGGATTGTAAATTGCTTTTCCTTTGAATGTTTTCATGTTTTTTTTAAATTTAATTGATTGATATATTCTGTCCACTGCTGCGCCATCGCGCGGGCTATGCCGCTGTGGAATTTGGAACGCTCTTTTTGGTTCGCGTAAGGCGATAAAACACTTTCTCTTTCTACTTTTATGTTGCCTTTTCGCTTTACTTTTGTCATATTGTCTAAAAATATCTTTGTTGGCTCCTGTGCTGTCTTTTTCTCAAACATGGTATCGGTTAAACTGTAAGTGAGTTTCGGCAGGTTTTTGAGCCAGAGACAGGTTTTCTTTTTGTAGTCGTGCCCGAAATAATACGGCTCAATGATTTGCGTACATGGCAGCAATCCAGAATGCACGTAGCCCATCGGGTTTTCAAGGCATATATGTTCTACCGGCGCGTTCCACAAGTTGAGGAAAAACTGATAGGCGTGTATTTTTTTCTGCAAGCGTTCCAGCGAGTAACGTTCCTTTCCGGTGTAGGCAAAACTTAAATAGGTGCATGGCGGGTGGCCGATAAGCAAGTCCCATCTTTGATTTAATTGCTTCTTGACAGGCATATATTCACTGAATGTTATTTTTTCATTGAAATAATTGGGAGACATATACATCACATCCCCCTGTATGTGCTTCTCTGCTGCCTTTGTCTGCTCACTTTCGGTATGCAGAATGTCGCAGCTCCACGCATCGCAGCCGGCATGTTCAAAGGCATCGCGAACAACACCGCTGTATTCACATGCTACAAGGACTTTTAGTGGTTCCATAACTTATATACATTTTCGTTTAAATACTCCGTAAATACCTGCAAGCCGGTTTTCCAGGTCAAATCTTTTTCATTTAAGTACTGCAAGCCTTTTTTCATTGATTTTATTTTAACCGTGTCAATCATAATTCAATTTTGCGCCGTGGGTAACATGCTTATCGTCAGACAATTTAAAATCATTATGTGTTGCATTGAAAAATGCAATGCGATATTTTCCAGAATACAAAGTATTGCATTTTACAATATAACTACCTGTTGATTCCGGCAGCCTGTTTTCCACGCTTACCCATTCGATTTGCTCTTTGAGGGCGGCGTACATGGCTGTTGCGCCTGCGAAAAAATCATTTGCAACAATTTTTTGCAATTCGTTATCGGTATGCTTACTATTAGCGTAGTCGTTTGCTAATTTCTGCATTTTTTCTTTAAGTTGTGTGTTTATTTTGCTATCGCTTTGTAAAATTTAACATCCTGCATTTCACTTGCATATTTTTCCATTCTCAGAATATCTTCAGCGGTTACTTCTCGTACATTACCGGCATCAGTCTTTTTATCGCAATAAAGACGGTGTTTGTACTGGTAGGCGCATTCAAAATCAATCTGCATTTTCTTAAACTCCTTATTGATATTCGCTTTATGAAAATTAAAAAAATGCGAAAATTCGGCGTATTCGTAATCCGT
>JAITWJ010000007.1 GCA_031285325.1 Bacteroidales bacterium
ACGACACACGCGCCGAGTAATCGTCGGGGTCGGCCGTCAATTCGTTGGGATACAAAAATGCTTTAACGCGATGCAATATATTTGCCATACTGTTAAACTTTTAAAGATGAATATTACAATCAATAACAACTCTTGTGAAACTTAGCCTGAATTTTGACCGCAGCAAAGATAAGTAACTGTTCATAATTAAACAATATATACTTATAGTAAGTGTTCATATTTATTTCACATATAACTCATGTTACGCAAAACAGCCTTGAAAAGGCTGACTCTTCATAACCGCACCGGCGAGCTGGTCGCTGAGTTTCGACAGGCTCAACTACCGCTTCGGTTACTGAGCCTGTCGAAGTGTCGAAGCGGAGCGTTGCCTGCGGAAAATGACGTTCGTATCTCCCTGCCCGCAAGGGCAGCTGTGCTGTTGTCTGTTTACCGTAAGCTGCGCTGGGCGGGCAAACCCCGCCCCTACATTTGCATACTGTTATGAAAATTCAGCCTTTTCAAGGCTATCAAAAGTAATACTGCGTAACATGAGTTGTAAATTAATTTTTGATTCATACCTACTATCTTTTACCACAAAGTTCGCAAAGAACACACAAGGCTCACAAATACACAGTGCCCTTTGTAAACAGCTTTGTGCTCCTTGTGGTTTGTGGTTTACTTTTAGTGTAAATTAATTGATAATCATGTATTTTTGCTCGCAGGTACTGCCCAATTAGTCGCCGTAACCGTAGGAGAACAGATAAATCTGGATAAAAACTTATACAAAGAAAAAAATATATAAGTATCACATTATTATACATATAAAAATATACACAAATCTATATAACCCGCGTCGTTTATGGGTTAAAATAAAAATCACGCATAACACCATCAAATAAAAATTAAAAACATGATAAAAATCATTGTTATATACTAATAACAACCTTTATTTTTGTGCTGATAATAATAATAACTCATGTTGCGCAGATATCGCATTTATTTGCTGGTTTGCATCATAATAGAGCGATTGAGGTTTGTTTGGATGTTGAATTGTTTTGCTGTGAAAAACAAAATTTATTTTGCCGTTTTAAAATAGCATTGTATCAACTTAAAAATATCAAAATATGGAACATGAGTTAATGATTAAACAGTTATTATATGAAGAGATGGAATAAACCATACAGCGCCGAACAACAATGGATAGCGTGGCGACTTAGCTACCGACAGCGCCGCTTGTGGCGGCGCAAGTATAAATACAAAACATAAAAGCTGTTAACTAAGATAATGATTGGCAGTTCACAGGGGATTCAAATTCCTTATACATTGTGGGCAATAAATAGAGGGAGAATAGGTATGGTAAATGCATCAAACTCCTATAGAAGTAATATGAAGCCTGCAAAAAGAGAGTAAATTAGTTTTTTACATAAAATAATTAGAAATGAAACACTTAATTTTTGGCATAATTGCCACAGCAATAGTTGCAGCAATGGTTTTATTTGCATGCAACAAGAGTCAGGTTGAAGATGTTGAATTTTCTGCAATGGAAGAGCAGGCATTGATAAATCCTGCAAATCCTGATAATCCGTTTGATTATTATGGTGATTTGCATAATAAGGGTTTAAGGATTGCGCTGGATGAGTTGAAAGATTCGCCCGATGCAAGTTTTGAGGAACGAATTAGAGTATCCGGTCAGGCTGCCCAAAAAGTGCTTTCAGAAGAAGGCATGGCAATGTCAAAATCAACTGTAAATATTACGGATACTGCAGAATTTATAGCTGCTATGGAATTTCTGATTGATGACATGAAAAATAATTATGTAAATTTTATAGAATCTCTTAATGTGGATTTCTATACAAAACGCCAGTTACAATTTTTTTTCCATGATATTATTGCTATGTCTGAAATAGAAGGCTTGACATATAACGATGTGTCCAATAAAATTATTGAGTTTGAAGACAAAATTCTTAATAATATCATTGCAATTCCTTCCAATGAAAGAGAGGTTGTTTTAGCAGGCACATCAACCATGCGGTATTCTTTGAATTTTTGGGCAGAAGAAATGGATTTGATTGACCCTGAAACAGGAACTTTAAGAAGAGGTGGATGGAAATGGTGGCATTACGGGATTGTAGTAGCAGCTGATGCACTTGGAGCAATGGCTGGCTGCGGCTCTGTTGGAGGAGTTGTTCTTTTTGGTGTTGGTTACAGTGGACTTGCTGCTGCTATAATAAACATTGCCTTAAATATGGAGTAAAAATGAAAAATATTCTTTTTTTTTTGCATCTGCTTCACTGCGCCGGCACAGCAAAAATGGTATGTGGAGCCGGCTACAGGGGCATGTTTTAAAAAGCACGTCAATGACGGCGGGCGTTTAAGTGCAAGTCTTACAGCAGGGCGCATCATTGATAACAAGCACCGTTTCCGAATCGACCTCTGGGGCGCATACCAGTCCGGTTCTGACAATGGCGGACTGTACTCAACCGCAGCGCTGTTTACGATTGCCGAAGGTATCATTTTCCGTAATTTTGTGATGTCGGCTTCTATCGGTGCAGGAATCAGCAAAAGAGGGAACATGCAGAACATAGACGCAATTGTTCCCGTCAAGGTGAATTTAGGGTACCACATTACCGACAATCTGTTGCTGGGATTTGTGGACTTGCCGGTACTCAACCTGTCGGACTATAAAAAAGGGAGTTTTTACCTGATAGGCTTGTTTATGGGTATAAAGTGGTGAAGAAGGATGCGTATTTTCGGGATGAAGAGTAAAAATATGTCCCGGTTTTACACTCAAACGCTGTGCTTCAATTATAATTTCTTTTGATGTAGCGGAAAATTATGTTGCTGCCAAGTTCATTTTTTAGATTGTCTTAAAATTATTAATAATGAAGAAAATGAAAAGCTATTTTTCAATAAAAACAATTATCATTCTCGGTATTATGCTGTGCACCACGGCGCTGAAAGCCGAAGAGGATTATCTTTACTATATGCGCCAGAGGCAGGGTACGCAGGAAATGCTAAAGGAGTATGTTGCCGGTATATTGCGCTCAAAGGGAGTTGATAGCAAAGGCATGGACGAAGTGTATGTTAATTTTATTCCTCCTATGGGCTGTCCCCGCTGTGAAGGTCTTGTTGTGATGTACAGTAACATGCTGCACAAGTCAACCGCCGAAAAGGCATATATAATCAACGTTCTGCTGTACGAAAAGGAAAAAGCGCTGATGCAGTACATTTCGCAGCAAAATTTTCCCGGAAACCTGCTTCATACCGACACTACGAACCTGTTTTCTGATATTTTTGCCGTTAATGGCGACGAGGCGATGGTGCCCTATCTTTCAAAAATATCGTTGCGCATGGGGCGTATTGTAGCTGCTGTTCCTGCTTTGGGCATTCAGTTGGACACCACTTTTGTTAGCGGTATGATTCATAAAAAGGATTTTGAAGAATTTGCCAACAGTGCTGTTAACCAAACGTCGGAAGAAAAAGGCATTTCGTATTCGCTGCGTTTTAATATTGACAGTCTCAGGCAGAAAAAGATGTCTGTCGGCAAAATAGTCGGCGCGCTTTTCAAGACGCCAAAAGAATCAGTAAATCCTGTCAGGATAGCCGGAGCCGATACGCTGCCGCTTATTCATCAGTTTGCCATAGACCAAACAGGCAACAGGCTTGTGGTAAACAACCATCTTACCAATTCGTATATTCTCTACACGAAACAGGGCAATAGCTACGAATCGCCCGTAATACTTGCTCCTTTGCAGGAAGAAGACGAAATGTACATCAGCAAAAGCATTTCCCCTGAAATTTCTCGGTACTTTAAGGAACAGAAAGTGCTGGTTTCGATGTACCTCAACACATCCTTTACCGGTAAAGGTTTGTACATAATGGCTTCACTGCCCAAACTGGAAGGAACAATGGTCGATTCCACCGCATCCCTTAGTTACTCCAACATGCCGGTTTGTTTGATAAAGGACACAAAAAACAACACCATGCGCCAGTACAGTTTCAGCAATATTGATGTGGAAGAAAAACACGGTTTTATATTTCTTCATCCCGATGCCAGCTATTTTGAAGAGGATAGCCTTTTTGTTTTTGGTCTGCAAAAGGGATGGCCAGCAGTGGGAACAGGCGCCGTGCCAAAAAACGAGAGCGACAGTCCCTTTCGGGATGAATTTTACAGTCATGCTTCCACATTGATGTTCTACAATACCCAAAGCGGGCAATACAAACTGACAGCGCCGCTTGACGAGTTTTTCAAGAAACATCGTTTGGAATATTACGCAAGTTCGTCGCTTGTAAAAAAATGTAATGGGCGTTATTTTTATGCCAGCCAATCGCTCGGAAAAATCCATGCAATGTCGAACAATTTTGAATCGTCAACAACTGTACACGATTTTTTTGAAACGGGAACCGTAGCCGGGCATATTCCTGTTCGCGAAGAACTTTCGTATATTGAAGAAGCAGGCAAACTTTATCTGAATAAATGGATAGCAGATTTTGAAGTAATGCCCGATAATTCCTGCAAAGCTATTGTAAAAGACGGTGATTACTGGTATTATTACGATTCAAAAAACAGCAGTACGGGTATTCGTGCCGTTTTCCCCAATGAAATTGAAAGTAAAGAACTCTCGTGTGTAAAATTTGGCAGAGATAAAAATGGGGAAACTGTTATTTACGGGCTGTATCAAAACAGTCAGGATATAGTTGTTTACACATTCGATATGTAAACTTAGACACTGTTTGAATTATTATATACTCAAACAGAATTGATTTGCGAATAAAAGCAACAACAAGGGGATTAATCCCCTTATTAATAAGGGAACCTCTAAAAACTCCAATTTCATCGTTATGCTTCGGACGATAAAATGCTCATTTACGTTCATGTAAACTGCGCTTTTATCGCCTCGCAAGCCTCGAACTTTGAGTTTTTAGAG